>NZ_BAAAQX010000004.1:0-507041 GCF_039531895.1 Nonomuraea monospora
AACTCTCCAAACAATGTCTGGAAACTAATCCAAGCGTTTCATCAAGTATCACTTGACGAGGTGTTGCATGAAAAATCATGCACTGGCTTTTGACACACTGTTGAGTTCTCAAGAAACGGACGCGTACATCTCGCACCAGATCCCTTTCGGGCCCTAGTGCGCGAGGCGCACATTTCGTCTCCTTCAGTCTACCAGATCCGGACGATTCTTGTCAAACCGCCCGATCCGGGAGCTTCCGGACTTGCCTCTCTTCGAGGCAACCCTGCTAACTTACTCTAACTTTCGGCTCTTGTCCAACCGTGCGGCTGCAGCCACCCGAAAGTCGGGGTTCGTTCAGCGGGATGTCAGGGCCGAGTGGCCCCGCGTTGAAAACTGTAGCAGCCTCGGAGACGAGGAAGGTCCATTCTCGGTAACGAATGGACCTTCCCCTCGTGCTCGTGGTTCAAACACCCAGGGCGGCGAGCTGGGCTTCCAGCCGCTCGATGTCGGCCGACGCCTGCTCGGCCCTGCTCCTGACCTTGGTCACCACGTCCTGCGGCGCCTTGGCCATGAACTGCTCGTTGCCCAGCTTGGCGGCCACCTGGGCGGCCTCCTTGCGCGCGGCGGCCAGGTCCTTCTCCAGCCGCTTGCGCTCAGCGGCCACGTCGATGGCGCCGGCCGTGTCGATCTCCACGGTCACCGAGCCCACCGTGAACCGCGCCGTGGCGCTGAACGACTCCGACGGCTCCGTCAGCCGCAGCAGCGACCTGATCGCCGACTCCTGGCCGGCCAGCGGCGTGCCGCTCAGCCCGAGCCGCGCCGCGACCTTCTGGCCGGGCTTGAGCCCCTGATCCGAACGGAACCGGCGGACCTCGGTCACCAGCTCCTGCAACGCGTCGATCTCGGCCTCGGCGGCCGGGTTCACGTACCGCTCCTCGCGCACCGGCCACGGCGCCACGACGATCGACTCGCCCCCGGTGACGGCCCGCCACAGCTCCTCGGTCACGAACGGCACCAGCGGATGCAGCAGCCTCAGCAGCGCGTCGAGCACGTGCCCGAGCACCAGCCTGGTGTGCTCCAGCCCCTCACCGAGCTGGATCTTGGCCAGCTCCAGGTACCAGTCGCAGACCTCGTCCCACGCAAAGTGGTAGAGCAGGTCGGAGGCCTTGGCGAACTCGAAGTCCTCCAGGGCGGCGTCGGTCGCCTCGATCACCGACTGCAGGCGTGAAAGGATCCAGCGATCGGCCGCCGTCAGCTCCGCGCCGTCGAGCGAGCCGACGGCCGCGCCGTTCATCAGCGCGAAACGGGTGGCGTTCCAGATCTTGTTGCAGAAGTTGCGCGACCCGGCCGCCCACTCCTCGCTCACCGCGACGTCGGCGCCGGGGTTGGCGCCGCGCAGCAGGGTGAAGCGGGTGGCGTCGGCGCCGAAGCGGTCGATCCAGTCGAGCGGGTCGACCACGTTGCCGAACGACTTCGACATCTTCTTGCCGTACTGGTCTCGGACCATGCCGTGCAGGGCGACGACGCGGAACGGCGGCTCGCCGTCCATGGCGTACAGGCCGAACATCATCATCCTGGCGACCCAGAAGAACAGGATGTCGTAGCCGGTGACGAGCACGGACGTCGGGTAGAAGCGCTCCAGCTCCGCCGTCCTGTCGGGCCAGCCCATCGTCGAGATCGGCCACAGCCCGGAGGAGAACCAGGTGTCGAGGACGTCGGAGTCCTGCGTGTAGCCGGCCGGCGGCTCCTCGTCGGGGCCGACGCACACGACCTCGCCGCCAGGGCCGTACCAGACCGGGATGCGGTGGCCCCACCAGAGCTGGCGAGAGATGCACCAGTCGTGCATGTCGTCGACCCAGTCGAAGTAGCGCTTGGCCAGCTCCGGCGGGTGGATGCGGGTGCGCCCGTCACGGACGGCGTCGCCGGCGGCCTTGGCCAGCGGCGCGACGTTGACGAACCACTGCAGCGACAGCCTCGGCTCGACCACCGTCTTGCAGCGCGAGCAGTGGCCGACGGAGTGCAGGTACGGCCGCTTCTCCGCGACGATGCGGCCTTCGGCGCGCAGCGCGGCGACCACGGCGGGCCGCGCCTCGAAGCGGTCGAGCCCCTCGAACGGCCCGTGCGCGGTGATGACGCCGCGCTCGTCCATGACGGTGAGGGACGGCAGCGAGTGGCGCCGGCCGATCTCGAAGTCGTTGGGGTCGTGGGCGGGCGTCACCTTGACCGCGCCGGTGCCGAACGCCGGATCGACGTGCTCGTCGGCGACGACCGGGATCATGCGGCCGGTGAGCGGCACCTCCACCATCGTGCCGATCAGGTGCGCGTAGCGCTCGTCGGAGGGGTGGACGGCCACGGCGGTGTCGCCGAGCATGGTCTCGGCGCGCGTGGTGGCGACCACGATCTCGTCGGAGTAGCGGATCGAGACGAGCTCGCCCTCGTCCTCGCTGTGCTCCACCTCGATGTCGGACAGCGCGGTCAGGCAGCGCGGGCACCAGTTGATGATGCGCTCGGCGCGGTAGATCAGCCCGTCCTCGTAGAGCTTCTTGAAGATGGTCTGCACGGCCCGCGAGAGCCCCGGGTCCATCGTGAAGCGCTCGCGCGACCAGTCGACGCCGTCGCCGAGCTTGCGCATCTGGCCGAGGATCCGGCCGCCGGACTCCTCCTTCCACTCCCAGACGCGCTCGACGAACGCCTCGCGGCCCAGGTCGTGGCGGGACTTGCCCTGCTTGGCCAGCTCGCGCTCGACGACGTTCTGGGTGGCGATGCCGGCGTGGTCCATGCCGGGCAGCCAGAGGGTCTCGCGGCCCTGCATGCGGGCGCGGCGGGTGAGCGCGTCCTGGATGGAGTGGTCGAGCGCGTGCCCGATGTGCAGGACGCCCGTCACGTTGGGCGGCGGGAGGACGATGCTGTACGGCTCGCGCGAGCTGCCCGGGTCGGCGCGGAAGTAGCCTTCGGATACCCAGCGCTCGTAGCTGCGGGTCTCGACGTCGGCCGGTGTGTATTGAGTAGGCAGCTCTGGCGTTGTCACAGCAACCAATTCTAGGGAGGCGGGCAAGCGAAACGCCCCATGGTTTCCACCACGGGGCGTTCGGGTGCTGCCAAGGGCCTGCTCAGGCCGACTTCTCCTGCGGCGTGTGCTGCTGCTTGACGGCGAGCTGGTCGCGCGGGACGAGCGTCGGGATCGCGTGCTCCAGCACCGACTCGCGGGTGATGACCACGCGGGCGACGTCCTGCCGGGAGGGCACCTCGTACATGACGGACTGGAGCACCTCCTCCAGGATGGCGCGCAGCCCGCGGGCGCCGGTGCCGCGCAGGATGGCCTGGTCGGCGATGGCCTCCAGGGCGCCGTCGGTGAACTCCAGCTCCACGCCGTCGAGCTCGAGCAGCTTGCGGTACTGCTTGACCAGCGCGTTGCGCGGCTCGGTGAGGATCTGGATGAGCGCCTCGCGGTCGAGGTTGTGCACCGAGGTGATGACCGGCAGGCGGCCCACGAACTCGGGGATCATGCCGAACTTCAGCAGGTCTTCGGGCATCACGTCACCGAAGATGTCGGCGGTGTCGACTTCTTCCTTCGATCGGATGATCGCGTTGAAGCCGATGCCCTTCTTGCCGATGCGCGACTCGATGATCTTCTCGAGGCCGGCGAACGCGCCACCGCAGATGAACAGCACGTTGGTGGTGTCGATCTGGATGAACTCCTGGTGCGGGTGCTTGCGGCCGCCCTGCGGAGGAACCGACGCGGTGGTGCCCTCCAGTATCTTCAGCAGCGCCTGCTGCACGCCCTCACCGGAGACGTCGCGCGTGATCGACGGGTTCTCGCTCTTGCGGGCGATCTTGTCGACCTCGTCGATGTAGATGATGCCGGTCTCGGCCTTCTTGACGTCGTAGTCGGCGGCCTGGATCAGCTTGAGCAGGATGTTCTCCACATCCTCGCCGACGTATCCCGCTTCCGTCAGCGCCGTGGCGTCGGCGATGGCGAAGGGCACGTTGAGCATCTTCGCCAGGGTCTGCGCCAGCAGCGTCTTGCCCGAGCCGGTGGGCCCGAGCAGCAGGATGTTGCTCTTGGCCAGCTCGAGAACGTCGTCTCTGCCCCGGTCGCCGGACTGCACCCGCTTGTAGTGGTTGTACACCGCCACCGAGAGGGCCTTCTTCGCCTTGTCCTGACCGATGACGTAGGCGTCGAGGAACTCGTAGATCTCTCTTGGCTTGGGCAGGTTGTCCCACTTGAGCTCGGAGGACTCGGTGAGCTCCTCCTCGATGATCTCGTTGCAGAGATCGATGCACTCATCGCAGATGTAGACGCCTGGACCGGCAATGAGCTTTTTGACTTGCTTCTGACTCTTCCCGCAGAAAGAGCACTTCAGCAGGTCTCCCCCGTCGCCGATGCGTGCCACCCCAGATACTCCTTTGCGTGGGACCGCCCTGCTCCCGCGAGCAGTGTCTCCGGACATCCTCCGGACTAGGCCGAACCGCTCAGGTTTCGACGTTACCGTCTTCTGGGCCCTCAGTGAGCCCCCTAGCGGCGAGTCGCACCGGAACGTGCCCTATTGGGCAGCGCTCCGGTGCGTCACGTCTCGTCTAGGAAGCCACGGCCTGAGCTCGTTTCTTCCTGGACGGGATGATGTCGTCGATCAGACCATACGCCTTTGCCTCGTCCGCGTTGAGAATTTTGTCGCGTTCGATGTCCTTGCGGACGTCAGCGGAGGTCTTACCGGTGTGCCGGGCCACGATGTCCTCCAGCAGCGTGCGCATGCGGAGGATCTCGCGGGCCTGGATCTCGATGTCGCTGCCCTGGCCGCCGCCCTCGGTGGACGGCTGGTGGATCAGCACCCGGGCGTTGGGCAGCGCGAACCGCTTGCCCGGGGTACCGCCGGCCAGCAGCACGGCCGCGGCGGACGCGGCCTGGCCGAGGCAGACGGTCTGGATCTCCGGCCGGACGAACTGCATCGTGTCGTAGATCGCCGTCATGGCGGTGAAGGAGCCACCCGGCGAGTTGATGTAGATGCTGATGTCACGGTCGGGGTCGAGCGACTCCAGCGTGAGCAGCTGGGCCATCACGTCGTTGGCCGACGCGTCGTCGATCTGCACCCCGAGGAAGATGATGCGGTCCTCGAAGAGCTTGTTGTACGGGTTCATCTCCTTCACGCCGTAGGACGTGCGCTCGACGAAGGAGGGGAGAACGTAACGGCTCTGGATGTTCATGTCAGCTCCCCCTAGGAAACCGGGCCCGCGGAGGGCACCTGACGCGCGCTGCGCACCACGTGGTCGATGAAGCCGTAGTCCTTGGCCTCCTCGGCCGTGAACCAGCGGTCACGGTCGGAGTCCGACTCGATCTGGTCCAGCGACTGCCCCGTGTGGAAGGCGATCCGCTCGGCCAGCGTCTTCTTCACGTAGAGCATCTGCTCAGCCTGGATGGCGATGTCAGCGGCGGTGCCGCCGATGCCGCCGGACGGCTGGTGCATCATCACCCGGGCGTGCGGCAGCGCGTAACGCTTGCCCCGCGCCCCCGCGGTGAGCAGGAACTGCCCCATCGAGGCGGCCATGCCCATCACCACGGTGGAGACGTCGTTCGGCACGTATTCCATCATGTCGTAAATCGCCATGCCCGCACTCACCGAGCCACCCGGCGAGTTGATGTAGAGCGTGATGTCACGCTCCGGGTCATCGGCGGCGAGCAGCAGCAGCTCGGCGCAGATGCGGTTGGCGATCTCGTCGTTGACCTCCTGCCCGAGCACAATGATGCGCTCGCGGAGCAGGCGCTGGTAAAGCTGGTCCTCAAGCCGGAAGGCGGAGCCGTTCTCACGGCCTCGAGACTCAGGCTGATAGAAGGTCGGCGGGCTGGTCACAGCGTCACCTTCCGATGCGTCGTAATCGATTGGCTTTGCTTGTGACCTTAACGCGCGCCGCCCACAGGTCATGCCCGGTCCCCCGGACTGTTCGCTGACGGCGCAGGTTCGGATGGACCGGCCCCTGTAACCCTTCGCGGTCGCATGCGGCATTCGTCCCGCTTGACGCGCGGCAGCCGCCCCCCGGACCGCGCGCCATCACTCGCCGTACACCCACAGGGCCCTGAGACGGCGCCCCGGTGTCGCGGGAGGGCGCGCTCCCGGCTGGGTGCGTCACCGGGCCGCCGTCCCCGCAGCGGCCATCTGAGCGCCCCTGACGACCTCCGCCCGCGGCGGAAACGTCGCGGGGAGGCCACACTCCCCTCGCGGACCCGGCACACTTCCGTGGACGCCCCGGCCCGCGAAAAGCGGGAGCCCCCGGACCGGCTGGTCCAGGGGCTCCCGTTAAGCCTGAGCGTCAGGCCTGAGCCTTGTCCTCGGCGGGCTTGTCGGCGGCCTCGTCGGAGTCGGCGGCGGCGGCCTCCTCCTCCTCGACCGGCGGCTCGCCGTTGATCTCGGTGTAGATGGCCTTGAGGTCCACCTCGTTGCCCTCGGTGTCGACGACCTTGGCGGCGTCGCCCAGGACCGACTTGGCCTTGTCGCGGACGATCTCGACCATGGCCAGCGTGAGCTGGTCGTTGTCGGCGAGGTGCTTGGCCAGCTCGTTGGGCTGCACGCCCATCTCCATGGCGCGGCGGACCACGAAGTTGGTCAGCTCCTGCTCGGAGACGCCCAGCTCCTCGGACTTGACGATCTTGTCGAGCACGAAGCCGACCTTGATCGCGCGAGCGGAGTTCTTGTCGAACTCCTCGAAGCGCTCGTCCTCCGTCGTCTGGTACAGACGGAAGAAGGCGTCGCGGCTGAGGCCGCTCTCGGCGATCTGGTGGTCGAGGTTGTGCTTGCGCGCGTCGACCTCGGCCTTGAGCGCGCTGTCCGGCAGCGGGATCTCGATCTTGTCGAGCAGCGCGTCGAGCGCCTTCTCGCGGGCCTGGACGACCTGGTCGATGAGCTTGTTGCGGCGGGCCTGCTCGCGGATGCTGTTCTTCAGCTCCTCCAGCGTGTCGAACTCGCTGGCGAGCTGGGCGAACTCGTCGTCCAGCTCGGGCAGGACCTTCTCCTTGACCGACTTGACGTTGATGATGACGTCGGCTTCCTGACCGGCATTCTCGCCGCCGACCAGCTCGGTCTTGAAGCTCTTCTCCTCGCCCGCGGACATGCCCTCGAGCGCGTCGTCGAGGCCCTGCAGCACGGAGCCGGCGCCGACCTCGTAGGAGACCTCGCTGGCCTGCTGCTCCTCGATGTTCTCGCCGTCGATCTCGGCGCGCAGGTCCATCACGACGAAGTCGCCGCTCGCGGCGGCGCGCTCCACGCCGGTCAGCGTGGCGAAGCGCTGGCGCAGCGCGTCGAGCTGGGCGTCCACGTCCTCGTCGGAGACCTCGGCGGAGTCGACCGTGACCTCGATGCCCTGGTAGTCGGGCACCTCGAAGTTGGGCCGGATGTCGACCTCGGCGGTGAACTCGATCTGCTCACCGTCGTCGATCTTCGTGACCTCGATGTCGGGCTGGCTGACCGGGAACACGTCGGCCTCGTCGACGGCCTGGCCGTACAGCTTGGGCACCGCGTCGTTGAGGGTCTCCTCAAGCACTACCGCCCGGCCGAAGCGCTGTTCGATGATGCGGGCCGGAACCTTGCCAGGCCGGAACCCGGGGACGCGCACCTGCTGCGCGACCTTCTTGTACGCCGCATCCATGCTCGGGCGCAGCTCGTCGAACGGCACCTCGACAGTGAGCTTGACCCGGGTCGGGCTGAGCTCCTCGACAGCGGTCTTCACGGAATGGTCTCCTTGATCAAGCTACGAGTGATCGCGGGCGCGTCCCATTGGTACGGCTCGCGCGCCGCGCCCACATGAGCGGTGTTGGGCATGCTCCGCAACGGCGGCATCCAACGCCGATGGCCAGTCTAGGGCAGATGCACACCCAACCACGACGCCGCCGCGGTCAGAACTCGTCCGCGATCGTCCGCAAAAGCTCGATCGTCTCGTCCGGAGTGGTGCTCACGGCGCACAGCCGTTCCATCACCTCGGTGTATCGGTCCACGTCCTCACGCTTGTCCAGGTAGAGCGCGCTGGCGAGCTGCTCCACGTACACGACGTCGGGCAGGTCGCTGTCGGGGAAGCGCAGGATGCTGAACGCCCCGCCCTCCGCGCTGTGCCCGCCGAAGCTGAACGGCATGACCTGGATGGTGATGTTCGGCTGCCGCATCAGGTCGATGAGGTGCTCGATCTGCGCCCTCATGACCTCGGCCCCGCCGATGGGCCGCCTGAGCGCGGCCTCGTCGATCACGGCCCAGAAGACCGGCCCGTCCGGCCTGTCGAACATCCGCTGGCGCTCCAGCCGGAGATCCACCCTGCGGGCGATCTCCTCTGCCCCGATGCCCGCCGCACCGGCGGTCACCACGGCCCTTGCGTACTCCTTGGTCTGCAACAGTCCTGGCACGAACTGGACCTCGTAGGTCCTGATCCTGGCGGCGGCCTCTTCAAGGCCGACGAACGCCTGGAACCACGTGGGCAGGACATCGTTGAACCGGTGCCACCAGCCCGGCTCGTTGGCGGTGGCGACCAGATCGAGGACGGCGGAGCGGGCCTGATGATCCACGACCCCGTACAGGGTCAGCAGGTCCGCCACGTCGCGTTCCTTGAACCCCACCCGGCCGAGCTCCATTCGGCTGATCTTGGACTCCGACCCCCTGATGAGGTGGCCGGCCTCCTCACGAGTGACGTTCTTCGCTTCCCTGAGCTTGCGCAGCTGGGAGCCCAGGAGGATGCGCAGCGCCGTCGGTCCGGAACCCGGCTGGTTCTGCGTCACTTTGCCTCCTATCAAGGTCCGCACACACAGTGACACCACATTGCCGGGTATGACAAGGTCTCAACCTCGTGTCCGGATTCGGAGATTTATCCCGAAAACGTCGCTTGCTCCTGCACATTGCAACTGCACGTGCATTTGGGTCTTGCAGGTGCCGCGTTCGTGACCCATGATGGCTTAGTGCATATTGGGCCAAACATGCACTAACCAAGGCTGAACGGGGAGGTATCGGCGGCATGGTGGAGGACCCTCTGGCCACTGCCGATTGCCTGCAGATAACCCGGGAGGTCGGCTTCGACCGCCTCCTCACGGGTGGCAAGCCGTACACGACCTCGTGCCCGTTGCCCTTTCAGGCCGACTCGGTGAGAACCGCCAGGGACGTCACCCGCAGGACACTGCGCGGCTGGGGCCTGCACGACCTCAGCGACGACGCCGCACTGGTGGTCTCCGAGCTGGTGACGAACGCCGTCAGGTACGCGATGTACGACGCCGGCCGCCGCGAGATCGAGCTGCTGCTCATGCGGGTCGCCCCCCACGTGCTGCTCGCCGTGGCCGACCCCAGCGACGAGGTGCCCAGGCCCAAGGAGCCCGACTTCATCTCCGAGAACGGGCGTGGCCTCTACATCGTCGAGACCTACAGCCAGTGCTGGGGCTGGGACCCGCTGGCCCGCGGCGGCAAGGCCGTCTGGGCGCTGTTCCGCGCCGACGACTGATCCCCTTATTCGCCGGTGACGCCGTCGATGCGCTCGCGCAGCAGGTCGGCGTGGCCGTTGTGGCGGGCGTACTCCTCGATCAGGTGAATCAGGATCCACCGGTGCGTGCAGTCCTGCCCGTTACGGTCACCCACCGCGTCCAGCGGCTTGGCGTCCGAGATCGCGCGGGCGAACCGGATCTCCTCCTGCCACGTGTCGAACGCCTCCTTCGCCGAGGCGGTATCGACCTCGTTGAAGTCGGCGTCGTTGTCGCGGTCCTTGTCCCACAGCTTGGGCAGGTCCTCGCCGTTCAGCACCCGGCGGAACCAGGAACGCTCGACGTGCGCCATGTGCCTGACCAGGCCCAGCAGGGAGAGCGCGGAGGGCGGCGCGGAACGCTCGCGCAGCTGCTCCTCCGACAGGCCGTCGCACTTGACGGCCAGCGTGCCGCGGTGCCATTCGAGCCAGTTGTTCAGCATCGCCCGCTCGTCGCCGGCGAAGGGGGGAGGGGTTCGGTTGTCTGTCACGAGCCCCGACCTTATCCCCCGCCCACCGCGTCTCTCACCCGGCTCTCCCGCTGGAGCAGCAGGTAGGCCGCCTCGCGCACGGTGTCGTCCCGCACGCTGGCCACGAATCGCTCCGGAGTGTCCCCGCACAGGTGACGCAGGTCCGCGGAGTCGTCCAGAAGCGACTGGATGAGCGCCGGCTGCGAGATCAGCCGCCGCGGCCGGCCGCCGTCCCCGGGGGCGGCGAGGCAGCCGTGCCTGCCCTCGTACACGAAAGGCGGCGGCAGCTCCGTCCCGTCCTCCAGCGTGACCGGCTCCTCCAGCGGGCGCCTGCGGTAGTTGGGCTCCGTGAGGTCCAGCGCCGCGAGCTGGTGCTCGTCCAGCCACAGCACGAACAGCCTGGACGTCTCACCCGGCGTCTCCACGGGCGCGGCCGGCACGTAACCCCACTTGCTCACGTGCGCGGACACGCCGGGCGCGATCCCCGGCACGTCGGCCTGCGTCATCGGCACCACCGGACGTACCCCGTGGTCGAGGAACTTCCTGCGCACCTGACTCGGAGCGGCGTTCGAACCCACAGCCACCACGCGGTGGCGCGCGTCCAGCGGCGCCTGACCCAGCGACGCCAGCAGCGCGGCGATCGCCGCGCCGCCCTCACCCCACTCCTGCCTCCTGTACGCGTCGTCCACCAGCACACCGGAGCCGGACGGGATCCGGCCGGGGTAGGTGAGCGGGAACGCCATCGGATCGCCCGCGAACAGCAGCTCGTCGTCGTCCTCGGAAAGTGCCACGCCTCTCACCATGCCCGCCCGCCGCATCCCACACCACCGCGGAGCTTTAGAAGCCCCTTCAAGAGGCCTGCCCAGCGACCGCCGACCACACCTGTTTCGTCTCCTTCCTGCGCCCCCACGCGACGACCAGGCACAACAGGAGCAGCACCAGCGGCAACACCACCCCACCCCCGGACACGAACGCCTCGGTCACCACCGCGCCCGCCATCAACCCGGCCAGCGCCAGCCCCGCCACCCCGGCCAGCCGCGGCACCAGCAACGCCACCGCCCCGGCCACCTCCAGCACCCCGACCAGCACCCGGAACCAGTCGCCGAACCCGATCGCCGCGAACGTCGACGCCGACGGCTCAGCCCCCGCGAACTTCCCCAGCGCCGCCACCACGAAGAACCCGGCCACGACAACCTGCAGAACCCACATCACCACACGCACCCGACATGTCCCCTTCTCTGTCGCCTCCTCCGGCCTCCGACGCTAGGCACCACGACCGGCGACCGGAATCGAGCTACCTGCCCGATAGGGGTGTACCTGGCTGCACCCCCGCCGCGTGGACAGCGCAGCCGTCCACAGGGCAGGCTGTACGACATGGCCACCCAACCCGACCAGCGCCTACGCGAGCTCACCCTGCTGCGCCGCGTGCGCGACAGGATCGACCGCGACTACGCGCAGCCGCTGGACGTGGAGGCGCTGGCGCGCGGCGTACACCTCTCGTCCGGGCACCTGAGCCGGCTGTTCCGCGCCGCCTACGGCGAATCGCCGTACAGCTACCTGATGACCCGCCGCATCGAACGGGCCATGACGCTGCTGCGGCGCGGCGACATGTCGGTCACCGAAGTCTGCTTCGCCGTCGGCTGCTCGTCGCTGGGCACCTTCAGCACCCGCTTCTCCGAACTGGTCGGCATGTCGCCCAGCACCTACCGGCGACTGGCGGCGGGGGACGCCGCGGGGTTGCCCAGCTGCGTCGCCAAGCAGGTCATGCGGCCGGTCCGTCATCAGGAGACGCCTTCCGGGGGCGTCCGTCTGTCGTGAGCGATCCCGCCCGCCTCCCCACCGGGACGGTGAGATCAGGCGCCCCTCATCCGAGGCCTGAACGTCAGTGGCAACGCAAGTCGAACCCCGGATCGTGGGGCCCGTCGAAGAACCGCACGATGACGCTCTTGTAACCGTCCCGCCAGGAGCCGCTCGGATTGACGTACACGGTGCCGGCGAGCTCGCCACCCGCGACGCTGTTGCCCGATTGCAACCCCACGGTCCCCTGCACCACCAGCCCCAAGTCACGCTCCGTATCGGCTGGGAGCGGCAGCATGCTCACCCGCTCCTGTAACTGAGCGAGCCTCTCATCGTTGCGCCACTGAGGCACCTTGACCACGGCCACGCAGCCGGCGATGAAAGCCAGGAGCGTCACGCAGACGAGGAACGGCAGCCTGCTCCGCTGTCTCGGTAACTCCTGCGGGACCGCCTCGATCAACACCATTCCAGCCTCCAGGCCTCCTGGTTCCGTACGGGCGGTCGCCAGGGCGCGGAAGAGGCAGGAACACCGCCATCCCGCCTGCGTCGTGAAGAGCCATCGTGATCGACAACGCGCACAGCGGCACATGATCACCGAAGCGGCAGCCGTGCCAAGGTCGGCTGGGTCGACCATGTGAACACGGACGCGATCCGAGCCCTAGAAGAGTTCGTCCGCGGCTGGTTCCCCGCCGAAGAGACAGAACGGGTGGATGAGGACACATCCTGACGGACGTACCAGAAGCACTGGCTGTGGCCCGCCTTCGCCCCACCCTCCATGGCTTCCCCGACCCGGTCCTGAACAGCCGATCTACGCCTCAGACTCACGCGGCGACCAACTGGTCTTCGCCGTATCGCACCAGGGCTCGGCGGAATGGCCTGGCCTCGAAAACGCGCTAGTCAAGCAGACAGACAAGCAGAAGGCCCCTCCCGATCTGGGAGGGGCCTTCGGGGCTGGTCGGGGCGACAGGATTTGAACCTGCGACTTCTTGCTCCCAAAGCAAGCGCGCTGCCAAGCTGCGCCACGCCCCGTCTCGCCGATTGCGCATGCGCTCCGGGACTCCGGTACGCTTACGCCCTGACGACCGGATGAAGTCTAGACCAGAGTTCGACCGGTTCGCGCGGACGTAGCTCAATGGTAGAGCCCTAGTCTTCCAAACTAGCTACGCGGGTTCGATTCCCGTCGTCCGCTCCAGCATGGCGAAGGGCCAGGTCAACCCCGCGATGGGGTGCCTGGCCCGAGGCTTTTCCAGGCCTGTTCGGTCGCTTGCGCGAGGGTGTGCAGGCGATTGCCGTATGTCGCGTGTCCGTCGAGGACGAAGCCGCCTTCTCCGTACGGAAGCTCGCAGAAGCTCGTGGCGAAGTGCGCTGGGGGTCCGCCGGAGGGCAGGGGTGCGTAGGGCTCCAGGGGTGCCATGTCGTAGCCGGCGCTGGATCGGCGGTTGTTGCGGGCGACCTGGTGGGCCTGGAGGCGGATTGTGGCGTCGATGCCACGGTCGAGGTAGAACTGCAGCCAGCGGAACTGGCTGTCGAGGTGCTTCTCGTGTCCGCGGGCGGGGTGCTGCAGGAGGTAGACGCAGACGACGACCGCGTGCCACCGGTACATCTCCGGGTCGAGTTGTTCCTCGGCCAGGATGGTGTTGTAGTAGTCGGCGCAGGTGCCGAGCGGGCCGGGCGGGGCGCCGCAGTCGCACTGGGTCATGGCGGGCACCCTAGCGAGGCGGCCGCAGGCTCGTCGAAGGTATTTCGGGGCGTACGTGGACACAGGGCGCTCGTAGCTGTGCTCGCAAGCGTTCCGGGCGCTCGTACGCCGTGATCGAAGGTATTCCGGGCGCTCGTAAGCTGGGATCGAGAGGCGTTCCGGGCGCTCGTAAGCTGTGAGCGATGCGTGTGCGACCGATCTCCCGTGAGGCTCTCGTCGAGGAGCTGGCCGAGCTGATCTCCGCGCGCCCACCCGGCTCATGGGTGCGGGTGGCCGTGGACGGGGCGCCGCCCGCGCGGCCTGGCGCGCTAGCCGATGAGCTGGTGGCGCCGTTGCGGCTGCGGGGCAGGCCCGTGTTGCGGGTGTCGGCGGGCGACTTCCTGCGGCCGGCGTCGTTGCGGCTGGAGTACGGCAGGACAGACCCCGACGCCTTCTACGACGACTGGCTGGATGCCAAGGCGTTGCGCAGGGAAGTTCTGGATCCGCTCGACGAGGGAGGGTCGGGGCGGGTGTTGCCCGCGCTGTGGGACAGCGGGGTCGATCGGGCTTATCGGGTGCCGTACACCGAGTTGCCCGCGGGCGGGGTGGTGCTGGTGGACGGGACGCTGCTGCTGGGGCGGGGGCTGGCGTTCGAGGTGAGCGTGCACGTGTGGTTGTCGCCTGGGGCTCTGGAGCGGGGGACGGGCGAGGAGGAGCGCTGGAGGTTGCCCGCTTACGAGCGGTATGAGCGGGAGGTCCGGCCCCAGGAGGTGGCGGATGTCGTGGTGCGGGCCGATCATCCGGACAGGCCCGCCATCCTGGTCAGGTGAGCCGCCGCGCAAGGCCCCGGCGGGCCGATCATCCGGGCAGGCCCGCCGTACTGGTCAGGTGAGCCGCCGCGCAAGGCCCCGGCGGACCGATCACCCGGACAGGCCCGCCATCCTGGTCAGGTGAGCTGCCGTGAAAGGCTCTGGCGGGTCGCGCGAGGGCGGCGCAGACTGAAGCGATGATCCCCGGCAACTGGTACAACATCGTTCCCGATCTGCCGTCCCCGCCCCCTCCCCCGCTCCACCCCGCCACGCGAGAACCCGTGGGCCCCGCCGATCTGGCACCGCTGTTCCCCATGGAGCTGATCGCGCAGGAGGTCAGCGGCGAGCGGTACGTCCCGATCCCGCAGGAGGTGCTGGACGTCTACCGTCTGTGGCGGCCGACGCCGCTGATCCGGGCGCGCCGCCTGGAGCGGGCGCTGGGCACCCCGGCCAGGATCTACTACAAGTACGAGGGCGTCTCCCCCGCCGGCTCGCACAAGCCGAACACGGCGGTGCCGCAGGCGTTCTACAACGCGCGCGAGGGCGTGCGGCTGCTGACCACCGAGACGGGCGCGGGCCAGTGGGGTTCCGCGCTGGCGTTCGCGTGCTCGCAGTTCGGGCTGGAGTGCCGGGTCTGGATGGTGCGGGCCTCCTACGATCAGAAGCCTTACCGCCGTTCCCTCATGCAGGTGTACGGCGCAACCGTGCACGCCAGCCCCTCCACCGTGACGGGAGCGGGCAGCAAGATCCTGGCGGACGATCCCGGCTCCCCCGGCAGCCTGGGGATCGCGATCAGCGAGGCGGTGGAGGTGGCCGGGGCGACGGCCGATGCCAGGTACGCGCTCGGGTCCGTGCTCAACCACGTGCTGCTGCATCAGACGGTGATCGGCGAGGAGGCGCTGACGCAGCTTCCCGAGATGCCCGACCTGGTGATCGGCTGCACCGGCGGCGGGTCGAACTTCGCGGGGCTCGCGTTCCCGTTCCTGCGGGAGAAGCTGGCCGGGCGGGCCGGGACGGTGTTCAGGGCGGTCGAGCCGGCCGCCTGCCCGTCGTTCACGCGCGGCGTGTACGCCTACGACTTCGGCGACGCGGCCGGATTCACGCCGCTGCTGAAGATGCACACGCTGGGCCACTCGTTCGTGCCCGACCCGATCCACGCCGGCGGGCTGCGCTATCACGGCATGTCGCCGCTGCTGTCGCACCTGTACGAGCTGGGCCTGTTCGAGGCGGTCACCCGCACGCAGAGCGAGTGTTTCGAGGCCGGGGTGCGCTTCGCCAGGACGGAGGGCATCGTGCCCGCGCCCGAGCCGACCCACGCGCTGGCGGAGACCATCGCGGAGGCGTTGCGGTGCAGGGAGAGCGGCGAGGAGAAGGTCATCCTGACCGCGTTGTGCGGTCACGGCCATTTCGATCTGGGCGCCTACGACCGTTATCTGGCGGGCGAGCTGGAGGATTACACGCTGCCGCAGGAGCGGGTGGACCAGGCGCTCGCCGAGCTGCCCGGCTGAACACCACGGGTGGCCGCCACGGCCGTGGCGGCCACCCGCGCGTTCATCGTGCTGTGGGGCGCTTGCCGTGGTTCGCCTTCTTCTTCTTGCGCGCCTTGCCCTTACGTGCCCGCCTGGCCATAAGCTCGCCTCCGGTCGAGGTCTCCGGTGAGTCCCGGCCGAGTCTCCGGTGAGTTCCCGGTGAGTCTCTGCTGAGTGATCGGTGAGCCCTCACCGTCCCCCGTCGCGCTGACCAGCGCAAGCGTTCCCGCGCTAACTAACATTCCCCAACAATTCCGTGTCATAATTTGGTGGAATCTGTTGGAAGGAGCGGGCGTGCTCGCACAGCAGCGTCAGCAGGCGATTCTCGAACGCGTGCGCAGCAACGGTGGCGTCCGGGTCGCCGACCTCGTCCGCGAGCTGGGCGTCTCCGACATGACCATCCGCCGCGACCTCGAGGTACTGGCCGAGCGCGGGCTGCTGGAGAAGGTGCACGGAGGCGCGACCGCGCTCGGCCCAGGCTCCACCGAGGAGCCCGGCTTCACCGCCAAGTCCGCCCGCCAGCAGCAGGAGAAAGAGGCGATCGCGCGGCACGCCGCCACGCTGGTGCGTCCCGGCACGGCCGTGGCGCTGTCGGCGGGCACCACCACGTGGGCGCTGGCCCGCCACCTGATCGGCGTGCCCGAGCTGACCGTGATCACGAACTCGATCCCGGTGGCCGACGTCTTCCACCGCAACCCGCGCGCCGACCGCACGGTGGTGCTGACGGGTGGCGTGCGCACGCCGTCCGACGCGCTGGTGGGCCCCGTCGCCGTGGCCGCGATCCGCCGCCTGCACGTGGACACGCTGTTCCTGGGCGTGCACGGGATGAGCGTGCGCGCCGGCTTCACCACTCCCAACCTGCTGGAGTCCGAGACCGACAGGGAGCTGGTGACGGCCGCGACCCGGCTGGTCGTCCCGGCCGACCACACGAAGTGGAACACGGTCGGCATCAGCACCATCGCCGAGCTGAGTGAGGCCGACGTGGTCATCAGCGACGCGGGGCTGCCGGAGGACGCACGCACCGAGCTGGCCGAACGGGCCGGAGAACTGATCATCGCGGAGGGCACCCCTTGAAGCGCACCATCACCCATCTGGCCGACGGTCGGGAGCTGATCTACTTCGACCGGCGCGACGACGCCGACAGGAGCGCGATCGACCGGCGGACGCTCGACCCCCGGCCGGTGGCCTCCGAGCTGCGCTACGACCCGCTGACGGAGGAGTGGATCGCGATGGCCGGGCACCGGCAGACGCGCACGTTCCTGCCGACCGGCGGCACGGCCGAGTGCCCGCTGTGCCCGTCGTCCGACACGCGTTCGACGGAGATCCCGGCCTACGACTACGACGTGGTGGTGTTCGAGAACCGGTTTCCGTCCTTCTCCACCAATTTCGGGGCCTACGGGGAGCCGGGCGGCCTGAGCGAGGTCCGTCCTGGCGTGGGCAGGTGTGAGGTGGTGTGCTTCACCTCCGATCACGACTCCTCCTTCTCCAAGCTGTCCGACTCGCAGGTGGAGCTGGTCATGGAGGCGTGGGCCGACAGGACGGCGGAGCTGTCCCAGATCGAGGGCGTGGAGCAGGTGTTCTGCTTCGAGAACCGGGGTGAGGAGATCGGCATCACGCTGGCCCACCCGCACGGCCAGATCTACGCCTACCCCTACGTCACGCCCAGGACCAAGCTGCAGCTCGCCGCCGCCGGCCGCTACACCGGGGGCAACCTGTTCGCCGACGTGCTGGCCGCCGAGCGGGAGGCGGGCACGCGGGTGGTGGCGGGCAACGAGCTGTGGACGGCGTTCGTGCCGGCCGCCGCGCGCTGGCCGTTCGAGGTGCACCTCTACCCGAACCGGCGGGTGCCCGACCTGGCGGCGCTGACCGAGGAGGAGCGGGCGGCGTTCGCGCCGCTGTACACCTCGGTGCTGCGCGCGTTCGACGGGCTGTTCGGCCTGGTGATGCCGTACATCGCGGCCTGGCACCAGGCGCCGGTGCGGCAGGGCAGGGAGCTGGGCTACCTGCACATGGAGCTGTTCAGCATCAGGCGGGCGGCGAACAAGCTCAAGTTCCTGGCCGGCTCGGAGTCGGCGATGGGCGCGTTCGTGAACGACGTGCTGCCGGAGGAGGCGGCCCGCCTGATTCGATCACAGATTGATCACTAATAGATTTCTACTTAAGGTCGCATGACTCGTGATCTACCACTAATATCCCCATATGCACCGGCCGTAACGGCCCGGTAGCAGGCCTAATCCCGGGCGAGGCGCCCGGGAGCCGGGGACCCAAACCGCACCTGGGGTGAATCCGCTACGGCGGTAGGGAAGCGCACTCCCATGCCCGAACCCGTCAGCTAACCCGGCCGGCAGAGGGAGAGGAACATCTACGTGGCGGCTTCGTCCCCCGCGATCCTGGCCATCGGCCTCTTCACCGCCACCGCCGTCGCCCTGTCGGCCACCCCCGCGGCAGCCGCGGCGCCCAAGCCGTCGGAAGCCGAGCTCCGCGCCCAGCTCAAGCAGCTCAACAGCAAGGTCGACAAGCTGATCGAGCAGTACAACCTCAAGCGCGTCGAGCTGGCCGAGGCGCAGGACGCCGCCAAGGCCGCCGCGGCCAAGGCGTCCACCGCGGAGCAGACGCTGGCCGCCGCCGAGCAGCGGGTCGCCGACATCGCCCGCCTGCGCTACCAGAACGGCGACCCCTCCGCGCTGCCCGGTTTCATGCTCCCCACGGACGCCGGCACCGCGGCGCTGCTCGAACAGCTCACCGCCGAGCAGCAGGCGCTCGTCGCGACCGTGGCCAAGGCCCGCGACGACAAGAAGAAGGCCAGCCAGGAGGCCGCCGCGCTGACCACCAAGATCAAGGCGGACGCGGCCAAGGTGGAGGAGCAGCGCGACGAGGCCGAGGACGTCATCGACGACATCAAGGACAAGCTCCAGGATCTCGTCCCCGTCGCGACGGGCCGCAACTCCAACGGCACCTGGGCGCCCCAGCTGCCCACCGGCTCCGACAACATCACCGCCCGCACCCGGCTGATGAAGGCGCAGGTGGCGAAGAACTTCTCGCTGCCGTTCACGGTCGGCTGCTTCCGCTCCGGCTCCAGCGGCGAGCACCCGCTGGGCCGGGCCTGCGACTTCATGATGAGCACGGGCGGCTCGATGCCCTCGGCCGCGAACAACGCGCTCGGCGACCGCATCGCGGCCTGGGCGATCCAGAACAAGGACAAGCTGGGCGTCAAGTACGTGATCTGGAAGCAGCGCATCAACCAGGGCTCAGGCTGGCGCGCGATGTCCGACCGTGGCAGCGTCACCGAGAACCACTTCGACCACGTGCACATCTCGATGAACTAAGAGGCGGCGCACGCCGACGGACAGAGCTTGGCCTCGGGGTAACGCGGTGACGGCTCGTCCAGGATCGGCTGCCGCAGCCCCTTCAGGTGCCGGTCGAGGAAGGCCGCCACGTACGTGCGGGTCAGCTCGGCGGCGCGCTCACCGGACAGCGTTCCGCTGACGGGCGTGACGCCGAGCGCGCCCTGCAGCAGCGGCCCGTCGGTGAAGGACTGGTGCTCCGCGCCTGTCAGCACGATCCACCGCTTCCACCCGGTCAGCAGCTTCCAGTCGCGCTCCCACGACAGGTCCCGGCCGCCGGGCACGTGCTGCGGCGTGCCCAGGAACAGGAACGGCCGCGAGAGCCCGCTCTTCGGGATGCGGGCGTAGGTGGTGCCGTCCATGTCGATGCCCGCGCGGATCCGCGGGTCGGCCAGCATGGACGCGACGCTGCTCGCCCCGCCGATCGACTGGCCGACCATGGCGATCTTGCCGCGGTCGAGCACTCCGGCGCCGTCCCACTTCGCCGGCAACCGGTCGAGCACGAACGACACGTCCGCCGCCCTGCCGCCGACGACGCCCGGACCGAAGCCAGGGTCGGCGTCGCTGTCGCACGCCAGGCACTCCGCGACCGTGCCGTCGGCCAGGGTGGTGGCGTAGCTCTCGTAGGGGTGGTCGACGCCGGCCACGACGTACCCGCGGCTGGCCAGGTCCTCGGCCAGCGACGTGAGCGTGCTCACCGGCTTGGTGAAGCCGGGCGAGAGCACCACCAGCGGCAGCCCGCGCCCGGCAGGCTCGGCGTCCGCGACGGCGTTCGTGCCTGTCTTGCTGAGCGTGTCGTCCGGCACCGCCGCGCTCCTGAGCCGCTTCACCATGAGCTGCGACTCCTTCGGCGACATGTACGGTGCCCGCCGCCCGTCCCGCTGCTCGGTCGGGTACCAGAGGGTGACCTTGAGCTGCCTGGCGTCGGCGTCCAGGTTCCACGGGTCGGGCCTGGAGGTGTCCGTCAGGTGCAGGACGGTCGTGCCGACGGCGTGCTCGCCGGTGGGGGCGGGCAGCGTGGCGGGGCCGGACGGCGGGGGCGACACGGCGGCGGGCCGGGGCGGGGCGGGCGCGGTGCAGGCGGATGCCGCCAGGACGGTCAGCCCGGCGAGCGCCACCGCAACAGGTCTCATGTGGCGATCCGTTCTCTTCACTTGCGCAGCAGGGTCAGGGCCTGGGCCAGGGCGGCGTCGCGCCCGGCGGCGGCGTCGCGCGGGGTCGGCGGCACGTGGTGGTCGGGCGCGACGCCGATCCTGTCGACCACCTCGCGGTTCGGGCCGAGGTGGTGCTTGGCGGGGAAGCTCAGCACGGTGTTGTCGGCCAGCAGGTACGGCTGCGCAGGCCCGGAGATGACGCCGGCCGTCCTGGTGCCGACCAGCCGCCCGATCCGCAGGTCCTTGACGGCGGAGCTGACGTGCTCGCACGCCGAGGCGCAGCTCCGGTCGATCAGCACCGCCAGCGGCAGCCCGACCAGCTCCACGGTGTCGTCGGTGCGGAAGGCCTCGCAGGCGCCGTCGGCGGCGCACTGGTAGCCGGTGACCTTGCCGTGGACGAACCCGCTCACCAGCCGCACCGCCTCGTTGGGGATGCCGCCGCCGTTGCCGCGCAGGTCCAGCACGACGCCGTTGAGCGTCCTGCCGGTACGCAGCCTGGCGATGGCGGCGAGGGCCCGCTTGGCCGAGTCGGAGGCGAAGCCGGACACCCGGACGTAGGCGATGCCGCCGTCCAGCAGCTTCGACCGCACCACCTGGAGGTCGGCGAGTTCGCGCGGGTAGAGGCCGGGCTGGAGCGTCACGCTCCAGCGGCGGCCGGTGCTCTCCCGCAGCAGCCCCAGCCGGACGGGGCGCGCCTCCGGGTAGCGCGGGTAGAGGGCGGCGATCGCGGGGGTGGGCGTGCCGTCGATGAAGGGCGCCGAGTCGTTGATCGACTCGATGACGTCGCCCGGCCGCACCCCGGCGGCCCGCGCCGCGCCGCCCTCCACCGCGGTGACGAACAGCGGCGGCAGGGCGACGCCTGGGTTGCCGTCCACTTGGGGGCCGTTGACGTTCGCCGTCAGGCCCAGGCCGTAGCCGTCGCCGTCGTAGTAGTCGGGGTGCCGCGCGGAGTCATGCGACCAGCGGGCGTGGTTGTCGCCGAGGGCGGCCACCATCGCTTCGAGGGTCCCGGCGGCCAGTTCGCCGCGCAGCTTCTCGGGGACCTGCTCGGTGACTTTGCGGTAGACGGTCTCGAAGGCGGCCCAGTCGGCCTTCCTGTCGCCGGTCAGCGCCGGCATGGTGGCGTCGGCCACGTCGCGCCCGTCGCGGTTGAGCTCCTGCGTCAGGGCGACGAACCCGGCGGTCAGCAGCGCGCGGGCGTCGAGCGTGGCGGCGCCGTAGTAGTGGGCCAGGACGCAGAAGTAGGCCTGTTCGAGGACGTCGATGGTGGTGGCCGTCTCCGCTCCGATGGTTCCCTGGGGGCGGGCGCAGACGGCGGCGTCGGCGGCGCCCGCCTGGCTGCGCGGCGGCGCGGGGGCGGTGCACGCCGCCGCCAGGAGGAGGACGAGCCCGGCCGTCACCGTCCTGAGCCTCATGACAGCCGCCTTCTGATCCACCAGAAGGACAGCCAGGTCAGGCCGAGGGTGAGCAGGGCGTACAGCCCGGTCTCGATCCACTGCAGCGGCCAGAACCGCTCCAGCGGCTGGTAGGTCGCCTGCTGCCGGTAGCCGAGCCGGTTGACCTCGACGAGGCACCCCTCCCCGCCCTGCGGACCGGCTCCCGACTGGGAGCAGGGCCCCGAGGTGGTGGAGATCGGGAGCGGCACCTGGTCGCCGCTGCCGCCGAGCCGGCGTCCTGACGAGTCGACGAGCTCGCTGGACAGCACCCACGAGCCCGTGTGCCCCGGGATGGCCGATTCGAGGCCCACGGAGAAGGTGCCGTCGCGGCTCATGCCCAGGCCGTCGATGTTCTGCTTGCCGAGCTCGAAGGTGGCCGTGACAGGCGGGATCAGGTAGGGCCTGACCAGCAGCGGCACGGCGATCTGTACGGCGGCGAAGACGGCCAGGGTGAGCGCCATGGCGACCAGGGTGCGGCGGACGAACATCCCCACGGTCACGCCGAGGGCGAAGGCGAAGGCCGCGTACGCCAGCGGGGCGATCCCGCGCGCGCTGAACACCAGCGGGTCCATGAGCGCGAAGCCCTCGGGCGCGGAGTGGTCCAGCGGCCCCGACCACCAGGTCACCGCCAGGCCGCTGACCCCGGCGGCGGCCGTGGCGACCAGGCCGGTGAACCCGAGCTTGATCGCCAGCCACCTGGTCCTGGTGATGCTCTGGTTCCACACCAGCAGGTGCGTGCCCGCCTCCAGCTCGCGGGTGATCAGCGGGGCTCCCCAGAAGAGCCCGACCAGGCCGGGCAGGATCAGCACGACGAGGGTGCTGGCCAGGAACGGGATCTGGTAGTCCTGGAAGAACTGGTCGTAGAACAGCTCGCAATCCTCGCCCCTGACGCAGGAGCCGACGCCGCTCGCGTAGTCGGCGGCGAGCTGCGGGCCGGTCAGCAGCAGGATGGCGGCGAGCAGCACGATCAGGGCCGCCATCAGGGTGGCGGCGCCGCGGAACTGCCGCCAGGTCAGCCAGATCATCGGGTGGCCTCCAGGGCGGTGCGCCGTTCGGCGGTGGCGTTGTCCATGTAGGCCAGGACGAGGTCCTCCAGGTTGAGCCGGCCGGCGGTCCAGGCGGGGTCGGGGGCCGAGGCGTCGCCGTACACGATGAAGGTGCTCTGCCGGTCGGTGTGCCGGGCGGAGACGACGCGCGGGCCGTGGGGCAGGGCGCGGTCGCGCGGGCCCGTGAGCCGGTGGTGGCCGGCCAGCAGGTCCTCGGTCCGTCCCGCGACCTGGACGCGCGAGTCGACGAGCACGATCAGGTAGTCGCAGGTCCGCTCCAGGTCGGAGACGAGGTGGGAGGACAGCACCACGCTGAGCCGGTGCTCGGCGGTGGCCTCCATCAGGTTCTGCAGGAACTCGCGGCG
The DNA here is from genome assembly GCF_039531895.1 of Nonomuraea monospora. Lineage (NCBI taxonomy): Bacteria > Bacillati > Actinomycetota > Actinomycetes > Streptosporangiales > Streptosporangiaceae > Nonomuraea > Nonomuraea monospora. Next base: position 23,082 of record NZ_BAAAQX010000004.1, read on the forward strand.
GGCCAGCGGGTCGAGCGCGGCGACCGGCTCGTCCAGGATCAGCAGCTCGGGCCGCTTGGCCAGGCCGAGGGTGAGGGCGAGCTGGGCGCGCTGGCCGCCTGACAGCTTGCCCGCGCGGTGCGCGGGGTCCAGGCCGAGCCGCGCGATCCGGTCCTTGGCCAGCGCGGCGTCCCAGGCGGGGTTGAGGCCGGCGCCCAGCCGCAGGTGGTCGGCGACGGTCAGGGCCGCGTAGACGGGGGTGTCCTGGGCGACGAAGCCGACCTTGGCCAGTTGCGCGGGGCCTGCTGCAGGACGGCCGCCCAGCACGCCGATGCCGCCGGTCGTGGGCTCCAGCAGGCCGGTGGCCAGCTTGAGCAGCGTCGTCTTGCCCGCCCCGTTGGGGCCGACGAGTCCGACGACGTGGCCCTCGGGGATGTCGACGGTGCAGTCGCGCAGCGCCCAGCGCTTGCCGTACCTCTTGCCGAGTCCTTGTGCCCTTAAGACAGCGGTCATGCGCACTACCTCCCGTACAAGTGCGGTTTATCTAGTGTCCTAGCACTTTAGGGAGATGTGTGTATGCGGCGGGTAAAACGACGGCAGCCCGCACGCCTTCGAGGCGTGCGGGCCGCGGAGCCGGGGACGGCTAGTTCGTCAGCGTGAGCGGGTTGACCAGGTCGGCGTAGACGAGCAGACCGGCCATGATCATCATCACGATCGCGATCGCGTACGTCAGCGGCAGCACCTTCGCGATGTCCACGTGGGCGGGCTCCGGCCGCTTCATGATCCTGGCGTAGCCGCGCTTGAGGCCCTCCCACAGGCCCCCGGCGATGTGCCCGCCGTCCAGCGGCAGCAGCGGGATGAGGTTGAACATGCCGATCGCCAGGTTGAAGCCGGCCAGCAGGTTGACGAAGATGGCGATCTTGTTCTCGGCGGTCAGCGCCTCGGAGGCCAGGATCTCGCCGCCCATCCGGCCCGCGCCGACCACGCCGACCGGGCCCTCGGGGTCGCGCTCCTCACCGGAGAAGGCGGCGTGCCAGACGCCGACCATCTTCTCCGGCAGGTTCACCAGCGAGGCCGCCACCCTGCCCGTCAGCTCGCCCATGTAGCCGATGACCTGGCCGATGCTCTGCTGCTGCATCACCTCGGTGGGCAGCACGCCGAGGAAGCCGACGTTCTTGTCGATCTTCTTCGGGTCCTCCAGGTTGGGCCGGTCCTGGGCGATGAGGGTGACGCCGAGCGTCAGGGGCTTGCCGTCGCGGACGATGCCGAGCTGCACCGCGCCCGCGCCGTGGGAGCGGATGAGCTGGGTGGCCTGCTCCCAGGACTCGATCCGCTTGCCGTTGAAGGAGACGATGTGGTCGCCGGGCTTCATGCCGGCCTGCACCGCCGGGGTGGGCTTGTCGGTCGGCTTGCACTCCGTGCGCTGCTCCGAGATCGGGATCACGCACGTGTTGGTGTCGGGCGAGACGATCGGCGCCAGGGTGGGCAGGCCGATGCCGACCAGCAGGATGGTGAAGAAGATGAAGGCCAGCACGAAGTTCATCGCCGGGCCGCCGGACATGATGATGACCTTCTGCCACCACTTCTTGCGATAGAAGACGCGGCTCTCGTCGCCCGGCCGCACCTCTTCCTGGGCGGCGTCGCGGGCCGACTCGATCAGGCCCTGCCACGGGCCCGTCGCCGTGCTCCTCAGCTTGCCCGGCTCGTCGCCGGGGCGCGGCGGCAGCATGCCGATCATGCGGATGTAGCCGCCGAACGGGATCCACTTGACGCCGTACTCGGTCTCGCCCTTGCGCCGCGACCACGCCGTGGAGCCGAAGCCCACCATGTACTGGGTCACCCTGACCCCGAAGATCTTGGCCGGGATCAGGTGGCCGAGCTCGTGCAGCGCGATGGAGAACATCAACCCCAGGAGGAAGAGGATGATCCCCACGACGTAGAGCCAGTTCATCTAGGCGCACTCCCCGGCAGACGACAAGGACAGACGAAAGGACCGACAGCCCCAGAGTAGTCGAACTCCCCACGCGTCATGGCGTACCGGTTGACCCCGGCATTGACAGCTTGCGATCGCACGATCACTCTGGGAGACGACGGAGGGGGACGTCTTGATCCGCATACTGATCGCCGAACATTTGCCCTTGGTACGCCGTGGCCTGCTGGCCACCCTGGCCGCCGAACCCGACCTGCGGGTGGTGGCCGAGGCCGTGCGCGGGGAGGAGGTGGTGCGCGCCGCGCTGTCGTCGGAGGCCGACGTGGCCGTGGTCGACTTCGACCTGCCAGGCCCGCCGGTGACCGGCGACCTGGCCGAGCACGTGCCGCGCTGCCGGGTGCTGATCCTGTCGGCCGCGCCCAACCCGGGGCAGGTGCGCGAGGCGCTGTCCGGGCCGGCGCTGGGGTTCATGAGCCTGTGCGTGCCGCCGGAGCGGCTGGCCGAGGGGGTGCGCCAGGTGGCCGCGGGGCGGCAGGCCATCGAGGCGGAGCTGGCCGTGGCCGCGCTGCAGTGCGCGTCCAATCCGCTGACCAGGCGGGAGCTGGACGTGCTGCGGATCGCGGCGGGCGGGGCACGATCGACCGAGATCGCCGACGAGCTGTTCCTGTCGGTGGGCACCGTGCGCAATCACCTGTCGCGCATCATGTGCAAGACAGGGGCGCGCAACCGGCTCGACGCCGTGCGCATCGCCAGCGACTGCGGCTGGTTGTGAGACAAGACCTGGAAGGTACGGTGACGGGACCCGGAGGAGCCGCGCCGCTCCGCCGGGGCCCGAACACCTAGAGGATGTCAGCCGGGCCGAGCCCGTTGCCAGTGACCGCCATCACGACCGGCCCGTGTGAAACGTCACGGGTGCGCGGGGCTCATGGCCGCCAGATGAGCACCAGGGCGCAGTCGTCGTTGTGGCCGGACGCCATGGCGTTGACCAGCGCCCTGGCGCCGTCGCGGAAGCCGGAGGGCAGCAGCCGCTCCGCCTCGCCGAGCAGCCGGTCGAGGCCGGCGTCGATGTCGCGCCCCGGCTGCTCGATCAGCCCGTCGGTGAACAGCAGCAGCGCGTCGCCCTTGCGCAGGGTGCCGCTGTCGGGCTCGCAGTGCAGGTCGGGCACCACGCCCAGCACCACGCCCTTGGCGGAGGCGACCTGCCAGTTGCCGGTGCCCGCGTCGAACTTGACCACCGGCGGATGCCCGGCCGAGGTGATCGTGTAGTCGCCTGTCGCCAGGTCGAGACGTACGTGCACCGCGGTCACGAACCCCTCGTCGCCGCGCTGCCTGTGCAGGTAGGCGTTGCACGCGGGCAGGAAGTCGTCGACCGAGCCCAGCAGACCGCCGAACGTGCCCGACAGCAGCAGCGCCCTGGTGCCCGCGTCGACGCCCTTGCCCGACACGTCGACCAGGGCGATCTCGACGGAGTCGCCGTCGCGCATGGACACCAGGAAGTCGCCGCCGAACGACGAGCCGCCCGCCTGCTTGAGCACCACCTTGCCGCCCCAGTCCTTGGGCAGCGCGGGCAGCTCGCCCTGGCTCCTCAGCCGGTCGCGCAGCTCCAGCAGCATGGCGTCGCCGCGCAGGCCCTGCACGCCCAGCTTGCCCCTGGTGCGGGCCATCAGCACGGCGAGCACGGCGGTGAACGCGATGGTCACGGTCAGCCCCAGCCCGACGCGGTTCGCGCCGAGGTTGGCGGCGACGTACCCGAGTGAGACCCCCACGCCGACGAGCAGCTTGACCAGGCTCGCCAGCCTGAGCTGGAGCCCGCCGACGAGCGTGACCAGGATGAGCAGGGACGGCGAGAAGAACTCGTTGGAGACCTCCACCGCGAGGACCCCGATGACGAGCGCCACCACGATCAGCGTGGTGAGCAGGTTGCGGTCGCGGGCCAGCAGCACCCGCCGGACGAACCGCACGACAGGCACCAGACCCGGCACCCGCACCAGGGCGGCGCGGACCCGTGGCGGGATCAGCGGCGCCGGACGGGAACTCATGATGCGCCTGACTGTATCGGTCTGACCCGTGTTTGGGCAGCCCACTTGACCAACGCCTTGATCATTTAGGGCGTATATTAGGTGGCCGTCCCCCTTTGCCCGCTCCTACCGTGGACGGATGACGTATCCCATCCGCCCGATTGACGAGTCCGAGTGGCCGGCCTTCGCCAGGGTGAACGAAGAGTCGTTCGGCTGGACGCCGCACCCCCAGCAAGCCGAGCGGTACAAGGCGCAGACCGAGTTCGACCGGACCCTCGCCGCCTTCGACGGCGAGCAGATCGTGGGAGTCACCGGCGTCTTCAGCCTCACCATGACGGTCCCGGGCGGGCAGCTCCCCGTCGCCGGCGTGACCGCCGTCAGCGTGCTGGCCTCCCACCGGCGCCGCGGCGTGCTGTCGTCGCTGATGCGCAGGCAGCTCAACGACATCCGCGAGCGCGGCGAGTCCGTGGCGGCGCTCTACGCCTCAGAAGCGCTCATCTACGGCCGGTACGGCTACGGCAGGGCCTCCACCGAGCTGTCCTTCACGATCGACAGCCGCCGTTCCGGGTTCGTGCCCGGCGCGCCGCACGACCCCGCGCTCCGTCTCAGGGTCGCCAAGCCCGCCGACGTACGCGGTGAGCTGGAGAAACTCTTCGCCACCGTCGTCACGCGGCGGCCCGGCAGGTACGAGCGCGTCCCCCACACCTGGACCGCCGTGCTCGCCGACGAGGAGCACGACCAGAACGGCGCGGGCACGCTGCGCTCGATCCTGGCCGAGGACGACGGCGGCGTGCGCGGCTACGCCCTGTTCCGCATCAAGTCGTCCTGGGACGACGCGGGCGTCCCCGACGGGACGCTGAAGTTGTACGAACTGGAGGCGTCCGACCCGGCCGCCTACGCCCTGCTCTGGCGCAGCGTTCTCGACCGCGACCTCGTCACCACCGTCCAGGCGGGCGGCAGGCCCGTGGACGACCCGCTCACCGTGCTCATGGCCGACCAGCGCCAGCTCCGGCCGCGGTGGGCCGACGAGCTGTGGGTACGGCTCGTCGAGGTCGACCGGGCGCTCACCGAGCGGTCGTACTCGGCGCCCGTGGACGCGGTCATCGAGGTCGAGGACAACGTGTGCCCGTGGAACGCCCGCCGGTGGCGGCTCACCGCCGACCTGACGGGCGCCGAGTGCAAGCCGGTGGACGACGAACCCGACGTGACCCTGCCGGTGAACGCGCTCGGGTCGGCGTACCTGGGGGACGGGACGCTGGGCGAGCAGCTCGAGGCCGGGCTGCTGCGCGAGCACTCGCCCGGGGCGGTGCGGCGGCTCGCCACCGCCATGTCGTGGAGCCCCAGGCCGTGGGCCGGGCTGACGTTCTGACGTAGGGTCAAAGGTATGGCGCTGCAGAGTTTGCAGATCACGGCGGTTGTGGCCATGCGGGCCCGGGATGTGTCCCGGCCGTCCAAGGAGCAGCAGGAGGCGGCCGATCGGCGGCCGCTGCGGGACGAGATGCCCAGGCGCGACACCAAACGCAAGAGCTGAGGGGCAGCGCGGCACGGGCGCGCTGCCCCTCTCAGGGCAACGCGCCCACGCCGTTCCCGGGCGGGCGGGGGCTAGGGCAGCGAGGGCAGTTGCCCGATCGTCTCGTACGTGGTGAGCTGCGCGATCCGCCTGCTGTGCCGCTCGCTCCCCGAGAACGACGTCCCGAGGAACACCTCCACGAACCGGGTGGCCTCGTCGAGGGAGTGCATGCGCGCCCCCACCGCCACCACGTTGGCGTTGTTGTGCTCACGCCCCAGGCTGGCCGTCTCCTCGCTCCAGGCCAGGGCCGCGCGGATGCCGCGCACCTTGTTGGCGGCGATCTGCTCGCCGTTGCCCGACCCTCCGATGACCACGCCGAGGCTGCCGGGGTCGCCCGCGACGCCTTCGGCCGCCCGCAGGACGAACGCCGGATAGTCGTCCTCGGCGTCGTAGACGAAGGGACCGCAGTCGGTCACCTCGTGCCCGTGGTCCTTAAGCCAGGACACCAGGTGGTTCTTGAGCTCATAGCCGGCATGGTCGGCACCGATGTAGACACGCACCCGCCCAGTCTTCCACAGCCGCCTTCCACAGCCGCGCCGATCGGGCTCGCCCGCTAGAGTAAGGGTCTGCATCGCAGTCCAGTCCTTACATCGCGAAAGCAGAGAGCCATGCGAGAGATCCGCGTCATCGGCGATCCCGTCCTGCGCACGCCGGCCGAGCCGGTGACGGACTTCGACCGGGAGCTGCGCCGCCTCATCGAGGAGATGTTCCAGGCCATGTACGCGGTCAACGGCGTCGGCCTCGCGGGCCCGCAGATCGGCGTGTCGCGGCGGCTGTTCGTCTACGACATCGCCGGGCGCAAGGGCCACGTGATCAACCCGCTGCTGACCGTGGACGACCCCGAGGACGTGCTGGACGAGGAGGGCTGCCTGTCGGTGCCCGACCGCCGGACCCGCCAGCCGATCTACGCCACGGTCGCCCGCGCCGCCGGCGTGACCGTGGAGGGCCTGGACCGGCTGCAGCGTCCCGTGCGCGTCAAGGCGCGCGGCTCGCTGGCGCGCTGCTTCCAGCACGAGACCGAGCACCTCGACGGCAAGCTGTACGTCGATCGCCTGCCGCGAAACGAGGCCCGGGAGATCATGCTCAAGGCATAGTTTGGCGGCATGAGCGTACTTTCCGGAAAGGGCGCAGTGGTCACCGGAGGCTCCCGGGGCATCGGCAAGGCCATCGTGGAGCGACTGGCCAGCGACGGCGCGGAAGTCGTCTTCAACTACCAGAGTTCAGCGGAGGCCGCCGGGCAGGTGGCCAAGGAGACCGGCGCGCACGCCGTACAGGCGGATCTGGGCAGCAGGGAGGACCTGCGGCGGCTGTTCGCCGAGGCGGAGGCGCGGCTGCCCGGGGTGGACATCCTGGTCAACAACGCCGCCACCGACGAGCCGAAGAAGCTCATCGCCGACCTGACGGACGAGGAGTACGAGCGGGTGTTCGCGGTGAACACCCGGGCCGTCTTCCTGGCCATCCAGTGGGCCGGCCGGGTGATGCGCGACGGCGGGCGCATCGTCAACCTTTCGTCGCTCAACACGCAGTTGCCCGCGCCGACCCTGGCGCTCTACTGCGGCTCCAAGGGCGCGATGGAGCAGTTCACCAAGGTGGCCGCGCGGGAGCTGGGGCCGCGCGGGATCACGGTGAACACCGTCTCGTCGGGGGCCACCGACACCGACATGCTGCGCAAGGCCAACTCGCCGGAGACGCTGGAGCAGATGCCCGCCATGACCGCGCTGCGGCGGCTGGGCAGGCCCGACGACCTCGCCGCGGTGGTGGCGTTCCTCGCCGGGCCCGACGGGCGGTGGGTCACCGGGCAGAACGTGCTGGCGACCGGCGGTCTGCTCCTCTAAGCCTCCAGGGGGATTCCTCCGGGGAGCCGTCAGAGCTGCAGTGACTTGACCTCGAGGTACTCCTCCAGGCCGTGCTCGCCCAGCTCGCGCCCCACGCCCGACTGCTTGTAGCCGCCGAAGGGCGCCGCCGGGTTGAACCGGCCGCCGTTGATCGACACCTGCCCGGTGCGCAGCCGGCGGGCGACCGCGACCGCGTGCTCCTCGGTGCCCGCCCAGACGGCGCCGGCCAGGCCGTACCTGGTGTCGTTGGCGATCTCGACGGCGTTGTCCTCGGTCGTGTACGGGATCAGCGTGAGCACTGGCCCGAAGATCTCCTCCTGCTCGATCGTCATCCCCGGCTCCACGGCCGCGAACACGGTCGGCTCGACGTAGTAGCCGCGCTCGTGCGGCCGTTCCGTGCCGCCCGCCACCAGCCTGGCGCCCTCCTCCTGGCCGCGGTTGACGTAGCGGATCACGCGGTCGCGCTGGGTCGCGGACACCAGGGGGCCGATCTTGGTGGACTCGTCGAAGGGGTCGCCGACGCGGTAGCCCCGCGCGGCCTCGACGGCCAGGTGCACGGCCTCGTCGTACTGGTCGCGCTGGACGATCATGCGGCTCCACGCCGAGCAGGTCTGCCCGGCGTTGACGAAGCAGTTGGCCACCCCGACCTTGACGGCCAGCGGCAGGTCGGCGTCGGGCAGGATGATGTTGGCGGACTTGCCGCCCAGCTCCAGCGCGACCCGCTTGACGGACTCGGCGGCCAGCGCGGCCACCCTGCGGCCGGCGGCGGTGGAGCCGGTGAAGGAGACCATGTCCACCTCGGGGTGGGCCGCCATGGCCTCGCCCACGATCGGGCCCCGGCCGCTGACCAGGTTGAACACGCCCGGGGGCAGGCCGACCTCCTCGAAGATCTCGGCCAGTGCGTACGCGGCCAGCGGCGCCACCTCGCTCGGCTTGAGCACCACGGTGCACCCGGCGGCGAGGGCGGGGGCGACCTTGCACACGATCTGGTGCAGCGGATAGTTCCACGGGGTGATCGCGGCGACCACGCCGATGGGCTCCTTGACCACCAGGGAGTTGCCGACGCGGGACTCGCGGGGGTGGCTCTCGGCGAGCTGGGCGTAGGAGGCCAGGACGGTCGCCGGCATGAGCGTCTGTACCTTGAGCGCGAAGCCGAGCGGCGCGCCCATGTCGCGGGCTATCGTCTCTGCTATCTTCTCTGATCGCTGTTTCAGCAGGTCGGCCGCGTGGGCGAGCAGTTTCCCGCGCTCGCTCGCAGCCGTCCGCGACCATTCGGGGAAGGCTTTTCTGGCTGCTGCCGCAGCCGCTTCGACGTCGTCGGGTGAGCCTGCGGGCACCCGGTCGATGATCTCTTCCGTGGCCGGGTTGACGACCTCGATGGGCTCGGCAGAGGCCGAAGCGGTCCAGGAGCCGCCGATGAACAGCTGACGCATGGGCCCATCCTTACAGTGACCCAGGCCACATGGCGAGGGCTCATCCTGACCGAGGGATAAGCCCTTTGCACCGCCACCTGCTTTTCTGCACCGCCAGATCAGTCGAACTGAGGACGCTTGGTGCGAGTGCGCTTCAGCTCGAAGAAGTCGTCGTACTGGGTGACCATGAGCACGCCGTCCCAGAGCTTGCCCGCGTCCTCGCCGCGCAGGATCTTGGTGATGACGGGGCCGAAGAAGGCGTTCTCCCCTACGCGGATGATCGGGGTGCCGACCTCCTGGCCGACGAGGCCGATGCCCTCGTCGTGGGAGGCGCGGATGACGTCGTCGTACTCCTCGGAGTTCATGGCGTCGGCGAGGGCGCGCTCGAGGCCGGCGTCGTCGAGCGCGCCCTCGATGACCTCGCGGCGGCGCTCGGGGTCCTTGATGCCCTGGTTGTGCAGGCGGGTGCCGAGCCCGGTGTAGAGCGGGCCGATGACCTGCTCGCCGTGCTTGGCGGCGGCCGCGGCGACGGTCCTGATGGCGCCCATGGCCTTGGCGGCCCGCTCAAGGTAGTCGGCGGGGACGTCCTTCTCCTGGTTGAGGAAGTACAGCGACATCATGCGCCAGCGCGGCTCGATGGGGCGGACCTTCTCCACCTCCAGGAGCCAGCGCGAGGTCACCCACGCGAACGGACAGGAGGGGTCGAACCACAGGTCCACGGGAATCTTCTCAGTCATGTCTGCCCGTAACCTGAGGTGGTTCGGGTCCTATTCCCGGCATGGCAGGATACGGACAACCCCGACGAAGTGGTGAAAAGGAGCGCAACTTGGCAGGCAACCTGACCCGGGACGAAGCTCGTGAGCGCGCCCGGCTGTTGAAGGTCGAGTCGTACGAGGTCGCACTCGACCTGACAGAGGGAGAGGAGCGCTTCGAGAGCGTCACCAAGGTCCGCTTCACCAGCACCACCCCGGGGGCGTCCACCTTCGTCGACCTCCACGGCGCCAACCTCCGCAAGGTCACGCTCAACGGCGCCGACCTCGACGTGTCGGCCTACGACGCCGACAAGGGGCGCTTCCCGCTCACCTCGCTCGCCGCGTCCAACGAACTGGTCGTGGACGCCGACTGCGCCTACATGCGCTCGGGCGAGGGCCTGCACCGCTTCGTCGACCCCGTGGACCAGAAGGTCTACCTGCACAGCCAGTTCGAGACGGCCGACGCGCACCGCATGTACGCCTGCTTCGACCAGCCCGACCTCAAGGCCACGTTCCAGCTCACCGTGCTGGCCCCGGCCGACTGGGAGGTGGTCTCCAACTCCGCCGCCACCACCATCGAGGAAGTGACCGAGCGGGCCGCCAAGCGGTGGGAGTTCGCCCCCACACCGGTCATCTCCACTTACATCACCGCACTGGTAGCAGGTCATTACCACAAGGTGACCTCCGAGCACGACGGCATCCCGCTCGGCGTCTACTGCCGCTCCTCGCTGGCCGAGCACCTCGACGCCGACAACATCCTCGAAGTCACCCGCCAGGGCTTCGACTTCTTCCACCGCGTGTTCGGCGTGCGCTACCCGTTCGGCAAGTACGACCAGCTCTTCGTACCCGAGTTCAACGCCGGCGCGATGGAGAACGCGGGCTGCGTGACCTTCCTGGAGGACTACGTCTTCCGCTCCCGCGTCACCGACGCCGCCGTCGAGCGGCGCGCCGAGACGATCCTGCACGAGATGGCGCACATGTGGTTCGGCGACCTCGTCACCATGCGCTGGTGGGACGACCTGTGGCTGAACGAGTCGTTCGCCACCTACATGTCCGTGCTCGCCCAGGCCGAGTCCACCCGGTGGAACAAGGCGTGGACCACGTTCGCGAACGTGGAGAAGTCCTGGGCCTACCGCCAGGACCAGCTCCCCTCCACCCACCCCATCGCCGCCGACATCCCCGACATGCAGGCGGTCGAGGTCAACTTCGACGGCATCACCTACGCCAAGGGCGCCTCGGTGCTCAAGCAGCTCGTGGCCTACGTCGGCCTCGACAACTTCCTGGCCGGCGTACGCGACTACTTCGCCGCCCACGCCTGGGGCAACACCGAGCTCGAAGACCTGCTCAACGCCCTGGAGCGAACCTCGGGCCGCGACCTGTCGTCCTGGTCGAAGGAGTGGCTGGAGACCTCCTGGGTCAACACGCTGCGCCCCGAGTTCGAGGTGTCCGGCGGCCGGTTCACCAGCTTCGACGTGCTGCAGGAAGCGCCGGTCGAGCACCCCACGCTGCGCTCCCACCGCATCGCGATCGGCCTGTACTCGCTGGCCGACGGCAAGCTGACCCGTACCAAGCGGGTGGAGCTGGACGTGGTCGGCGCCCGCACCAGCGTCAGCCAGCTCATCGGCGAGGAGCAGCCCGACCTGGTGCTGCTCAACGACGACGACCTCACCTACGCCAAGATCCGCCTCGACGCCGACTCCCTGCGGACGCTGGTCGACGGCGGCATCACCGCGTTCACCGAGTCCCTGCCGCGCGCCCTGTGCTGGACCGCCGCCTGGGACATGACCCGCGACGGCGAGATGTCCACCCGCGACTACGTCAAGCTGGTCATCTCCGGCGTGGCCACCGTCAGCGACATCACCGTCCTGCAGACCGTGCTGCGGCAGGCGCGCCTGGCCGCGCAGCAGTACGCCGACCCGGCCTGGCGGGCCGAGGGCCTGACCCTGCTGGCCACCGAGCTGCGCACGCTGCTCGACTCCGCCGAGCCCGGCTCCGACCAGCAGCTCTCCTTCCTCCAGGCGTACGCGGCCGTCGCCACGTCCGAGGAGGAGCTGAGCCTGCTGCAGGGCGTGCTCGACGGCACGGCGGTGCCCGAGGGCGTCACCGTGGACGCCGACCTGCGCTGGAGCCTCGTGCAGGCGCTCGTCTCCGGCGGCCGGCTCGGCGAGGCCGACATCGAGGCCGAGCTGGAGCGGGACCCTACGGCCACGGGTGAGCGCTCGGCCGCGCAGTGCCGGGCCGCGATCCCGACCGCCGAGGCGAAGGAGGCGGCCTGGACGCGGATCGTGAGCGGCACGCTGGCCAACCACATCGCCCGCGCCACGATCGGCGGCTTCCAGGACCCGCGCCACCCCGAGCTGATGGGGCCGTACCGGGAGAAGTACTTCGCCGAAGTCGGGCGCGTCTACCAGGAGTGGACGTTCGACCAGGCCTCGACGTTCGCCGTCGGGTGCTTCCCCGCGCTGCTCATCGAGCCCACCACGGTGCGAGCGGCGCACGACTTCCTGTCCGCCGCGCAGCCGCCGCAGGCGCTGCGCCGGCTCATCCTCGAAGGCGCCGACGGCGTCCGCCGCGCCCTGCGCAACAGGGAGAAGGACGCCGCGTCCGCGTGACGCCCCGGCCGGCCCGCGCCCCTGACAGGCGCGGGCCGGTCACGCCGAGTTGACGCTGGCATCCAAGGCGCGGTGTTAGCCTCGAAACGTGCTAGGCCCGGGGTCCTCCCTCAACGAACGCTACGTGCTCGGCACCCGCATCGGTGGCGGGGGCATGGGCGAGGTGTGGCGTGCCGACGACACGGTCCTCGGGCGCACGGTGGCGGTCAAGGTGCTGATGCCCGCGCTCAGCGAGGACCCCACGTTCGCCCAGCGCTTCCAGAACGAGGCCAGAGCCATGGCCACGCTCACCCACCCCGGCGTCGTCGACGTCTACGACTACGGCATCAGCGACGTCGACGGGCGCAGGGTGAGCTACCTGGTCATGGAGCACATCCAGGGCGAGTCGCTCGACCGCGCCCTGCGGCGGGGCGGGCCGCTCGGCGTCGCCGCCACCATGAAGCTCGTCGCCGAGGTCGCCGACGCGCTCACCGCCGCGCACGCGCAGGGCATCGTGCACCGCGACGTCAAACCGGCCAACCTCATGGTCAAGCCCGACGGCAGCGTCGTGCTCACCGACTTCGGCATCGCCCACTCCGCCTCCGCCGGCCAGCTCACCGCCACGGGGACGATGCTCTGCTCGGCCGGCTATTGCGCTCCCGAGATGGCCACCTCCAACGAGGTGACGCCCGCGGTCGACCTGTACGCGCTGGGAGTCGTGGCTTACGAGTGCCTGAGCGGGCACCTGCCGTTCCAGGGTGACACGCCCATTCAGATCATCTTCAAGCATCTCAACGCTCCTGTGCCGCGGCTGCCCGAGGAGATTCCTCTCGGGGTGCGGCAGGTGGTGGAGCGGGCGCTGGAGAAGGCGCCCGAGGGGCGGTGGCAGACCGCGCCGCAGATGGCGGAGGCGGCGCGCGCCGCTCTGACCTCACCTGCGGCCGGTGCCTACGACCCGTCGCCCGCTTCTGGCCCGTCGTCCGCTTCTGGCCCGTCGTCCGCTTCTGGCCCGTCGTCCGCTTTCGGCGGGTCAGCCGCTCTTGGCGGGTCAGGCGCTCTTGGCGGGGCAGGCGCCACCGATCCGTCAGCCTCGTTCGGCTCTTCGGCCGGTAGTGCTGCGGACGGCGTTGCGGCTGCGGGCATGGGTGGAGGCGCGTCCGGCTCACAGGGGACGCCTGTCACGGCGACCAAGCCCGTCGGGCCGCCGTCGAGGCGGCGGCGCCGGACGGTGCAGGCGGTGCTCACCATGTTGGCCGCGGTGCTCGTGTCGGCCGCCGTGGCCGGGTTCGTCTGGTTGCGGCCCACCGAGCAGGCGTCCCGCAGCGAGACGCCCGCCCCGCCCGTCAGCGTCAGCGGCCCGGCCGACCTCCTGCCCACCACTCCGTCGGCCACCGGCGGCAGGAGGCACACGGTGCAGCCGAGCAAGCGCCAGCCCAGCCCGCGGGCGACCCGCCCGACCGGCGAGCCCTCCCCCAGCCCGACGGTCACCACGTCCAGCCCGCCGACGGAGAGCCCCTCCGCGACGCCTACGACGTCCGAGCCGGAAGAGCCCACGGAGGAGCCGACCACGCCGGGGCCCGAGGAGCCGACGGTCGAACCTACGATCACCAGCCAGCCGGGCGAGATCCAGTGCATCCGCGCCCCCTGCCCGTGACCGCCCACCCGGCCGTGATCGCCCACCTGGCCGTGGGCGGCACCGCCTCCCGCCCGTGACCCCTCCACCCGCCCACGCTCCCTCTCCACCCACCACCCCCTCCGGCCCGCTCCGTCGCTGCTCGTCTCCCGCCCACCTTCCGGCCCGCTCCGGCGTTCCCCGCCTCCGCCCACCCTCCGGCCGCTCCAGCGTCGCCCGTTCCCTCCCGCCATCCACCGCCCCGCCCGACCGTGATCGCGGCGGACCCTGGCCGGAGCAGCAGCCCTGGGGGCGGGCCGGGCGGCGACACCCATGGGCCTATGTCCGTAATCCCTGCCTGATCGTGAGAAAGTCATCGCGTGGACTCGACTCGTGACCTGCTCGTCGCCCTCGCCCGCCGTTACGCCTTCGCCGACCTCGGCGCGCTCGCGCCCGCCGCGGAGATCGCGGAGGTGTGCGAGTTCGGGCACCGGCTGCTCTCGCTCGACGCCGAGGACTTCGCGGCCGAGGCCCGGGTCGTACCCGCCGATTTGCGACGACGCGCCAGGGCCTGCCACATGCCGCAAACCCCGCGCGAGCAGCCACGGGGGGCGCTGGAGTCGCTGCGGCCCGCGTACGGGCTGCTGCTTGAGGTCATCGCCGTACGGTGGCATCGGCGCGAGCTGAGCCCCATGATCGCCGCCGTGCACATCGCCAGCGAGTACCTGCCGCTGCTCGCCGTCGAGCCGCAACTCGGCCACGCCGGCGATCCGGCCAGGTGGCCGGCGGGGCTGAGCGCGGCGGGGAGCCGGTTCGGCGTGATCGGTGACCGGGAGTGCGACCACACCAAGTCCGAGCAGTCCGCCACCAACCGGACCCTGCGGGTCGCGACCGAGCCCGCCGAGGGCTGGCGCGCCTACTTCGACCGCCAGCACAGCCAGGTGGCCGGGGCGATCGGCGTGTGCGTGGCCACCTGCCGCAACCCGTGCACGTCCATGGCCTGGATCGATCCGGAGCCGCGCGCCGACCTGCAGTCGCGGGCCCGTACGGCGCTCGCGTTCGCCGAGACCCCGCTCGTCCGGCTCCGGCACGCGGCGCCGGTGGGGCACGGGTTCGGGGTGCCGTCGCCCGAAGAGGTGCTGGACGCGTGGGAGCGCAGCCGGGCGGTGCTCGACAAGAACCCGATCGGCACTTCGGCGCTGAAGGAGGACGGCTTTCCGCTCCCTGGGCTGCCGTCGCTCTTCTCGGCCATCGCCGACGCGGCCATCGAGCCGTCGACGTTGCTGCACGGGGTCAGCGAGCACATCGTGACCCTGCTCGAACGCCACCCGTGACACTGCCGGGCCGCGCAACGTGACACGTTCTCGGGCATCCCGGGGCCTAAGTCCCGGGCGCACTGGCGTCGCGCTCGCTGTGGCAACGCGCTCGCTGGCGGCGAAGTGGCAGCGCAAGGGCAAGGACGCACAGCGGCGCAGCACGGCAACGCAGCACGGCAGCGCAGCGTGGCACGGCGTGGCGCGGCACGGCGGCATGGCGCGGCACGGCGGCACAGCACAGCGCGGCGTGGCGCGGCACGGCACGGCACGGCAGCGTGGCACGGCGTGGCGCGGCACGGCGGCATGGCGCGGCACGGCGGCACAGCACAGCGCGGCGTGGCGCGGCACGCACGGCACGGCGCACGGCGGCGCGACACGGCGGCGCGACACGGCGGCGCCGGGCATGCGGCGTTAGCGGCGGGCGGTGGCCTGTTCGCCGAGGGCGCCGATCCCGTACAGCAAGCCGCCGATCAGATCGCCCACGCTGAACGCCGTGGCCATGGACATGGCCGTCATCCGGCAGGCCCCATCGCTGAGCCGCCGGCGTGCGTTCTCGCCCGTGACGATCTCCAACGCCCGCCCCCGCGGATCCACGAACACCACCACGGCGTCGTCGGCCTCCGCGCCGAGGGCGGCGTGCAGGCGCTCGGCGAAGTGCCGCCGCCCGCCCACGGGCTCGCCGAGGAACACGCCGAACCGCAGCCCGCTGCGCCGCTCCGCGGTGTGCAGGGCCTTACGGACGTCGTCGCCCTGGGCGGCGGTCAGTCCTTTCATGACTCACCTCACCATCCCGCCGAAACCACCATCCCGCCGAAACCGGTCCTGCCGAGGTACATGCGGCGTACATGCGGCGCCTCACCATCCCGCCGAGGCGCCGCCGACGCGTCTGCCGGGTTCCGCCGTCTCGGCGGCGGTCACCCAGTCGTCCTCGGGCACCTCCGCCCACGCCGCCACCCTGTCGGCCAGTACGAGGCCGGACGTGCTCACCCCGCGCTCACTCCGGGAAGGGCCTCCCAGCCACACGGGGCCGGCTTCGATGCGGCGCTGCGCACCGCGTACCGGCACCATGACGAGCAGGGTGATCAGTACGAACAGCCCCATGGACACGCCGATGAGGAAGAGCAGAATCTCCGCCGCGCTGTTCACACCAAGACCGTAAACCTCGTCAGCGGGCTCGACCAGACCCGTCGTTGGGGTGGTCCTCTCCCCGGGTTAAGATCTTTTACCAAGCGGGGGCTCTCTAGAGAAGAACAGTAGACATACCCCGAAAACATGCGTGGAACACGATGAGCTGGGCCATAAAACTATGGACACGGCAACACTAGGAATCGATCGAATCCCCGGGCTACGGTGAGTTACGTGGACTCCGACAACCAGCGAGAAGACGGTCACAACGCGTCACCCATCTGGGTGAGCGACCGACCAGAAAGCGAGCAGACCGCCGCCGCGAAGCCTTCGGCGCCCACCTCCACGTACGCGCCGGTCGAGCGCGCGTCCGTGCGTAGCCTGCTGCAGCAGCCCCGTTTCCGCCGCCTGCGCAACCGCGCGATCCTCGCGCTGGTCGCCGGCCTGGCGGTGGGCTTCCTTGTGCAGGACTGGCGGGTGGGTGTGACCGCGGGTGTGATCGCGGCCATCCTCGAGGCGGTCTACCGCGCTCGCTCCAGTTCGTCCGTGCCCGCGTGGCGGCGGACGTCCGTGGCCGAGCGCCGCACGGAGGCGCAGTTGCGCAGGCTTGAGCGCAGCGGCTACCGAACGTTGCACGCCAGGGCGATCCCGGGCAGCGAGGCCCAGATCGACCACCTCGTGGTGGGCCCGACGGGCGTGTACGCGGTCGACTCCGAGAAGTGGGACCGGCGGCTGCCCGTACGCGTGCAGATGGGCAAGAAGCTGTTCCACGGCCCGTTCGACATGAAGCCCCGCCTCACCGAGGCGAAGTGGGAGGCGACGCAGGCCAGCGAGCTGATCAGCGAGTCGTTCGGCCGTGAGGTCGCGGTCGTGCCGTCGCTGGCGATCTACGGCCCGCCCGTGCCGTGGAAGATCATGAACATCCGCGGCGTGGACGTCTACCAGGGCGATCGGGCCCGGAAGTGGATCACGAAGCGGGAGCGGGCGCTGACGACGGCCGAGATCGACCGGATCTACGACATCGCGGCGCAGGTGCTGCCCGCCCGTTACGGCGAAGGCTGACCCTCCTCACCGCCGGCGTCCTCGGCGGCGGTGAGTGCCGGGCTAGCGGTAGCGTTCCGGGATCGAGTCGCACCAGGGGAAGAGCTCGTCGTCGGTGGCGCCCGTGATGTTGCCGCAGGCTCCGATCTGGGTGGGCCGCTCCGCGCCTTTGACGTGCAGGATCAGCACGGCCTTGTCCAGCGGGTACTGCCGGGGCGAGCTCGCCCCGAAGTCCAGCGCCCCCGTGGCGCCCTCGATGGCGTGGCCGGCCGGGTCCGCGGTGTAGAGGGTGCCGAGCTGGCGCCAGACGGTGTAGGAGTTCACGGGCACGCGGTGGCGCATGCCGCCCAGCCTGCGGATGGCGGTGATCATCGTCTCGGTGGCGTCGTACGACAGCGCGGCGTGCCCGTCCAGGGTACGTCCGGGGCCTGGTTCCTTGCACTCGAAGGGAAACGTGGCGAACAGCTCGGCGTAGAAGTCGTGCCGCTGCGGCTGGCCGCACTTGCTGGGCGCGACGGCGAACGATTCGTAGTAGTAGCCGATCCCGCCGACGGCCGCTCGGACGCGCACGTCGGCGACGTAGCGGGTGACGTCGTCGCCCCCGAGGATGACCGGCGGCGACGACGCGCACTTGTCGGCCACCCCCTTCACGAACTCGGCGAAGTCGGGGATGCCGCGGCCGGCGAAGTACACGAGCCCGTCGAAGCCGCAGGCCGACACTCCGGCGTCGCGCGGGTCGCCCGCGTACGGGTCCTCGCTGCGGTCCCCCGCGCCCGGCTTGGCCAGGCCGATGGGCGTGAAGCGGTGCGCCTCGACGGCGAAGCGGCTCTCCCGCAGGTTGGCGACGACGCGGGACTTCAGGTTGGCCGCGTAGTAGTCGGTCTCGTCGTGGGAGTAGTAGACGCGGGCCCGGCGGGCCACCTCGCCCTTGCCTGCCAGCGAGTCGGCGAAGGCCGCGGCCATCCACGCCTGCCTGGAGTTCTGCGGCGCCACCTGGAAGTAGAACGGCGACTCGTTGACGAGGCGGTCGGCCGACAGGGTGGAGGCCACCATGGGCAGCCCGGCCTTGCCCAGCTCCTGGATGGCGGCGACCGTCTCCTGGCGGCTCTGGTCCAGGCCCACGACGCCCACGATGGGCGCCTGGCCGTCCTGGTAGCGCAGCAGCAGCCGGGCGATGCGGGAGCCGTGCTGCATGCGTCCGCCCGCGTTGGCCAGCAGGATGCGGACGAGCGGTTCGCTGGGGCCGGCCGCGCTGTTCTGCCGCTTCTGGGCGATGGCCACGCCCGCCAGGCCCTCGCGGGCGGCGGCCAGCGTGTCGTTGTCGGAGGAGGTCAGCGCCGCCAGGTAGACGATCGTCACGTACGGCCGGTCGCTGCCCTCGCTCAGCCGCGCGGCCCGCTCGTTCTCCTGCTGGAGCACCGCCTGGACCTGCCGCATCTCGGCGTTGCCCGGCGCGAACAGGTAGCCGGGCTCGGCCACGCCCACGCACTCGGTGCCGGTGAGCTGTCTGCCGCTCTCCGACCAGGGCGTCCACAGCCCGGTCGCGCAGGCGTTCCGGTGCCAGGCGGCGGTCTGGCCCGCGTACGCGCCCGCGGCGCCGGCCAGGGCCATCCAGAACAGCGTGATGGCCACCCAGGACGACCACCAGGGGGCCACGCGGGCGGGCGGCACCCAGGTGCGGTCGCCGACGTCGTACCGGGACAGGTCGGACGGCAGCGGCGGCGCGCTGATGGCCAGCGGGTTGCGCAGCACCTGGCTCCAGGTCGCCGCGTCGTCGGCGGTGACGAGCTCCCTGCGCCAGCGGATGAGCGTCCACAGCGGCTCCTCGTCGTCCTCGATCTGGACGGCGTCGGCCGTGTAGGAGACCACTACGACCGGGTCGAACCTGTCGAGATCCGCCCGCCGTTCCGCCATCAGCTCGACCAGTTCGTCCCCGTGCTCGTTGAGCAGCAGCAGCGGGTAGAAGACGTGGGCGGCGCCCCGCACGTGGGACGGTGAGCGCCGGTATTGGCGGGTGAGGTCGTCCAGGAACGCCCGCAGCAGCAGCCGCGAGACGCGCTTGTCGTCGTCCGGGTCGAGGCCGGCCAGGAGGGCGGGCACGCCGGGCGCGGCGCGGTCGTCCTGCGACAGGGCGCGGCGCAGCCAGCGGAACCTGCCGCCGAGACCCGGCACGCGCCCGCTCAGCCGCAGGTCGTGCAGGAAGCCGGGCACCAGCCGCAGCAGCAGGTTGATCGGGAACGGCACGTGCTCGGCGCCCGTGCTGGCCGTGTCCACGCCCCAGCCCCAGTTGCGGTCGGCCTCGCGCAGGACGCGGCGGGCGTGCTCCTCGCCGCCGTGCGTCTCGGCGAGCTGCTCGACCAGCAGGGCGGTCAGCCGGTAGCGCGGGAAGCGCAGCCGGTTGCTGCGCAGCTCGGCCACGACGCGGGCGAGGATCCTGGGGACCGGCTCGCCGGGCTGGATGTCCGGGTGGGCGCGCGGGATGTCGGGCGAGATGACGTGCGTGACGGCCTTTTCCCCAAAGTTTTCAGGACTTTTGGGGGCGAGCGCCTGCGGCCAGGCGCCGGCCTCGCTGAGCCGGACGAGCGGGATCCCCTTGCGGTCCGTGTGCTGCCTGGCCTCGGCTCCCTCCCGCCACCCGGTCAGCAGTGGCCGTCTGGCGACGTGCGGGGAGTCCTGTACGCCCTCGCCCCTGGCAGGTCTTCGGCATAAGCGGTCTATCGTATGAATGAAGTTGCCGACCCTTGCGGGGTCGTCCAGCATGGCTGCCCCGTGACTCATTTGATCTCTGTAACACGAGTTCGGGTGTGAGCGGCCGTCGATTCCGGCACGATCCGGTAACCAACCGTCCGAGGCATGGACAAGCGTCTCATTTACCGGGCGGTGGCCGTAACATGTGAAGACTCGCCAACGATGGGAGATGCCCAATGCCCGCCCTCAGGTCACGTACAGTCACCCACGGCAGGAACATGGCCGGTGCCCGGGCCCTGCTCCGGGCGACCGGCGTAGCCGGGAGCGACTTCGGCAAGCCCATCATCGCGGTGGCCAACAGCTTCACCCAGTTCGTCCCGGGCCACGTGCATCTGCGCGAGGTCGGCGACGTGGTGTCGGCGGCGATCAGGGAGGCGGGGGCCATCCCCCGCGAGTTCAACACGATCGCGGTCGACGACGGCATCGCGATGGGTCACGGCGGCATGCTCTACTCGCTGCCGTCGCGCGAGCTGATCGCCGACGCCGTCGAGTACATGGTCAACGCCCACTGCGCGGACGCGCTGATCTGCGTCTCCAACTGCGACAAGATCACGCCGGGCATGCTGCTGGCCGCGTTCCGGCTGAACATCCCGACGATCTTCGTCTCCGGCGGCCCCATGGAGGCCGGCAAGACGCCGGGCAAGAAGCTCGACCTGATCGACCCGATGATCGCCGCCGCCGACGACTCCGTCTCCGACGCCGAGCTGCTGGAGATGGAGGAGAGCGCCTGCCCGACCTGCGGCTCCTGCTCCGGCATGTTCACCGCCAACTCGATGAACTGCCTCGCCGAGGCCATCGGCCTCGCGCTGCCCGGCAACGGCACGATCCTGGCCACGCACAAGGCGCGCAAGCAGCTCTTCGAGGACGCCGGCCGCCAGCTCGTCGAGATCACCCGCCGCTACTACGAGGACGGCGACGAGTCGGTGCTGCCGCGCTCCATCGCCACCCGCGAGGCGTTCGAGAACGCGATGACCCTCGACGTGGCGATGGGCGGCTCCACCAACACGATCCTGCACATCCTGGCCGCCGCCCGCGAGGCGGAGGTCGACTTCGGGCTCAAGGAGATCAACGAGATCTCGCTGCGGGTGCCGTGCCTGTGCAAGGTGGCCCCGGCCACCGCCAAGTACCACATCGAGGACGTCCACCGCGCCGGCGGCATCCCCGCCATCCTGGGCGAGCTCGACCGCGCGGGGCTGCTGCACCGCGACGTGCCCACCGTGAACGGCGGCACGCTGGCCGACCTGCTGGCCCAGTGGGACGCCATGTCGCCGACGGTCAAGCCGGAGGCCGTGGAGCTGTGGCACGCGGCGCCCGGCAACGTGCGCACGGTCAAGGCGTACTCGCAGGACAACCGCTGGGACGACCTCGACCTCGACCGCCAGGCGGGCTGCATCCGCGACCGCGAGCACGCCTACACCGCCGACGGCGGCCTGGCCGTGCTCTACGGCAACATCTCGCGTGACGGCGCGGTCGTGAAGACGGCCGGCGTGGACGAGTCCATCTGGAAGTTCAGCGGGCCCGCCGTGGTGTTCGAGTCGCAGGAGCAGGCGGTCGAGGGCATCCTCGGCGGCAAGGTCAAGGCCGGCGACGTGGTCGTCATCCGCTACGAGGGCCCCAAGGGCGGCCCCGGCATGCAGGAGATGCTCTACCCGACGTCCTTCCTGAAGGGCAGGGGTCTGGGCAAGGTGTGCGCGCTGGTCACCGACGGGCGCTTCTCCGGCGGCACCTCCGGGCTGTCGATCGGCCACGCCTCCCCCGAGGCGGCCGAGGGCGGCACGATCGCGCTGGTCGAGGACGGCGACATCATCGACATCGACATCCCCGGCCGGTCGATGGAGCTGCGGGTGCCCGAGGCCGAGCTGGCCGCGCGGCGCGAGCGGCTGCTCGCCGACCTGGGCGGCTACCGGCCGCGCGACCGTGACCGGCAGGTGAGCGTGGCGCTGCAGGCCTACGCGGCCATGACGACGTCCGCCTCGACCGGCGCCTCGCGCGACCTGTCGCAGCTCTCGCGCTAGCCACCGTCCTGTGCGGCGGTTCGCGCCTGCCGCACCGTTTCCTGTGCGGTGGGCGAGTGGGTTCTCGCCTGCCGCACAGGCACCTGTCTTCCCGGACAGACTTTCGAAAATTGTCGGTGCTCATCCCTATTGTTGGGGTATGACGACAGTCGTGAAGCACGATACTCGCCCGCTGACGACCGCCGAGATCGCCGCACTCGCCCTCTCCCTCGCCCACCTCGGGGCGGGCCCCCAGGCCGTCACCGCCCGGCGTGGCCTGCAGCACGCATTCGAGCACCTCGACCTCGACGACGACGTCATCGCCACCACGCTCACGACCCTCACCGAGCCGCTGTCCGTCGACGTCGCCTCCCGTGCCCGGCTGATGGCCGACGCCATCACCAGCCGGCTCATGATCCGCCTGCACTACCGCGACGCCTCCGGTGTCGTCACCTCTCGCGACGTCGAGCCTGTGACGTGCCTGGTGCACCGCGAATACTGGTACCTGGTCGGCGTGTGCAAGATGCGCCGTGGGATCAGGGCGTTCAGGTTCGACCGGATCATCGCGGTCGAGCCCACCCTCACGCCGTCCCGGCCGCACCTGGCCGATCGGTTCCTGCCGTTCCAGCGCCGCAAGCGCCGCGCCGTCACAGCGGCCGGCACCGGCCAGCGACGGCTGACCGCCTAACCTCACCCGCCCGCCGAGCCGCCACCGCAGAAAGCCCTGCGCCGGCGGCCTCGGCGGAACCGCTGGCACTCGGCGAACAGCGGCCGCCTCGCTGGGCGGCCTCGGCGAAAGGCTGGCTAGCCCGCTGCCTCGGCGAAGAGTGGCGGGCATGCTGGCGGCCTCGGCGCAGCTAGCGGCCTCAGTGACGCTGGTGGCTAGCCTGCTGCCTCAGCTAAGAGTGGCGAGCATGCTGGCGGCTCGGCGCAACTGGCGGCATGGACGCACCTGACGGCCTCAGCGACGCTGACGACCTCGGCGAAGGCTGGCTAGCCCGCCGCCGCAGCGAAGAGTGGCGAGCATGCTGGCGGCCTCGGCGCAGCTGGCGACCTCGGCGAGCTGCGGCTGGCCAGCCCGCTGCCTCAGCGAAGGGTCGCGGGCGCGCTGGCGGCTTCGGCGCAGCTAGCGTCCTGGACGCACCTGGCGGCCTCAGTGACGCTCGCCACCTCGGCGAGCTGCGGCCCATCTCCCACTCCTGGCTGCGTCGACGAGCAGCGGCCATCTCGCGCGCCTGGCGGCCAGCGGCGCTCTCGCGTTCATGGCGGCCATGGCGCGAGCAGCGGCGGGCCACGCCGAAACTGGCCGAGGCTTGACCACCCGTCCCCCGGCCGTTGGGGTGGCGGGTGGCAGGCTCCCGCACATGCGCGTACGGGGGTTCTCGCTCTTCGCCATCCTGCTGCTGGCCACGCCCGGCTGCACAGCGCCTCCCGGTGAGGCGCCGCACCCAGGTCCACCAGCCAGGAAGGCGCCGACGGACGCGGCCGACAGCGCGCTGCCGCCCGCCCACCGCCGCCGCGCCCTCGACGACGCCCTGGAGCGCTACCTGCGGGAACGTCCGGGACGGGCGGCGCTGGCCGTCCACGACCGCACCACCGGCGCCTGGTACACCTTCCGCGAGCACACCCCGTTCCTGCTGGCCAGCGTGGCCAAGGTGGACATCCTGCTGGCGTTCCTGCTCGGCAAGGACGGCCGGCGGCTGAGCGCGTACGAACGCAGGCTGGCCTCCCGCATGATCCGCTACAGCGACAACGACTGCGCGCACGAGCTGTACCTGACCATCGGCGGCCGGAACGGTCTGGACCGGGCGCTGCGCCGGATCGGCGTGCGGCACACGCGGCCGGGCTCCGGGCTGTCCTGGGGCTACACCCACAGCAGGCCCTCTGACCAGGTGAAGGTCCTGGAGCGGCTGACCGGCGCCGGAGGGCCGCTGCCCGCCCGCAGCCGGCGCTACGCGCTCGACCTCATGTCGTCGGTGGCGCCGTCGCAGGCGTGGGGTGTCAGCGCGGCCGCCCCGGAGGGTGAGGTGGCGTTGAAGAACGGGTGGCTGCCCGCCGAGGTGCACGACGGGCTGTGGACGGTCAACAGCGTGGGGCGGCTCGTGGTGCGCGGACACGAGTTGCTGATCGCCGTGCTGTCGGAGCGCAACCCCGCCATGGAGAACGGCGTCGCCACCGTGGAGCGGATGGCCAGGCTCGCCGTTCACACGCTGACCAGGGCGGGTGGACGGTCAGGAGCAGCAGCCTCCGCCGCAGCAACCGCCACCGCCGCCACCGGCGGGCCTGGGGGCGGACGCGCTGCCCGTCATGGAGACCGTGGAGAGCAGCCTCACCGTGTCGGCGTGGCCGTCGGGGCAGGTCGCCGGGTCGTCGGAGGCGGACATCGGGCGGGACACCTCGAACGTGGAACCGCAGGCGCGGCACCGGAAGTCGTAGCGCGGCATGGCGCTAGTTTAGCCGCGGTCGCGGTGTCCGCAGGGGCCGCTCGCCACTTCCCCGCTAGTCGTAGCTGATGTGCGCGTAGTCGGAGACGGGCTCGTACCCGATCGACCGATAGATGGCGTTGCTCGTCGGGTTGGCCAGATCGGTGAAGAGCACCACCTGGTCACACCGCTCCTCCAGCGCGACCCGGCTGGCGTGAGCGGTGACCGCAGCCCCGTACCCGCGCCGCCGGCGCGACGGCGGCGTGTAGACGGGCCCGATGCGGCAGACGCCACCGGCCTCCGGGGAGAGGGCCGCGAGCGAGACGGGCGCCTGCTCCGCCTCCCACACGAACAGCTCCCGCCCTTCCAGCCGCCGCACGACCCTGTCGACGACGTCGCCCTCGCCCATGCCGGTCTCGTCGCCGAACGCCTGGTACCAGCTCACCAGCAGCGGAAGGTCACCGGGCACGGCGAGCCTGCCCCGGCCGGGCACGTCGGGGACGGTGAGGGCGCCGAGGCGGAAGAGCCGCTCGGAGACGACCCGCGACGGCTCGCCGAGCAGCCGGGTGGCCTCGCCGGTGACCTCCAGGGGGCCGACGAACGCGGTGAGCCCGCCGTCCAGCGCCCGCACGAGGGACGCGACGGCCTCGACGGGCACGGCGAACAGCCCGGCGGGGAACGGCGGCGTGTGGAAGACCGCGCCGCGCACCTCGCCGCCGACCGTCCACCACCCGTAGCGGGGGTCCTTGACGGGCATGCCGGCCCGCAGGTTGGCCAGGACGGTCAGTGGCACGGTGTTGCGCACCGGGTCGCCGAGCAGGAACGGCTCGGCGACCGCGGCGTACTCCTCAACGGATGAGGTGAAGGTCCACATGCCTGCTCATGGTGTCAGGCATGCGGCCTCGCGCTCAACGCGGTTTCAGGCCGCTGCTTCCAGGTAGGGCGCCCATTGCGGGTCACCGACGAGCGAGGCGCCGATGAGCCGCCAGTGAGCGCCCCGTGGCACCGCCGGGCTGACGCGCAGCGTCCACCCCAGCTCCTCCAGGTACTTGTCGGCCTTGCGGTGGTTGCAGGTGGTGCAGGAGGCCACGCAGTTCTCCCACGTGTGCGTGCCGCCCCTGGACCTGGGGATGACATGGTCGATGGTCTCGGCCTTCTGCCCGCAGTAGGCGCAACGGTAGTCGTCGCGCCGCATGAGGGCGGCCCTGGTCAGGGGGATGCGGGACCGGTAGGGGATGCGGACATATCTGCGGAGCCTGATCACCGAGGGAACGTCGAGCGTGCGGCTGGCGGACCGCAGCACGGCTCCCCGGCCGTCGCGATGGACGACGTCGGCCTTCTCCCGCAGCACGAGCACGACGGCTCGGTGCAGCGAGAGGGTGGTCAGTGGCTCGTAGGTGGCATTCAGCAGCAGGACCTGGCGCATCATCGGGCCTCTTCCCGCTGCGCGCGTATCAAAGGGGACATGCCGCGGCATGTCCCTCCTGTCGGCCCCTCCTGGGGCACTCGTGCTTCCGTCACGTGGACCTCCGCCGGACGGTCCAGCGGATGGTCACCACGGCACCGTCCTGTCACCAAGTCTGGCGTTTGCACCGTGGTCCCCGCCACCCCAAATACCACTCGCCGGAATGACCAGAGGGACGCACGGTACGTTTTATGCCCGCTCTACCAGCGCTTTACGCATGCCCTTTGGCAGTAGGGTTCCTGGCATGACGCGAGAGCCGTACCCGACAGCACGTCGCGAAGACATCGTCGACATCCTGCACGAAACCCCCGTCCCAGACCCCTACCGGTGGCTCGAGGACCCCGACAGCCCCGAGACCAAGGGATGGCTGGACGCGCAGGCCGAGTTGTTCGGCGCGGAGCGGGGCCCGCAGCGGTTCAAGGACCGCATCGCCGAGCTGCTCAGGTCCGGCTCTGTGGGCGTGCCGGCCTGGCGCGGCGAGCGTTACTTCTTCTCCCGGCGCACGCCCGACCAGGAGCACGCGGTCTACTACGTGGTCGAGCCCGACGGCACCGAGCGGGCGCTGGTCGACCCGATGGCGCTCGACCCGTCCGGGCTGACCACGCTGGACGCGGTGCAGCCCGACAAGGAGGGGCGCCTGCTGGCGTACCAGATCTCCGTGGGCGGCAACGAGGAGTCGATCCTCTACATCGTCGACGTGGCCACGGGCGAGCGGGTCGAGGGGCCGATCGACCGGTGCCGCTACTCGCCGATCGCGTGGCTGCCGGGCGGTGAGGCGTTCTACTACGTACGCAGGCTGCCGAGCACCGAGGTGCCGGAGAACGAGACGCAGTTCCACCGCCGCGTCTACCTGCACCGCGTCGGCACCTCCACCGAGGACGATGTGATGATCTTCGGCCAGGGTCTGAAGATGACCAACTACTACGGCGTCTCGGTCTCGCGTGACGGCCGCTGGCTGCAGGTCTCGGCGCACGAGGGCACCGCGCCGCGCAACGACGTCTGGGTGGCCGACCTGACCGCCTCGCCGATCGAGCGGCCGGAGCTGAAGGTCGTGCAGGAGGGCGTGGACGCGCAGGTCGGGCTGTACTTCGGCCGCGACGGCAGGCTCTACGTGCACACCGACCGCGACGCGTCCAGGGGCCGGGTGTGCGTCACCGACCCGGCGGAGCCCGGCTACGACACCTGGCGCGAGCTGATCCCCGAGCACCCCGAGGCGGTGCTGAGCGACTTCGCGATCCTCGACGACCTGGAGAGCCCGGTCATGCTGGTGGGCTGGACCCGCCACGCGATCAGCGAGATCACCGTGCACGACCTGGCGACCGGCGAGGTCGTGGGCGAGGTGCCGGCGCCGGGGCTGGGCTCGATCGGCGGCATCGCCGAGCGCCCCGAGGGCGGCCACGAGGCGTGGTTCGGCTACACCGACAACACCACGCCGCCCACGATCCAGCGCTACGACGCCAGGACGGGTGAGACGACGCTCTGGGCGGCCTCCCCTGGCGCGGTGGAGGTGCCTCCGGTACGCACCGAGCAGGTCGTCTACCGCTCCAAGGACGGCACCGACGTCCGCATGCTGATCATCTCCCCCGTCGGCGAGGCGTCCGGCCCGCGCCCGACCATCCTGTACGGCTACGGCGGCTTCGGCCTGTCCATGACCCCCGGCTACTCGGCCTCGATCCTGACCTGGGTGGAGGCGGGCGGCGTCTACGCCATCGCCAACCTGCGCGGCGGCGGCGAGGAGGGCGAGGAGTGGCACCGCGCGGGCATGCTCGCCAACAAGCAGAACGTCTTCGACGACTTCCACGCCGCAGCCGAGCACCTCATCGCCACCGGCGTCACCACGCGCGAGCAGCTCGGCATCTCCGGCGGCTCCAACGGCGGCCTGCTGGTGGGGGCGGCGCTGACGCAGCGCCCCGAGCTGTACGCGGCGGTGGTCTGCTCGGCGCCGCTGCTCGACATGATCCGGTACGAGAAGTTCGGGCTCGGGGCTACCTGGAACGTGGAGTACGGCTCGGCCGACGACCCTGAGCAGTTCGGCTGGCTGTGGGGGTATTCGCCCTACCACCACGTCAGCGAGTCGGTGGCGTACCCGGCGACGCTGTTCACCGTCTTCCAGTCCGACACGCGCGTGCACCCGCTGCACGCCTGGAAGATGTGCGCGGCGCTGCAGCACGCCTCGACGGCCGATCGGCCGGTGCTGCTGCGCAACGAGACCGAGGTCGGTCATGGCGCCCGCTCGGTGAGCAGGTCGGTCGACCTGTCGGCCGACACGCTGACCTTCCTGGCCAAGCACACCGGCCTGTAGCACCGGCCTGTAGCACCGGCACTCGAGCCTTCCCACCGGCCTGACGCGCTGGCCCGCGAGCCTTTCTGGCCGGGTGCACCGGCCGTTAGGCTCGAAGGCATGAGCACCGCGCTGGGGCTGGCCATGGTCGAGGCCACCCCCAGCGCTGCCCTGCGCCCGTACGTGACCCGGCTGTGCGCCTACCGCGAGCACTACGCGGCCCCGCTGACCAGGTCGGAGGTGGCGATGCCCGGCTCCGTGCTGATCCTGGCCTTCGGCACGCCGATGGAGGCGGGCGGGCAGCGGGTCAGGGCGTTCGGCGGCGGGCTGGGCGACCGCTTCACCGTCACCCGCATCGCCGGGCCGTCGGAGGGCGTGGAGGTGTTCCTCACGCCGTTCGGCGCCCGCCGCCTGTACGGCATGCCGATGCGGCACCTGACGAACCGGGTGGTGCCCGTCACCGACCTGCTCGGGCGGTGGGGCGACCTGATGCTGGAGCGGCTGGCAGCGACGCCGTCGTGGCGGGCCAGGCTGGCGCTGACCGACCGGCTGCTGTGCGAGCGCATCGCGGCGGGCCCCGCGCTGGGGCCCGAGCTGCCGTGGGCGTGGGCGCGGCTGCTGGAGTCGGGCGGCCGGCTGGGCGTCTCGTCGCTGGCCGACACGCTGGGCTGGAGTCACCGCCATCTGGTGGCCCGCTTCCACGACCAGGTCGGGCTGCCCCCGAAGGCGGCGGCCCGGGTCATCCGGTTCGGGCGGGCGCTGCGGCTGCTGCGGGCGGGCACGGCTCCGGCCGAGGCGGCGGCGGAGTGCGGCTTCTACGACCAGGCGCACATGAACCGCGAGTTCCGGGTGCTGGGCGACACCACGCCAGGTCAGATTCGTCCAAGACCGGGCGACGGCGGCGCGGCATCGTGGGCGTCATGACACGCACTGTTTACGCGCTCGCCCGCTACGCCGACTGCCAGGCCGCGATCGACTTCCTGACCGGCGCGTTCGGCTTCCGCCTGCACGAGGCGTCCAAGAACGACGAGGGCGTCGTCCACCACGCCGAGCTGCTCGTGGGCGACGACCTGATCATGCTCGGCCAGGGCAGGCCCGGCGGCCCCGGCGTCTACGTCGCGGTCGAGGACGTGGACGCCCACCGCGACCGCGCCGCGGCGGCGGGGGCGACGATCACGATGGAGCCGGTCGACCAGCCGTACGGGTCGCGCGAGTACGCCTGCCAGGACCCGGAGGGCAACCCCTGGTACTTCGGCACGTACCGGCCATAATCAGCGCGGGAAGACGACGGTCTTGTGGCCGTCGAGCAGCACCCGCTGCTCGGCGTGCCACTTGACCGCCCTGGCCAGCGCCAGGCACTCCACGTCGCGGCCCATCGCCACCAGGTCCTCAGGTGAGTGGCTGTGGTTGACCCTGGCCACCTCCTGCTCGATGATCGGCCCCTCGTCGAGGTCGGCCGTCACGTAGTGCGCGGTGGCGCCGATGAGCTTGACGCCGCGGTTGTGGGCCTGGTGGTAGGGCTTGGCGCCCTTGAACGACGGCAGGAACGAGTGGTGGATGTTGATCGCCCGCCCGGCCAGCTTCCCGCACAGGTCCTCCGAGAGCACCTGCATGTAGCGGGCCAGCACCACCAGATCGACCTGGTAGTGCTCGACCAGCGCCAGCACCTCGGCCTCCTGCCGGGCCTTGGTCTCGGGGGTGACCGGCAGGTGGTGGTAGTCGATGCCGTTGGACTGGGTGAGCGGCCGCAGGTCGGGGTGGTTGGACACGACGGCGGCGATCTCGACGTCGAGGGCCTTGGAGCGTACGCGGTAGAGCAGGTCGTTCAGGCAGTGGTCGAACTTGCTCACCATGATCAGCACGCGCGGCTTCCTGGCCACGTCGCGCAGCTTGAACTCCATGGCGAAGTCGGGCGCGAGCGCGGCGAAGGCGGCGTTGAGGTCGTCCTCGCCCAGGCCCGCCGCGAACTGCACGCGCATGAAGAAGCGCTGCGCCACCCTGTCGCCGAACTGCTGGCTCTCGATGATGTTGCATCCGTGCCCGGCGAGCAGGCCGGATACCGCGGCCACCACACCGGGCCGGTCGGGACAGGACAGCGTCAGGATGTATTCGGCGGGGCTGGTCATGCCTTCACTCTCACGGACGTCTAAGTGCTCAAACGTAGCCTGAGACGAGGGTACCCGCGACGAGCGGTTGCGGGAGCGTGACCGAGTTCGCAGAAACGTTCTGTCCTTTTTGGGTAGGTATTTGGTCTCCTGGTACGTGTGTCCCCGCAGAGGCGGGGCGGGATGGAGTGCATGCCCTTGGACGCCGTCGTGCTGATCGTGGTGGCCGGCCTGTTCGCCGTCGTGGCCGGGGTCAACGACGGAGGCGCACTCCTCGCGACCGGGCTGAAGCTCCCGACGGTGCGCCCGATGACCGGGATCGTGGTGCTGACGGTGCTGGTCGCCGTCGTGCCGCTGGTCACGCACCAGGTGGCGATGACGTTCGTGACCCGGCTCGGCTCCTACGACCAGCCCGGCGGCCAGATCGCGATGACCGTCGCGGTGGTCGCCGCGCTCGCCGTCGTGGGCGTGCTCGGCGCCAAGGGCCGTCCGACCAGCCTGACCCTGGCCGTGGTCGGCGGGCTCACCGGAGCAGGGCTCGGCTGGGGGCTGGAGGTGGCGCCCGGGTGGGTGGCGCTGGTGCTGGCGTTCGGGCTGGCCGCGCCGCTGGTGGGCGGGCTGCTGGCGTGGGTGCTGATCCGGGTGCTGGTGGCCACGACCACCGCACGGCAGCTGTGGCGCTGGCACTGGGCCGGCTTCCTGCTGGAGACGCTCGCGTACGCGGCCAACGACGCCCAGAAGATGCTGGCCGTGTTCATGATCGCACTGGGCTTCACCGGCGCGCCCATCGAGTACACGGTGCTGGTCGCCGTGCTGTTCGCGGCCGGCACCCTGTACGGGCTGCCCAAGGCGGGCCGCACGCTCGGCCGCGAGATCATCGTCTCCCGGCCCCCGCACGGCGTCGCGGCCGAACTGGCCGCGGGCGTCGCGGTCATCGGGTGCGCGGCCGTCGGCATGCCGGTGAGCATGACGCAGGCCATCGCGGGCGGCCTCATCGGCGCCGGCGTGGCACAGGGCGGCGGCCGGGTCCGCTGGCACGCGGCAGGGAAGATCGTCGCCGCCTGGCTGCTGACCCTGCCGGCCAGCGGCCTGCTGGGCTGGGGGCTGGCCCTGCTGGTAAGGGGGTTCGCGAGCGTGGAGCTGTCATGAAGGGAAAGTCGGGAGTGAAACGGCTGCGGCGGATCAGGGACCTCATGACCGGGCGCATGGACAGCGCGTTGACGGAGGCGCTCCTCGGGCAGTTGGAGGCCACCAAGGAGGGGGCGTGGCTGGCGATGGCGATGATCGGCGGCGAGGTGGGCAGGACGGGGGCGCACGAGCAGATGCGCTCGATCGAGCACCTGGGCGACGAGGAACGGGCCCGGCTCATCGACGAGCTGAAGACCGCCCTCGTCACGCCCATCGACCGGGAGGACCTGTTCCGGCTGTCACGGTCGATCGACGACGTGCTCGACTCGCTGCGGGACTTCGTCCGGGAGTCGCACCTGTACCGGGTGCCTGACCAGATCCGCTTCACACCCATGCTCGACCAGGTCATCGTGGGCATCGAGGCGCTGGAGGAGGCCGTGCGGAGTCTCGCGGCGCGGCCGTCCGCGGTGTCGCACGACGCGCTGGAGGCCAAGAAGGCGGGCGGGGCGATCCGGCGGATGTACCAGTACGAGATCTCGCGCATCTTCTCCGAGGAGATCACCGCCAACGCGATGAAGGAGCGGGAGCTGGTGCGGCGGCTGGAGATCGTGGGGGTGGCCATCGGCGAGGCCGCCGACGCCATCGCCGACGGCGCCATGAAGCGCTGACCCCGGGCAATCCGCGGGGTCAGCGGGCGAAGGCGTCGATGCCCGTGAGCTGCGCCGACAGCGCCCAGAGACGCGCCGCCTGGTCCGGGTCGACGGCGTAGTCGCGCACCCCCGAACGAGCCTCCGGTCCGGTGACCATCTCGGCGACCTCGCAGTCCTCGCAGTAGACCCCGCCCATCCCGTCGAGCAGCGGCGACGTGGCGGCCCACACCTCGGTCGCCGCCCCCTGCTCAGGCGTCTTGAACGTGTGCAGCACGTTCCCCCGCTCGTCCATCCACCCCTGCGCCACCATCTCCTCCCTGGCCAGGTGCCGCTGCAGGGGCGTGAGGATGCCTCCGGGATGCACGGCGAACGCGCGCACGCCCGCGTCCCTGGCCAGGGCGTCGAGGTGCACGGCGAACAGCACGTTGGCGGTCTTGGCCTGCCCGTACGCGGCCCACTTGTCGTACCCCCGCTCGAACATCACGTCGTCCCAGCGGATGGGTGAGCGGCGGTGGCCCACGGACGAGAGGGCCACCACCCGGCCTCGCCCGCGTTCGACGGCCGGCCAGAGGAGGTTGACCAGGGCGTGGTGGCCGAGGTGGTTGGTGGCGAACTGCGCCTCCCAGCCGGGCCCGACGCGCGTCTCCGGGCAGGCCATGATGCCCGCGTTGGTGATGACGAGGTGGGCGTCGCGGCCCGTGGCGAGGAAGCGTCCGGCGAAGGCGCGTACGCTGCCGAGGTCGCCGAGGTCGAGCTCGTCCACCTCGACCCCGTCGAGGCCCTTGAGGGCCTCCTCGGCGGCGGCGCGGCGGCGGGCGGGCACGACGACGTGCGCGCCGGCGGCGGCCAGCGCCCGCGTGGCGGCCAGGCCGATCCCCGAGTAGCCGCCGGTCACGATCGCCAGCTTGCCTGACAGGTCGATCCCGCGCAGCACGTCGTCGGCGGTGCTGGCGGCGCCGAAACCGGACCCGATCTTGTGTTGTGGCGTGGTCATGTGTCCAAGCTACGAAGGAGAGTGCACGCGAAGTCAAATGATCTTCCCGGGCTTGGTTGCCCGCGCCCGCCTTTCCGGGCTGAAATGTGAAGGTGATCACCGAACCCGGGACGGCCGGCGAGCAGGAAGCACGCCCCCGGGTGGCCGTCTCCAGCTGTCTGCTGGGCGAGCCGGTCAGGTACAACGGAGGGCACAGCCGCGACCGCTTCCTGACCGGCGAGCTCGACCCGTACGTGGACTGGGTCCCGGTCTGCCCCGAGATCGAGGTGGGCCTGGGTGCCCCGCGCGAGACGCTGCGGCAGGTGGGTTCAGCGGACGGCCCTCGCCTGGTGACGCGGATGACGCGGGTCGATCTGACCGACCGCATGACCGAGCTGGCCGTACGCCGCGCGGCGGAGCTGGCCGAGCTCGACGTGGACGGGTACGTGTTCAAGGCCAAGAGCCCCACCTGCGGCATCCACGGCGTGCCCGTCTACCGGCCTGACGGCATGCCCGCGGACCGGCGCAACAAGGGGCTGTTCAGCGGCATCGTCATGGAGCGGCATCCGCTGCTGCCGGTGGAGGACGAGGGCAGGCTGCACGACGCGCTGCTGCGGGAGAGCTTCGTGGAACGGGTGTTCGCGCACGCCAGGCTGCGCGTCCTGGTCGAGGCCGGCTGGCGGCCCCGCGACCTCGTCTCCTTCCACGCCCGCCACAAGATGCAGCTGCTCGCCCACGACCCCCACCTCTACCGGGAGGCGGGCCGGGTGGTGGCCGCGGCGGGCGGGCGCCCGCACGAGGAGGTGACCGCCCGCTACACCGAGGCGTTCCGGCGCATCCTCTGCACGAAGGCCAGCACGGGCAAGAACGTCAACGTGCTGCAGCACTGCCTGGGCATGCTCGCGCTGGACCCGGTCAGGCGGGCCGACCTGGTGGACGTCATCGACGACTACCGGTCGGGCCTGGTGCCGCTGAGCGTCCCCACGACGCTGCTGCGCCACCACGCCCGCGGGGAGGCCGCCGCGTGGGTGCGCGACCAGACGTACTTCTCCCCCTACCCGGACGCCCTGCGCCTGCGCCACCACGTCCCCCGGTAGCCTCCCCCGGTAGTCTCTGCGGGCGTGAGCGACATGGACGTGCGTCCCGCCGCGCGCGTGGTCTGCCTGGACCGCGACGGACGGGTGCTGCTGCTGCACTGGTACGACCGGATCGACGACGCGGAGGTCTGGGAGCCGCCGGGCGGCAGGCTGGAACCCGGTGAGACCCCGTTGCAGGCGGCCAGGCGGGAGCTGACCGAGGAGACCGGGCTGCCCGGCTCGGCGGTGCTGGACCGGCACGTGGAGGTGGATCGGGACTTTCGCTGGCTGGGGACGCGGTTCGTGAAGCGGGAGGTGTTCTTCCTGGCGCGCTTCGACGGGGAGCGGCCGGAGGTGGATCCGGGGGAGCTGACGGAGGAGGAGAGTGCGGCCTGGCTCGGGTACGCGTGGGCCGAGGAGCTGCCCGCGGGCGTGGAGCCGCCGGAGCTGGCGAAGGTCGTGGAACGGCTCACGCGAGAATCACGGTGACGCCCGCCGACGCTTCACGCGCCCGGCCCGGCACCTCCCGAGCGGCCGGCTCCTCCCAAGCGCCCAGCACCTCCCAAGCGCCCAGCACCTCCCAAGCGCCCAGCACCTCCCAAGCGCCCAGCACCTCTCAGGCGCCCAGTTCTTCCCGCGTCGCCGTCATCAGCCCCCGCAGCACCGTGCCGGACACCTTCTCGTGCTCCGCCTCCACCGACAGCCCCTTGCCCACCCGCTCCCGGTAGACCTCCCGCTCCTGCGCGTCGGTGTAGGGCAGGGCGGTCATCGCGACGATCACGCTCACCCTGGTGCCGCCGCGCGGCTGCACCGCCACGGCGTGCGTGCGCAGGCACGTCTCGTCGGGAGCGCCGTACCAGCCGCACTTGACGGCGGACTCCGGCCAGCCCAGCGCCTCGCGCGCGCCGAACGCCTGCGGGTCGGCCACCTCGCCCATCCAGGCCAGCACGGCGCCGGCCACGGGGTCGCCCGCGGCGGCGGCCTGGGCGAGCACCGCGTAGGCGGCGGCCACCTCCCCGGCCGTGACCTCGACGGAGCCGAACCTGGACGGGTCGCCGTTGGGCAGGTCCCAGGCCACGCCGGTGCGCTCGCGCAGATCTTCGAGGATGACGCGGGGGCCGACGGCGAGCCACAGGTTGAGCGTGTCGGCGTTGGAGGAGACGACGACGGCGGGCTCGGCGTGGCGGCGCCACCGCTCGGCGTCGGGGACGCGGGCCGCGCTCACCCACGCGTACAGGGGCTTGAGCAGGGAGGCGCAGCGCAGCCGGGTCATGCCCGCGCTGACGCTCACCGCGCGGGCGGGCGGCCCGCCGTAGCCGCGTCTGATGCCCGCCGCCTGGGCGCTGGCACTGTGGTCAAGGTCCGCTAGCAGCTCGTTGAAGCCCACGCCTCCCACCGTAGACCCACCGGGGACGCACTCAGCGCCGTTCACGCCACTCCGCGAGCCGGATCACGGCGCCCCACGCGGAGGGCGAGCCGCCCGACGCGAGGGCGAGCCGCCCGACGCGGGGACGAGCCGCCCGACGCGGGGACGAGCCGCCCGGCGCGGGGACGAGCCGCCCGGCGCGGGAGCGAGCCGCCGTCAAGCGATCAGAAGCCGTGCCTCGTGAGCGCCGCCGCCAGCGCGACCGGCAGCAGCGCCACCACGGCCAGCGCCGTCAGCCCCCGGCTGCGCCGCGACACCCCGCTCTCCGTCACGAACGCCGCCAGCGCCCCCGCCCCCGCGAACGCCGCCCCGGCCACGGCCGCGTCGGCGAGCGACGACGTCCACGACGGCAGCGACTCCCCGGCCAGCCGGAACACGACCAGCACCCCCGCGGCCGTCAGCGCCACCCGGCGTCCCGGCCGGACCGCCACCCGCTCCAGAGCCAGCACGGACCCGGCGAGCAGGGCCAGGCTGATGACCACGACGACGCCGACGGCCGGCGCCAGGCAGCCCCAGTCCTCGCAGCCGACCCCTGCCCAGGCCAGCCGGACCGTGGCCCACCACAACACGCCGAGTGCGGCGCAGACCGCCGCCGCTCGTCCTATTCGCCCCCTCATACGCCAATGTTCCCATCAGCCGCTCCCGCCGCCCGATGGTCGTCCGCCTCCGCCTCGGCGTGACGGCCCAGGGCGCGCAGGGCGACCGCGCGGTTGGCGTACAGGTTGGGCTGGGGTTGCAGCTCGATGGCGTGCGTCAGGTCGTCCACCGCGCCTTCCAGGTCGCCGGTGGCGTACCGGAGCACTCCCCTGCTCCCCCAGGCCGCCACCAGGCCTGGAGCACGCCCCAGGGCCTGCTCCAGCGCCGCCTCCGCCTCCGCGTGGCGGCCCGCCGCCGTCTCGAGCTGGCCCAGCACGGTCAGCAGGTACGGGTTCCCCGGCGCCAGCCGCAGCCCGGTCTCGACGTCGGCCCTGGCCTCCTGGTCCTGCTCGCAGCCGGCCAGCAGCCCGGCCCTGTTGATGTAGGCGTCCAGGTAGGCGGGGTCGAGCTCGATCACCCGGCCCAGGTCCGCCAGCGCCGCCTCGATCTCGCCGCGCACGGCGCACAGCTCGGCCCGGTTGTAGTACGCCTCTGGCAGCGGCGGCCCGGCCTGCATGGCCTGCTCGAAGTCGGTCAGCGCCTCGTCGTGGCGGCCCAGCTTGAACAGCAGGTTGCCCCGTTCCAGGTAGTGGTCGGGAAAGCCGGGGTCGATCGCGATGGCCGCCCCGTAGTCCTCCAGGGCCTCCTTGGTCCTGTGCATGGCGGCGAGGAGCTGCGCCCGGTTGGCCAGCAGCACCATCCGGTGCGGCCCGTGGCGCTCGCCCAGCTCGCGGGCCAGCTCGATGGCCGACTCCACCAGCGCCAGCGCGGCGTCGAGGCGGCCCTGCCGCAGCTCGATCAGGGCCAGGCCGTTGCGGTCGAAGCCGAGCTTGAAGGCGCGCTCGGCGGGGTCGGGCAGGATGGTGGAGATCGCGATGGCCTCGTTGATCCAGCCTCTGGCCCTGGTCAGGTCGCGGCGGGCGGGGTCGGGGTGGCGGGCGTCGAGCGTGGCGGTGCCGTACGCGGCGGCGGCGTGCATCGCGGGGTCCTGGCTGACCAGGCGCACCCGGTCCCAGACGGCGCGGGCCTCGTCGGTGCGGCCGAGCCCGCCGAGCGCGGTCGCGGTGCGCTGGGCGAAGCGCCACCAGCTCTGGTCGCCGGGCGGTGTCGCGGCCATGCCGCGCTCTCCCAGCTCGGCCACGGCGTGCAGGAAGCCCTCGCGGGTGCAACGGTCCACCAGGGCCCACAGCTCGGCGGCGTCGCGGGTGTCGGGCGGCGGCTCGGGGCCGCCGGAGTACACCATGATCGTGAGGGTGGCGGGCGGGATCCGCCGGGTCATGACGTCCAGCAGCTCGGTGTCGGTGGGGTCGGCGGCGTCGGCGTTGCAGACGGCGATCGCCCGCCCCGGGCGCACGGCGTCGCGGACGAATTCGGCGATCCCGTTGGCCAGCCGCAGCGTGCGGCGGGGCGCGGGCACGAGGATGCGCTCCTCGTCGGGCAGCTCCGCGTCGATCGTGGCTCTTCCTGCTTGTACGGTCCCGGCCAGGTCGGGGGCGGCCGCCAGGATCTCCAGGTCGTGGGCGGCCACCAGCTCAGGGGAGCGCCGCAGCACGGGCGGCACCAACCGGCGCAGCAATTCTCCGGCGACGGTATAGGGGCCGTGCGGCCGACGATGTGCGTCGATCAACGGCGTCAGCAGCCGCACGGCCCCCCATCGGGCGGGTGGTTCGCCCTGGACCCTGAGGTGGGACCTCTCCTCAGTCACCCCTTGTGAATGACGCTGGAGGTCCCAGCCAACCTCGCGGTTCCAGGCTTGCGGACGACGATGCGCTTCATGACATACCTCTCCACTTGGGGTTGAACACCCATTATTGGGTCACCCCACCGAATATCAAGGTTTATCGCGAATAAGTGGGAGGCTAATGGATAAAAAGCAGTTGCCTTTTGTTGGGCATCTCTAACCTATGAGGACCGAAACCATCGCTGCAATCCTGTGGTATGCGCCCGCTCGGATTCCTCCATCAAGTCGCACAGGCACCTGCCGAGCAGCGTCACCGACTGGCAGCAACCCGGCCCCGGCAGGTTCCTGGCCCGCACGATGCGGGTGGCCCGCTCGATCAACCGTTCCAGACTGGGCTCTGCGCCTCCCTTGAGCGAGCGCGTCTGCCACGGACACGAGGAAACGTCCGCGCAGGCGCTCTTGACGAGGTACGGCGTCCCACCCCTTTGCAGGTGCAACGGGTCCTCACGTTTGATCCGGTGGCCGGCGAGCACCCTGGTGGCCCGGCGGGCGACGGACAGCAGACGGCGGCGTTCCTTTCCCCGCGCCTCTCCCCTGGCGGGCAGCGCGAGCATCATCGCCCCGGCCATGAGCACCCCGCCCGCGACCATGCCCCAGCCGAGCCGCTCGTCGAACCAGATCACCGCGATCGCGGCCACCCAGAGCGGCTGGGACGACATCAGGATCTGGCTGGGCACCGCCGGCAGGTGCGCCTGGGCGTGCGAGCGCGCCAGGAAGCCCAGCGCGCAGGAGATCACGGACAGGTGCAGCAGGATCATCCAGTCGGGCAGCGCGACCGGCACGGAGATCCCGTCGCGCACGGCGAAGCCCCCGGTGAGCACGCCGATGGTGAAGAGCTGGATGACGGTCAGCGCGTACGGGGAGAAACCGGCGGGACGCTCGGACAGGCGCCCGAGCAGCAGGGTGTGACCGGAGTAGAGCGCGGCGGCGGTGAGCGTGACCCCGAGCGCGAGCAGCGAGATGCGGTGCTCCTCCACCCCGCGCACCAGCGTGAAGACGGCCATGCCCGCCAGCGCGAGCGCCACCCCGCCCCAGACGCGCCGCCGCACCGGCTCCTTGAAGATCACCAGTGACAGGATCGGCGTGATCATCACGCTGCACCCGACGGCGAACCCCGACACCGCCGACGGCAGGCTGCCCAGCGCCATGGCCTGGCCCACCTGCCCGACCCCGAACATCACGCCGAGCACGGCCCCGTTGATCCACGTCTCGCGCGGCAACCTCCGCAGGCAGCGGGGCCTGATGAGGAACAGCGTCAGCGCGGCGAGCAGATAGCGCTCGGCGAGCAGGTCCTCCACTGGTAACCGATGGATGAGATCTTTCATCAGCGGGAAGGCCGACCCCCAAGCGGCGCTGACGAACAACAGAAGCACGGCTCCCAGAAGGGGGCGGGGAGCGGGCACGTCTGCCATAGGAAAAGCATGGCACTACTATTCGCAGCCTAAGATGTACAGGGCGCAGCCGGTGATGCTTGCTTACACCTGGGTGGTAAGACCCTCACCCGCTGGTTCGTGCATCCTTATCCGTGGACGCCGCTTTACGGTGTCTCCGACATATCGCTCATGAGAATTAGGCGAAAGATGTCGGGTTCAGCGGCGGGGGAAGCGTCACCCGCTGTGACGGCGGAACCCTCACGCCGAGCGGGCCCCCGGGAGAGGTCACCGGGGAAGACGAAGCTGACGGCCCCAGGAGGGGGAGGGGTTGGGGCCGTGCGGTCGGGACGGTCTAGAACTCCAGAACTGCGGGCGGGACCAGGCGTTTCTCGCCGTAGACGACGGTCAGGCCGCCGACCTGCTCCCTGGACAGCTCGCGCCAGCCCAGGCGCTCGTACAGCGCCAGTGCGGCCTCCTGGTTGAGCGTGGTGTCACCTCTGACGCTGTGAAAACCGAGCTCCACCGCGCGCCGTTCGAGCGCGACGAGCATGACCGCGCCGAAGCCACGCCGCTGGAACTCGGGATGGACCCGTAACCGGCAGATCTCCGCCGTGCCCGTGTCGACGGGTTTCAGCCCGCCCATGGCCACGACCCGCGCGTCGCTCTCGCCGACGAGGAAATCGCCGCCACAGGCCAGATAGATCTCCTGGATGCGCGGGAAGTCGTCGTCGTAGTAGACGCCGTCACCGGGCATCAGACCCACCTCGGCGAGGCAGATCCGGTGGAGTGCGAGGATGGTGTCGAGATCCGACCACCGATAGCGTCTGATCTTCAGCTTCATCCATCGCCCCCTTTCATCTCGGGCTGCCGGGTCCGCCTGAGGGCGGCCGACAAGCCGTCCAGACCTGGGACTGTGGCGTCCCGCGCCAGGATCGCCCGTTCGAGCTGCAGCGCGGGCCGCACGATGAGGTCGGTGAGATACTCGTCGCCGACGAGGTTCAGCGCCTTCGTGGCGATCACCACCGCCTCCCGGACATCGCCGTCGATCAGCCGGCACTGCGCCTGGTCGAGCCTGATCAACGTCTGGTCGAGAATGTGGTCCTCGTACTTCTCCAGCGCCTGGTCGAGCACGACCTCCGCCTCGATCGTCTGACCGAGCTTGGTGAGCACGTCGCCCTGGTAGAAGTAGAGCTGCTTCTCGGTGTACCCGAACGCCACGTCCGTCTGGTCCTCGGGACGCATGTGGGCGAAGGCGTTCCTGGCCCGCGCCAGGGCCCGCTTGGCCTGGTCGACGATCTCCTTCTTGGTCTCGCCGTTGGACATCATGGCCAGCGCCCTGGCCTCGACGACCGGCGCCATGGCCTGGGCCGCGCACGGCGTGGAGCCCGCCATGTCGCGGCTCTTCTTGGCCAGGGTGAGCGCCTCGCGGGCGTCGCCGAAGTAGAGGGGAACGAGCGACTCGCGGGCCGCGATCCACGCCCGCAGCGCCCGGTCGCCGGTCTCGTCGGCGGCCGTGCGGCCGGTGCGGAAGAACGAGCGCGCCAGCCGGTGATCACCCAGGTTGATCATGATCATGCCGGCCAGCCCCGCGAGCTG
Source organism: Nonomuraea monospora (assembly GCF_039531895.1). NCBI lineage: Bacteria > Bacillati > Actinomycetota > Actinomycetes > Streptosporangiales > Streptosporangiaceae > Nonomuraea > Nonomuraea monospora. The sequence continues at coordinate 63,878 of NZ_BAAAQX010000004.1, forward strand.
GGCCGCCATCCTGCACAGCCGCTCCTGCAAGTCGATCGGCTGCCGCCGGGACATCGCCGTCCGCACGGCGCTCAGCTCCAGCAGCACGTCGCACAGCAGCCGCAGCGGGGCCGTCGTGGTGTACTGACGGCCGAAGCTGATCGTCGCCTCCTCCCACTGGTCGAGCATCGCGGCGGAGACGGTGGCCATGACCAGCGTCTCGTCCATCCTGCGTCTGATGCCCTCGCAGGCCCCGAGCACGGGGCCCTCCAGGTCGGTGAGGTTGGCGTCGGCCTGCAGTGAATTTAATAGCGTCCGGCGGAGGATGTTCTCGTTCTCCTCGTCCTCCGGCTCCGTCTCCATCGGCTGGATCACCAGATCCCGCTCCTGGGGAAGCTGCGGGCGCTCCTTCGGCTCCGCCGCGCCGCTCAGCACGCCCGGCATCCGGTGGCCGTGGCCACAGATGCAGGGCGAGTCGTAGCCGAGCGCCACCGGCTCGACCCGGTAGACCGTGCACAAGTAGTGCAGGTACTCGGGCCCCGGGCGTTTGAGCCCGCTCTCGTACGCGGACAGGAGCGTCTCGCCGATCCCGGGCATCGCCTTGCCGTCGCGTTCGAACAGGGCTCTGACCTGTTCGATGACGTCGGCCAGCGCGATGCCGTAGGCCAGCCGATGCGCCTTTATGCGGCTCGTGCTGAAGTGGGCCGCGCACGCCTCGTGAATCTCATCAGCTACCTGAGCCGACGTGCGCCCGGCGGCGAGGCCCTTGGCCCTGATCCGCCGGGCGATCTCCGTCTCCCTGTGCTGTCTGCCGGACATCCCGGCCCCTCTCCCGCATGTCTCGACCGGTCCGCAACTGGTGACTCAGCGTAGCCCTCAAGTTGCCCTGCGCCTACCCATGACTATGAAGCAATGCCGAGTTGATGGGAACGCCCTCAACCACCCTACGGTTAAGGAACATCCTCCCCGGGACTGTTTCTTACATCCCACGAGTGAGAAGCCACTCCCCGTGAGCGGATCCCCTCGTTGCGCGATCCCTTGACTTGAGCCATCTTTGGCCCACCAGCAACGATTCCTGAGGGAGGAACGAACGGTGGGGGACGACAACTTCGAGCACCTGGAGCGTCTCGTGGCAGAACTGGACGCGCGAGGGTTGCTCGCACGAGTGGTCCGGACCCAGAGCGGACGCACGTTCGTTCGGGTCATCAACCCGAGCGCGACGAGCCTGTCCGAGAACGTCACCTGCCGGTCGGCAGCCGTCTCCGACATGCGCGACTGGTGGTACTGCTGGTCCTGGGGCGAGCGGATGCACACCGCCGACGACCCGGCCGGCGCCGCGACCAAGGTCGCCCGCGTGCTCGCCGTCGTGGGGGAGTGACGACCCGGTGAACCGGGTGGAGCGCAGCCACCGCGGCTCACCGCATCCCACGACGGCTACTGGGAGCCGGCGGAGTGGCCGGTGCGGAGGGTCTCCCGCGCAACGGAGCCCTGGTCACTCCGCCGGTTCCGGCCTGGCCCGCGCGGCGCCACGCGCCGCGCCCGCAAGCCGCCCGCCCGGGTCAGCCGGGCGGGTGTTCGGGGGATCCCTCCCGGAACCGGCGCGGGGCATGCTTCCGGGTGCCTGTCCCGTACCGAGCCGTCCGTCATCGGAGCGTCCGCTCTCTCCCTCCGCGGCCCAGAGAGCGGGCGACCCCGTCTTCCCCGGCGTGATGTGACGGCGGGCGGTTCGGTCGGCGGTATTTTTGGTTCGAAACGGTCCAGAAACGCAGACCGAACCGCTTCCGGAGGGGATCCACCATAGTGTTACTGCTGGTGACGCCGTCGCCACCGCCGACGACTCCATCGGTGCTGCCCGATATTGACAAGGTGACCTCACAAGTGACCGCGACCTGCACAGACGACCCGGTCTGCTCGATGATCGCCGGGCTGTTCAACAACGCGGTCTGGGCACCGCTGGCAGCCATGCTCGTCGTCGTCTTACTGATCCTCGTGTTCGCGTACGTGCTCAGAAACGTCGCGCACCGGGTGATCACGAGGGTGGTCACCCGGGCGGCCACGGGAGGATCGCTCACCAGCCGGTTCCGCAAGGCGGCGGCGACCGACGGCATCGACGCGTTGCTGCACGAGCGCCGCAAGCAGCGGGCCGAGACGATGGGGTCGGTGCTCAAGCACATCGCCTCCATCGTCATCCTCGGCACCGCCGTGCTGACCGTCCTCGACAGGCTGACGATCCCCATCGCGCCGCTGCTGACCAGCGTCGGCATCCTCGGCGTGGCGATCGGCTTCGGCGCGCAGGAGCTGGTCAAGGACTTCATCGCGGGCATGTTCATGCTGCTCGAAGACCAGTACGGCGTGGGCGACGTGATCGACGCCGGGCCGGCGGTCGGCACGGTCGAGGCCGTCACCCTGCGGGTCACCAGGCTGCGCGACGCGGACGGCCGCGTCTGGTACGTGCGCAACGGCACGATCACCCGGGTCGGCAACGAGTCGCAGGGCTGGTCGCGCGCGTACATGGACGTGCCGGTGGCCTACGACGCCGACGTGGTCGGCGTGCGGGTGCTGCTGGAGCACGTCGCGGAGGAGGTCTGGGCCGACCCCGAGCTGCGCGAGACCAAGATCGTGGAGCCGCCGCAGGTGTACGGTGTCGAGCAGCTCTCCGACAGCTCGCTGGTGTTCCGCATCACGGCCAAGACGCTGCCAGCCGCGCAGGCGGAGGTGTCGCGGGAGCTGCGGCTCAGGGTCAAGACGGCACTCGACACCGCGGGCATCCCCATGGTCGCCACCGCCTAAGCTAGGAAACGTGACAGAGACCTCCTTCTACGACGCCGCCGGAGGCGAGGAGACCTTCCGGCGCCTCGTGCACCGCTTCTACGAGGGGGTCGCGGAAGACCCGATCCTGCGGCCGCTCTACCCGGAGTCCGATCTGACGGGCGCCGAGGAGCGGCTGCGGGGCTTCCTGATCCAGTACTGGGGCGGGCCCAACGACTACAGCAAGCAGCGTGGCCATCCCCGGCTGCGCATGCGGCACATGCCCTTCGTGATCGGCGAGCCCGAGCGGGAGGCCTGGCTGCGGCACATGCGCGACGCGGTCGATTCGCTCGACCTGCCCGACGAGCTGGAGACCAGGCTTTGGGACTATCTGGTCTACGCTGCCCACAGCCTGGTGAACTCACCCACATAACGGGGCATGACACGCCACATGGATATCCCCTGGTGGCGTGACGCAGTCGTCTATGAGATCTACGTTCGCAGCTTCGCCGACGCCTCGGGAGACGGCGTCGGCGATCTGGCGGGGGTGCGCGAGCGCCTGCCGTACCTGCGCGGGCTGGGTGTCGACGCGATCTGGCTGACGCCCTTCTACCGCTCCCCCATGGCCGACGGCGGCTACGACGTGGCCGACTACCGTGACGTGGACCCGCTGTTCGGCTCGCTCGGCGACTTCGAGGCGCTGGTCGCCGACGCGCACGAGCACGACCTGCGGGTGATCGTGGACATCGTGCCCAACCACAGCTCGTCCGAGCATCCCTGGTTCCAGGCGGCGCTGCGGGGCGAGGGCCGCGACCGGTACATCTTCCGCGACACCACCAACAACTGGCAGTCCACGTTCGGCGGCCCGGCCTGGACCCAGGTGGACGACGGGCAGTACTACCTGCATCTGTTCGCGCCCGGGCAGCCCGACTTCAACTGGCGCAACCCCGAGGTGCACGCGGAGTTCCTCGACGTGCTGCGGTTCTGGCTGGACCGGGGCGTCGACGGCTTCCGCATCGACGTGGCGATGGGCCTTTACAAGGCGGAGGGGCTGCCCGACGTGGGCGACCAGTCGTTCAAGTCGGTCTCGCCGGTGTGGGGGCAGCCGGAGGTGCACGACGTCTACCGCGACTGGCGGCGGGTGCTCGACGGCTATCCCGGTCAGCGGATGGCCGTCGGCGAGGTGTGGACCGACAGCCCCGAGGACCTGGCCCGCTACGTGCGGCCCGACGAGCTGCACCAGAGCTTCAACTTCGCCTGGCTGCAGGCGCCGTGGTCGCCGACGGCGTTCAAGAAGGTGATCGACGACACGCTGGGCACGGTGCCGTTCGCGACCTGGGTGCTGTCCAACCACGACGTCGTACGCCATCTCACCCGCTACGACACGGCCGATCCGGGCACGGGCGTGGCGCGGGCCAGGGCGGCGTTGCTCACGATGCTGGCGTTGCCCGGCTCCGCCTACCTCTACCAGGGCGAGGAGCTGGGGCTGCCCGAGGTGACCGACCTGCCGGACGAGGCCAGGCAGGACCCGGTGTTCTTCCAGTCGAAGGGCGAGCTGCCGGGGCGCGACGGCTGCCGGGTGCCGATCCCGTGGACGGTGGACCCGCCCTCCCACGGCTTCTCCCCCGGCGGGGTGGAGCCGTGGCTGCCGCAGCCGGAGTCGTTCGCCGGGCTGAGCGTCGAGAAGCAGGAGGGGGACGCGGACTCGACGCTGGAGTTCTACCGGCGGGCCCTGGCCTGCCGGCGGGAGCTGGTGCGGAGCATTCCTTACACGCTGGAGTGGCTGAAGTCCCCCGAGGGGGCGCTTTTCTTCACCCGGGGTCCGCTGATCTGCGCGATCAACTGCGGCACCCGGCCGGTGCGCCTGCCGGGGCACGAGGAGGTGCTGCTGGCGAGCGGGCCGCTGAAGCGCGGGCTGCTGCCGCCCGACACGGCGGTGTGGCTCAGAAGCGGCTCGGCCGCAGCGCGATAACGGACGGCCCTGCCGCTCAGGCGCGGCTCTTCCGCAGCGCGATAACGGGCGGCCCTGTCGCTCAGGCGCGGCTCTTCAGCAGCGCGATGACGGACGGCCCTGCCCTTCAGGAGCGGCTCGGCCGTTCCCGGCGCAGGGGGATGACGGGCAGTGAGGCCGCGGCGCAGGCCAGCCCCGCGGCGAAGCCCACCCAGTAACCCGCGCCGACGATCAGGGCTCCGGCCACCGGGGTGACGGCCAGGGAGACGGTGTTCTGGATCGTGTTGTGGGTGCCGAGCACCTTGCCCGCCCAGCCGGGCCCGGCCAGCTCGCCCGCCGCGAGGTAGGCCAGCCCGTTGCCGGCCACCGTCATCACCGAGGCCAGCACGAGCGCCGCCACCCCGAGCCGGGTGGCGGTGAGCGTGCCGGCGACCAGCAGCGCCAGCACCACGAGGTTGCCGAGGGTGAGGATCAGCAGGGGCCGCATGCGCAGCCCGGTGCGGTCGGACCAGCGCCCGGCCGCGACGCGGATCGCGGCTCCGCCGATGGCGGCCACGCCGAAGAGCCGGCCGGCCGCCACGTCGTCCCAGCCGTAGGTGGTGACCAGGCAGTCCACGCCGTACGTGCTGACCACGACCTGCGGCACCACGTGCAGCGCGCTGGTGGCGTGAACCCGCCACAGGGCGGGCTGCCGGTACGGCGAGCCCGCCCGCTCAGCGCCCGGCCCGGAGATCGCGCGCGGCGGCTCGGCCATGAACAGCGCGGCCAGCACGGCGGCCAGCAGGCTCACGCCGGAGCAGAGCAGCAGCACGCCGGGTAACCCGTGCGCCCGCGCCATGGGCGGCAGCGCGAAGGCGGCCACGGCCATGCCGAGGGTGAAGGAGACCTGCCGTACCCCCATGGCGACGCCGCGCTCGGCCGGCTCGAACCAGCGCAGCACGATGCGCCCGCCGCCCACCATCGCCGCCGATCCGGCCGCGCCCGCCACCGCCAGCAGCGTGATCACCGCCCAGGCGCTCCCGGCGAAGGCGGCGGCGGCCAGCGACACGCCGGCCAGCCCCACGCCCGCGCCCAGGACCACCCGTTCGCCGTACCGGTCGGCCAGGGCTCCCCAGGCGACGAGGGCGAACATGACCCCGATGGCCGGGGCGTTGGCGATGAGCCCGCCCACCGGCAGCGATACCTTGAAATGTCGCAAAATTTCGGGCATGACCAGGGGCAGCCCGAACAGCCCCAGGGTGACGCCGGCGTGCGCGTTGACGCCCAGCGCCAGCATCCACCAGCGCCTCATTCCGTGGCGTAGCGCTTCAGGTAGGTCAGCTCGTTCTCGGTGAGCCTGCGCGGGGCGGCCCGCTCGACGTCGTAGGCCGCCATGACGGACATGGCGGTGACGTAGAGCCCTTCGTCGTCGCGGATCTCGTACCGCAGCGTGAACCGCACCGTCCTGATCTCCGTCACCCAGGTCTCGACCCGCACCGGCTGCGCGCGGAAGCCCAGCGGGCGGCGGTAGTCGATCTCGTGCCGGGTCACGACCAGGCCCTTGAACGGCTCGTCGCCCGCGACGTACGGATCGATGCTCAGCATGCCGAAGCGGGCGTCCTCCAGGTAGTCGAGAAAGCGCACGTTGTTCACGTGCCCCTGGGAGTCGATGTCGCCGAATCTCACCGTACGGGGATAGATGTGCCGTTCGGCCTGGGTGCTTTCTGCCACGTCCGCCACCGTACCCGCCCGGGTCAGGTGGCCCTGCGCCGGGCCAGGCAGGAGAGCACGGTCAGCACCGAGACGGCGGCCATCGAGCCCAGCGCCCAGCGGTAGCCGGTGACCAGTTGCTCGACCGCGCCGCCGGAGAGCTGGGCGAGCGTGCCGGCGAACACGCTCTGGTGCAGCTCGGCGGGGAGCGGCGCGGTGAGGATCGACAGGACCAGGCCGGTGCCGACGACGTTGCCGGTGTTCTGCAGCATCAGGCGCATGGCGTTGACGATGCCGAGCCGGTTGGAGGGCAGGCCGTCCAGGATGGCGGTGGTGTTGGAGGGCAGGAACGCGCCCGAGCCGAGCCCGATGAGCACCAGCCCGGCCGCCACGGCCGGGTAGGGCATGTCCGCCGACATCACGCAGAGCATGACGACCAGCCCGCACGTGGTCGTGGCGGCGCCGGCGACGGCGAGCGTGCGGGCGCTGGCCAGGCGTTGCAGGAAGCCCGAGCTGACCGAGCCGATCATGGCGGCGATGGCCAGCGGCAGCACCTTCAGCCCCGCCTGCACGGGGTCGTCGCCGCGCACGGCCTGGAAGTAGAGGGCGATGAGGAACACCATGCCCATGCGGGCGACGGCGTTGAGGAAGGAGGCCAGCGTGCCGAACGCGAAGGCCCGTTCCCTGAACAGGCTCAGGTCCACGACGGGATGGGCCGCCCGCGACTCCCTGAGCAGGAACAGCGGCAGGCCCGCCGCGAAGGCCGCCAGCCCGCCCAGCACCACCGGGTGGTCCCAGCCGAGCCGGGTGAACTCCGACAGCGCCAGCAGCAGCCCGCCCAGGGTGGCCAGGACCAGGACGTTCCCCGGGCCGTCGAGCCCGCTGTCCCGCTCGGCCCTGGGCGGCCTGGGCAGCACGAGCACCCCCCACAGCAGGCACAGCAGGCCGACGGGCACGTTGAACCAGAACACCCAACGCCAGCCCAGGCTCTCGGCCAGCACCCCGCCCAGCGTCGGGCCGATCAGCCCGGCGATCGAGAACGAGGCCACGTACACGCCCATCGCCTCGCCCAGCCGCTCGCGCGGGAAGGCGTCGCTGATCAGGGCCGCGCTGTTGGTGAGCAGCATCGCGCCGCCCACGGCCTGCAGCACCCGCATCGCGACGATCACCCAGGCGTCCGGCGCCAGGCCCGCGAGCAAGGCCGCCAGCGTGTACGTCGCAAGCCCTAAGAGGTACATTCGGCGCCTGCCGAACATGTCCGCCAACCTGCCGAACACCACCATCAGCACGGTCGTGGTCAACTGGTAGCCCAGGAGGATCCAGCTCGCGGCCGTGGCGCCGGCCCCGGTGTGCCTGGCGATCTCGGGCAGCGCGACGTTGATGGCACTGCCGCTGAGGCCGGTCAGCACGCTCGCCAGGCTGACGACCGACAGCGTTCGCCAGGCATCGCGGATGGGGGTGGTCGTCGCCAGCAAGGGCTCTGTCCTTTCTAGATTTTAATACTAGAATCCAATTCAAATCGTCAGCCGGTCAAGGATCGAGGTGTCGGATGAGCGGGATCGTCGAAGGCCGCGTGGTGATCGTCACCGGTGCGGCCAGGGGCATCGGACGGGGACACGCGCTGGAGTTCGCCAGGCAGGGCGCGAAGGTGGTGGTCAACGACCTCGGCGCGGAAGTGGACGGCACCGGCTCGTCCGGAGCCGCCGCGGAGGTGGTGGCGGAGATCGAGGCCATGGGCGGCCAGGCCGTCGTCAACGGCGAGGACGTCTCGGACTTCGACGGCGCCGAGCGGCTCGTCCGCGCCGCCGTCGACCACTTCGGCGGCCTCGACGTGCTGGTCAACAACGCCGGCATCCTGCGCGACCGGATGCTCGTCAACATGACAGCCGAGGAGTGGGACGCCGTCATCAAGGTGCACCTGCGCGGCACCTTCGCCCCGCTGCGCCACGCCGCGGCCTACTGGCGGAACAAGGCCAAGGCGGGCGAGCGGGTGGACGCCCGGATCATCAACACCACCTCGTCCTCCGGCATCTACGGTAACCCCGGCCAGGGCAACTACGGCGCCGCCAAGGCCGGCATCGCCGGCCTGACGATCATCGCCGCGCGCGAGCTGGAGCGGTACGGCGTCACCGTGAACGCCATCGCCCCCGCCGCGCTCACCCGCATGACCGAGAACCTGATGCCCGCCGGAGCCACCGGCGCCGACCCCGACGACATCGCGCCCCTGGTCGTCTGGCTCTCCAGCGCCGAGGCGCGCGGCATCACCGGGCGCGTCTTCAACGTGCGGGCCGGCAAGATCAGCGTGGCGGAGGGCTGGCACGCCGGGCCCGAGGCCGACAAGGGCGGCCGGTGGGACCCGGCCGAGCTGGGCGCCGTCATCCCCGCCCTCGTCGAGAAGGCCGCGCCCAACGCGCTGACCAACGGCCGCATCCCCGGACGGGAGGACTGACCGCCATGGCACTGGACCACTCGCTGATCGGCGTCGAGGGGGCCGCGTACGAGCGTACGTGGACCGCCAAGGACACCATGCTGTACGCGCTCGGCGTCGGAGCAGGCGCCTCCGAGCTGGAGTTCACCACCGAGAAGGACCAGCGCGTGCTGCCCACCTTCGCCGTCCTGGCCGCCCAGGCGCCGGGACGGCGGCTGGGCGACTTCGACCCGGCCCTGCTCGTCCACGCCGAGCAGGGCTTCGAGCTGCACCGCGAGCTGCCCGCCGCCGGCGGGGTGCGGACCACGTCACGGGTGACGGGGATCTACGACAAGGGCTCGGGGGCGCTGGTGACCACCGAGGCGCGGGCCGTGGACCTGGCCAGTGACGAGCTGGTCATCTCCTCGCGCAGCTCGGTGTTCATCCGGGGCGAGGGCGGGTTCGGCGGCGAGCGCGGGCCGCGCGACGAGTGGGCGCTGCCGGACCGCGCGCCCGACCACAAGGTGACCTACTCGACGCTGCCGGAGCAGGCGCTGATCTACCGGCTGTCGGGCGACTACAACCCGCTGCACAGCGATCCGGCCTTCGCCGCCAGGGCCGGCTTCGACCGGCCCATCCTGCACGGGCTGTGCACGTACGGGGTCACCGGCCGGGCGCTGCTGCACGCGGTCGCCGGGAGCGATCCCGCGCGGTTCAAGGCGATGTCCGGGCGGTTCTCCAGCCCGGTCTTCCCCGGCGAGTCGCTGACCGTGTCGATCTGGGTGGACGGGACCGGCGTGGTGTTCAGGACGGCCAAGGACGACGGGACCGTGGTGATCGACCGGGGCCGCGCGACCATCACCTGAGGCCATGCCGGGCGGAGGCGCCCGGGGTCAGCTCTCGTCCAGTGACTTGAGGGGGTCGAGCCGGTGGATCAACGTCACGGCGGCCTCGATGACCTCGCGCGCCTCCTCCTCGGTGTCGGACGTCGCGACCTCCCGGGCGGCCTCCCCGATGACGCTGGTCAGCACGGCCACGGTGAACCGGTCGAGCGGGTCTCCCCCGGCCCCCAGCAGCACCGCGTTCTGCCGCACCCACTCCCGCCCGCGCGTGCGGCGGATCAGCTCGAAGCCGGGCGGCCCGTCGCCGTCGATGAACAGGCGGACCAAGTCGCGCCGGTCCCAGGCGCCCGCGAGGTAGGCCCGCGCGCCCGCGATCAGCAGCTCCACGGGATCGCAGACGCCTTCCTTCCTGGCCTTGGCCACGCTGGAGGCGGACGCCTGCTCGTGGGCGGCCTGGTGGTCCTCGTACAGGGCGAGGAAGAGCTCGGTCTTGCCGCCGAAGTGGTGGTAGAGGCTGCCGACGCTGGAGCCGGCGCGCGCGACGACCTCGGAGACGTTGGCCTCGGCGAAGCCGTGCTCGCTGAAGACCTCGCGCGCCGCCTGGAGCATGCTTTTGCGGGTCTGTGCCGTACGGCTCCACTCCCACGAGGACTTGCGTGCCATGCCCGCCATCCTAGCCGCCCAAATTCTAGAATCAGATTCTTGACACAGAGCCGTAACGCATAGAATGTCTTCCTAGAGACAGATTCTAGAAATTTGCACCAGGGAGGCGGCTGTGGACTTCTCGCTCACCCCGGAGGAACGCCAGATCCGCGACACCGTCCGCGCCTTCATCGAGAAGGAGGTCATGCCGCTGGAGCCCGAGGTCCTGCGCAACGAGCGCGAGGGCCGCCCGGGCCTGGACCCCGAGATCCTGCGCGACCTGCGGGCCAAGGCCAGAAAGTCCGGCTTCTGGGGAATCAACACCCCCGAGGAGTACGGCGGAGCGGCCCTGGGCCCCATCATGTCGGCCATCATCGCCATGGAGATCGGCCGCACGTTCGTGCCGTTCTCGTTCGGCGGCAGCGCCGACAACATCCTCTACGCCGGCACCGAGGAGCAGAAGCAGCGCTACCTGCTGCCCACCATCGAGGGCGAGCGCCGCTCCTGCTTCGCCATCACCGAGCCCGGCGCCGGCTCCGACGCCCGCAACATCCGCACCAAGGCCGTGCGCGACGGCTCCGAATGGGTGATCAGCGGCGAGAAGACGTTCATCACCGGCGGCAACGAGGCCGACTTCGTCATGGTGTTCGCCGTGGCGCAGGAGCACGGCGTCACCTGCTTCCTGGTGGACCGCGACATGGGCTGGAAGTCCGAGCCCATCCCCACCATGGGCCAGTGGGGCCCCGCCTCCCTCGTGTTCGAGGACGTCCGGGTGCCGGAGGAGAACATCCTCGGCGAGCTCGGCAAGGGCTTCGAGCTGGCCATGCAGTGGATCGGCCAGGGCCGCTACATGATCCCGGCGCGCGCCATCGGCTCCGCCGAGCGCATGCTGCAGATGGCCGTCGACTACGCCAAGATCCGCAAGTCCATGGGCCAGACGATCTCCAACTACCAGGCCATCCAGTGGATGATCGCCGACTCCCAGGTGGAGATCGAGGCCGCCAAGTGGCTCACCCTCTACGCCGCCTGGCGCGTCGGCCAGGGCCTGGACGCCCGCCACGCCTCCTCCATCGCCAAACTGAACGGCGCCGTCATGGCCAACCAGGTCGTGGACCGGGTGCTGCAGATCCACGGGGGTATGGGGTACACCAAGGAGCTGCCGATCGAGCGGTGGTACCGGGAGCTGCGCCTGCTGCGCATCTTCGAGGGCACCGACGAGATCCAGCGCCGGACGATCGCCCGCAACCTCATCAAGGGCCACGCCCGGCTCGGCCTCATCGGGGAATGACGCACATGTCGGTAGGGGAACTGTTCAATCCGGGCTCGATCGCGCTGGTCGGGGCCACGGACAAGTCGGGGTGGTCGATCAGCACGCTGGCGAACCTGCGCGCCCACGGGTTCCCCGGCCCCGTCCACCTGGTCAACTCGCGGGGCGGCGTGGTGCACGGGCAGCCCGCCCACCGGAGCCTGACGGAGATTCCCGAGCGGGTGGACCTGGCGTACGTGATGGTGCCGACCGCGGCCGTGCTGGGCGTGCTGCGGGAGGGGGCCAAGCTGGGGATCCGGTGCTATGTGATCCTCACGGCCGGGTTCGGCGAGTCCGGGGAGGAGGGGGCGCGGCTGGAGGCGGAGATCGCCGCCTTCGCCGTGGAGAACGGGCTGACGATCCTGGGGCCGAACGGCAACGGGTTCATCAACGCCGCCGCCGGCGTGACCCCGTACGGGCTGCCCATCCCTCCGCCGCTGCTGCGCGGCGCGGTCGGCGTGGTGCTGCAGAGCGGGGCGCTGGCCAGCTCGGTGCTGGGGTTCGCGCAGGCCCGCAACGTGGGCATCAGCCTGCTGACGTCCATGGGCAACGAGACGGTCGTCACCGTGACCGACGTGATCGACTATCTGGTGGACGATCCGGCCACCAAGGTCATCGCCCTGTTCCTGGAGACGATCAGGAACCCGGCCGAGTTCTCCCGCGTGGCCAGGCGGGCGCTGGAGGCGGGCAAGCCGATCGTGGCGCTCAAGATCGGCCGTAGCAAGCTGGCCTCGCACACCGCGCAGGCGCACACGGGCGCGCTGGTGGGCGACGACGACGTCATCGACGCGGCGCTGCGGCAGCTCGGCGTGATCAGGGTCCGTTCGCTGGAGGACCTCATCATCACGGCCGGGCTGCTGGCGTCCACGGGCCCGCTGCCCGGACGGCGGGTCGGGGTCGTGACGCCCTCGGGCGGCGCCTCGGAGATCATCGCCGACCGGGCCGAGGACGAGGGGCTGGAGCTGCCGCCGTTCGCGCCGGAGACGGTGGCGAAGCTGGCGGAGATCGTCCCGTCCTTCGGCACCGTGCAGAACCCGCTCGACGTCACCGGGTACGTGCTCATCGACCGCACCCTGCTGGGCCGGGCGCTGGAGGCCGTGACCGCCGACCCCGGGATCGACCTGATCATGCTGCTGTCGGAGCCGCCCAAGGTGGCGCCGCCCGACCCGGCGCCCGTGCTGGCCACCTACGCGGCCAGCGCGGGGCGGATCGCCTCCTCGCCGGTGCCGGTCGTGGTGGTGAGCAACGTGCTGACCGACGTGACCGAGTTCGGGCGGCGGGTGCAGGCCGAGACCGGCTTCCCGTACGTCGCCGGCGGGATCGAGCACGGGCTGCACGCCATCGGGGCGGCCGTGCGCTGGTCGGAGCAGCGCTCGCGGGTGCTGTCCAGGGCCGCGCCGCCCCCACGCGCCGTCGCGCCTCCCGAGGGGGCGAGCGGGGTGTGGGCCGAGCACCGGGCCGCCGCGCTGCTGGCCGCCGCAGGGCTGCCGGTGGTGCCGTCCGAGCTGGCCGCCGACGAGCCGGCGGCGGTCGCGGCGGCCGAGCGGTTCGGCTATCCGGTGGTGCTCAAGGCCGCCGCCGAGGGGCTCGGGCACAAGAGCGACGTCGGAGGCGTCCGGCTCGGGCTCAGCGAGGCGGAGCAGGTGCGGCGGGCCTACCGGGAGGTGGTCGCCGCGGTGCCGTCGCTGGACGGGGTCCTCGTGCAGCCGCAGCGCGGCGGCGGCATCGAGCTGCTGGTCGGCGTCGTGCGGGATCCCGCCTGGGGGCTCACGCTGGCCGTGGGGCTGGGCGGGGTCTGGGTGGAGGTGCTGCGCGACACCGCGCTGCGGGTGCTGCCGGTGGACGCGGGCGAGGTGCGTACGGCGCTCGCGGAGCTGCGCGGCGCCGCGTTGCTGAACGGGCTCAGGGGGAGCGAGCCTGCCGATCTGGACGCGGTGGCGGACGTGGTGGCGCGGGTGGCGGCGTTCGCCGAGTCGCTGGGGGACGGGCTGGAGTCCCTGGAGATCAACCCGCTGCTCGTCAGCGGCTCCCGGGTCGAGGCCCTGGACGCGTTGATCACCTGGCGTTAAGCGGAACGGGCGGCCCCGTGGGGGGCCGCCCGTTGCGTGCGTGGCTACTCCACCTCGACCGGGAGCTCGTAGATCTCGCTGGTCGGATGCCCGGCCTTCTCGTGCACCCGCAGCACCGCCTCCTTCGACGGCCCCGACGACAGGCAGAACACCTTCCCCGATTCCGGGTCCAGCCAGGCCCGCTCGAAGTGCACGCCCTCCGCCTCCTCGATCGCGAGGTCACGCTCGTGGGCGGCGCGGAGCTGCTCCTCGGTCGCGCCGACGAATCCACTGTGCACGTCCATGAACTTCGGCATGGCGCATCCCTCCTCGTGGCTCAGAGTGTCCCTCTTTCCCGTGAGGCGTTCCATCCCGTGCCATCAGGGCCGGCGGTTGGCCAGCACCAGGGTGGCGGCCGAGGCGAACATGCCGCCGTTGCCCAGCACCACGCTCACCTCCACGCCGGGCACCTGCGCCGCCGCCTCGCCGCGGAGCTGGCGCACCGACTCCTGGATGGCGAACATGCCGTACATGCCGGTGTGCGTGTAGGACAGGCCGCCGCCGTTGGTGTTCAGCGGCAGCCGGCCGCCGGGCGAGGTGTGCCCCTCGGCGATGAACGCGCCCGCCTCGCCCCTGCCGACGAAGCCCAGGTCCTCCAGGCCGTAGATGGGCACGTGGGCGAAGGCGTCGTACACCATGAGGTGGTCCACGTCCGCGTGCGTGATCTTCGCTTCGCGGAAGGCCGCCTCGCCCGACAGGCGGAAGCCCTTGGACGTGGTGAAGTCCTCCATCTGCGAGATGATCGGCGAGTCGGCCGCCTCGCCTGAGCCCAGCAGGTAGACCGGGGAGCGGCGGGCCCGCTCCGCCGAGGTGACGATCAGCGCGCCGCCGCCGTCGGTCACCAGGCAGCACTCCAGCAGGTGGAACGGGTAGGCGACCAGTTTCGACGCGAGCACGTCCTCGACCGTGATGAGGTCGCGGTACATCGCGCGCGGGTTGAGGTGCGCCCACCGCCGCTGCGCCACCGCGACCTCGGCGAGCTGCTCGTGCGTGAGCCCGGTCTCCTTCATGTAGCGCAGCGCCGTGATCGTGAACGACGTGGGCGGCCCGACCACCCCGTACGGCAGCTCGAACTGCCCGAGCAGCGAGTCGGCGCCCAGCCCGAACCGCCCGGCCCCGACCCGCGAGCGCCCCGACTCGCCGTGTGTGATCAGCACGGTACGGCACAGCCCCGCCTTGATCGCGGCGGCCGCGTGCCGGACGTGGAACAGGAACGACGAGCCGCCCACCCCCGTGCCGTCCAGCCAGGCGGGGGTGATGCCGAGCGCGTGGGCGATCTGGATCGGGCCGGGGGTGCCGACCGTGGCGATGCCGTCGATGTCGTGGATGGTCATGTCGGCGTCGGCGAGGGCGTTCCTGGCGGCCTCCAGGTGCAGTTGCACGGTGGAGTGGCCGGGCAGGCGGCCCACCTCGTCCGTCTCGGCGGCGCCCGCGATCACGATGGTCATGCGGCGCCTCCGGCCGGCTCGAAGAGCGGCACGCTGACGTCGCCGCGGCGTTCGAAGACCACTTGCAGCTCCATGTCCAGCTCCAGGTGCTCGGGGGTGTTCGGCACGCCGACGATGTTCGTCATCATGCGCACGCCCTCCTCCAGCTCGACGACGGCGATGGCGTACGGGGCCTCGTCCTCGAAGCCGGGCGCCGGGCGGTGGTTGATCACGTAGGAGTACAGGGTCGCGCGACCGCTGGCGCGGACCCATTCGACCTGGTCGCCGCCGCAGCGGGGGCAGCTCGGCCGCGGGTAGAAGTAGTGCCGCGCGCAGGGTTCGCAGCGCTGGATCCTGAGCTCGCCCGCGGCCGTGCCGTCCCAGAACGGCTGGGTCTCGGGTGTGGGCTTAGGTGCCGGCTTCATCGGCCTCCCCAATCCTAGTTCTAGAATTCCACTCTAGATCTAGGTTCTGCTGGAGCTCAAGAGCCTGGCGCACCGCGACCTCAGGGCCGTCAGGGCCTCAGCGCCTGGAGCGGCGCCGTCTCATGGGCTGGGGATTCCGTTGCCGTTCCTGCCGCGCCCGTCCAGCACCTCCTCCAGAGCGGGACGCACGTCGGCCGGATCGCGCCAGCCCGGCTGGGCGAGCTGGATCAAAACGCCGTGCGCCTCCTTCGGGTGCAGGAACACCTCCTGCCAGCGCGCGTCCGCACGATTGAGCCCGTGCAGCCGGTAACCGCGCCCGGTCAGCCGCTCCACCGCCGCCCCGAGGTCGCTGACATGGAAGTTCAGGTGGTGCACCCCACCCCGCCCCCTGGTCAGCTCGAAGAAGCTGTCGAAGAACGTGGACCCGGCCAGCGGCTCCATGAGCTCGACCTTGTTGCCGTTGCCGTAGGTGAGCTGCAGGGTGCGGTAGCCGGCGATCCGGTTGTCTCCGCCGCCGCCCAGGTGCCGGCCGCCGAGCAGGTCGCGGTAGATCGGGAGCAGGTCCCTGATCCGGGGCGCGGCCACCGCCGTGTGGTCGAAGTGCACTTCCAGCCCGTCGAGTTCCAGGTCCACGCGGGGGGCTCCTTCCACATTGGGAATCCTAGAATTTCATTCTAGCCGCTCACCCTTGACGAGCACTTGATGTGAGGCGCAGCATCACAGAAAGGAATTCTAGAGCTAGCTTCTAGAACGTGCGGGGGGTCCAGCCCGATCAGAAAGGCTAGCCATGAGGCTGTCCTACGTCCGTGAGCTCGACGAGTACCCGACCGGCGCCCGGCGCATGAAGATCCTCACGATGGCCGTGCTGGCCATCCTCATCGGCTCCTACGAAGGGCAGATCGCGCCCGTCGTCCCCCTGCTGCTCGAAGACCTCGACATGACGCTGACCACGTACGGCGCCGTGTCCGGCGCGGCGGCAGTGGCCGGGGCGATCGCCTCCATCCTGGGCGGACGGCTCACCGACCGGCTCGGCCGGGTCCGCCTGCTGATCCCCCTCATGGCGCTGACGGCCGTGTGCTGCTTCGCCATGACGCTCGTGCACAGCCCGCGCGACCTGCTCATCGCCAGAATCGTGCTGGCCTTCGTGGACGGCGTCGCCATGGCCAGCACCGCACCACTGGTCCGCGACTTCTCCCCGCGTCTCGGACGCGCCCAGGCGTTCGGCTTCTGGACCTGGGGCCCCGTCGGCGCGAACTTCCTGGCCGCCGCCATCGCCGGCCTGACCCTGCCGCTCTTCAACGACTCGTGGCGCTCGCAGTTCGTCATCATGGGCTGCTTCTCACTGGTCATCTCGGTCGTGATCGCGCTCAACATCGCGGACCTGTCACCCGAGCTGCGCGCCAGGATCCAGCACACCGAACGGGCCGCCACCGAGGTCGTGGACCTCACCCAGCCGCCGCGCGTCCGCTCCCTTTTCGTACGGCCCAACATCTGGGCGCACGTCGTCGGGATCTCGATGTGGCTCGTCCTCTACATCACGCTGTCGCTGTTCGGCCAGACGATGCTGGTCGGCGCCCTCGGTATCAGCAGCGCCGAAGCGTCCACGATCATGGCGGCCTTCTGGAGCCTCAACCTGATCACCCTCATCGTCACCGGGCGGCTGTCCGACCGCACCCAGCTCCGCAAGCCGTTCTGCCTCGGCGGCACCGTCGCCGCCGTACTCGTCACCGCCTACCTCGCCGTCTCCCTCGGCCAGGAAGGCGTCTCCACCGGCACCCTCATGGTGGTGGGCGCGCTGCTCGGCGGCTCGCTCGGCGTCGCCTACGCGCCCTGGATGGCCAACTACTCCGAGGACGCCGAGGACGCGGATCCCCGGCTGCAGGGCACCGCGTGGGGGCTGTTCGGGTTCCTCAGCAAAGGGATCGCCGTGATCGGGCTGCTGGTCATCCCGCGCGTGGTGGCGGCCACCAACTGGCAGACGTGGCTGTTCGTGGCGCTCGGGTGCCTTGTCCTGTTCATCCCGGCGATCGTGATGTTCCACGGGCCGTGGCGACGACGCCCCGCCCCCGCTCCCGCCACCGTCGGTGTCGAAGGTTGATCGGTTAACAGGCTGGTCATGTGGCTCCCCTAGCATCTTCCCTGGTGCCGTTCGCGGTGCTGTCCGGGCGGGCTTCCCGGGATCGTCCGGGCGGGACTTCGCGGCGCGGTCCAGGCAGGACGCGCGGACTGTCCGGGCGGGACTCGCGGCGCTGTCGGGGCGGCCTCGCGGGACGGTCCGGACGGACTCGCGGGACTGTCCAGACGGACGCGCGGCACCGTCCAGGCAGGACGCGCGGGACTGCCCGGGCGAGACTCGCGGCACCGTCCAGGCGGACTCGCGGCGCTGTCCAGGCAGGTCTCGCGGCACCGTCCAGGCGGACTCGCGGCGCTGTCCAGGCAGGTCTCGCGGCGCTGTCCAGGTGGGAGGAGTGCGGGCGTGCTCGAGGTGCTGGGGGTCGATCGCTGGGGCGAAGAGGCGTACCTGGCGCTGGTCGGGGACGGGCCGCTCACCGCGTCCGAGCTGGCCGCCCTGACCGCCGTCTCACCTGACGTCCTCGGCGACGTCTTACCCCGCCTGGAGGACCACGGACTGATCAGCCGCCTGCCCGGACGGCCCGCCAGGTACGCGGCACTGCCTCCCGAGCCCGCCATCGAGGTGCTGTTGCTGGCCCGCGAGCGCGACATCGAACGGGTCCGCGCGCTCGCACAGCACCTCGGCGAGCGCCACCGCAGGGACGGCGCATCGCGTCCCGCCACCGAGCTGATCGAGGTGATCTCCGGGGCCGAGGCAGTGGCCCGCTGTGAGCAGCAACTCCTGTGCCGAGCCAAGGACATCGTCCGCGGCATCGACGCGCCATCTCAGGCCGTGGCCGATCACGGCGTGCGCCGACGCTTCATCCACGACCGCGACACGCTTCAGGCCGCCGGGCAAGCTGCGGAGATCGAGCGGAGCGTGGCCGCCGGTGAGGAGGTGCGCATCCTCCCGAACCTGCCGATCAGGATGATCCTTGCCGACGACGACCTCGGGCTGATCCCGCTGCGGGCCACACCCCGTGGGCTCGACTCCTGCGTCCTCGTGCATCCCTCCTCCCTGCTGGACGCGTTGTCCGCGTTGTTCGAGCTGTTGTGGGCACAGGCTCAGCCGTTCGCCGCCGGGGTGGAAGGGGATTGTCCGCCGCTCAGTGAAATGGAGCGGAGGATCGTGTCCCTGATGGCGCACGGGCTTTCCGACGAGGCCATCGCCCGGCAGCTCGGCATCGGGTATCGGACGGTGCAGCGGCGGATCCAGGGGCTGATGGCGCGGCTGTCGGCGACGAGCCGGTTCCAGGCGGGGGTGCTGGCTGCTCGGCGCGGGTGGTGGGAGCCGCTGTAGTTGCTCTTCCTCGACGCCGTCCAGCGCGGGAAGACGACGTCGCAGCAACCTCCGTCCGACGGCCCGGCCAAAGCTCCACCCTGACCACCAGCGTGGACGGCCCGGCGCTGCCTGCCCCGCACGTGCCCCGCCCCGCCGCGCTCACCCTGCCGCGTGCCCGCCACCAGCGCGGCCGACGCGGCGCTATCGGGCGTCGCCTGCCGCAACCCTGACCCGCCCCGCTCCCCCTGCCGCTCACCCGCCAGCAGCGCGGCCAACGTGGCACTGCCAGCCGTCGCCTACCGCACCCTTGACCCGCCCCGCTCCCCCTGCCGCTCACCCGCCAGCAGCGCGGCCAACGCGGCGCTGCCGGGCGTCGCCTACCGCACCCCTGACCCGCCCCGCTCCCCCCGTCGCTCACCCGCCACCAACGCGGCCAACGCGGCGCTGCCAGGGCGTCGCATGCCGTGCCCCTGGCCGGGTCCCATTCACCCTGCCGCACGCCCGCCACCCCACCCCCACACGCAGACGGCCCATGAACCATGCCGTCAGCAGCATGATCCATGGGCCGTCAATCGCGCTAAGAAGCAGCCGACCTCAGTCGCGGTGCAACTTCCGGTAAGTCACCCGATGCGGCCGCGCCGCATCAGCCCCCAGCCGCTCGATCTTGTTCTTCTCATAATCCGCATAGTTCCCCTCGAACCAGAACCAGTTGGACCCTTCCTCCCAAGCCAGGATGTGGGTCGCGATGCGGTCAAGGAACCACCGGTCGTGCGAGGTGATCACGGCGCAGCCCGGGAAGTCGAGCAGCGCGTTCTCCAGCGACGACAGCGTCTCGGTGTCGAGGTCGTTGGTGGGCTCGTCCAGCAGCAGCACGTTGCCGCCCTGCTTGAGCGTCAGCGCCAGGTTGAGCCGGTTGCGCTCGCCACCCGACAGCACCCCGGCCTTCTTCTGCTGGTCAGGGCCCTTGAACCCGAACGCCGCGATGTACGCCCGCGACGGCATCTCGACGTTGCCGACCTTGATGTGGTCGAGCCCGTCGGAGACGACCTCCCAGACGTTCTTGCCCGGGTCGATGCCGCCCCGGCTCTGGTCGGCGTAGGAGATCTTCACGGTGTCGCCGATGACGATCGCGCCCGTGTCAGGGGTCTCGCCGCCGGTGATCATGCGGAACAGCGTGGTCTTGCCGACGCCGTTGGGGCCGATGACGCCGACGATGCCGTTACGCGGCAGATCGAACGTCAGGTTCTCCATCAGCAGCCGCTCGCCGAAGCCCTTGGTGAGCTGGTCGGCCCTGATCACCGTGGTGCCCAGGCGCGGGCCCGGCGGGATCTGGATCTCCTCGAAGTCCAGCTTGCGGTACTTGTCGGCCTCGGCGGCCATCTCCTCGTACCGCTGGAGTCGAGCCTTGCTCTTGGTCTGGCGGGCCTTGGGGTTCGACCGGACCCACTCCAGCTCGTCCTCCAGGCGCTTCTTGCGCTTGGCGTCCTTCTGGCCCTCGACCTTGAGCCGCTGCGCCTTCATGTCGAGGTACGTCGAGTAGTTGCCCTCGTACGGGTAGCACCGGCCCCGGTCGAGCTCGAGGATCCAGGTGGCGACGTTGTCGAGGAAGTACCGGTCGTGGGTGACGGCCAGCACGGTGCCCGCGTACTTCTCCAGGTGCGACTCCAGCCACTGCACGCTCTCGGCGTCGAGGTGGTTGGTGGGCTCGTCGAGCAGCAGCAGGTCGGGCGCCTCCAGCAGCAGCTTGCACAGCGCGACCCGGCGCCGCTCACCACCGGACAGCTTCGACACCTCGGCGTCGGGCGGCGGGCAGCGCAGCGCGTCCATGGCCTGCTCAAGCTGGCTGTCGAGATCCCACGCGTTGCGGTGCTCAAGCTGGTCCTGCAGCTTGCCCATCTCGTCCAGCAGCTCGTCGCTGTAGTCGGTGGCCATCTGCTCGGCAATGTCGTTGTAGCGCTGGAGCATCGCCATCGTCTCGGCGACACCCTCCTGCACGTTGCCGAGGACGGTCTTCTCCTCGTTGAGCGGCGGCTCCTGCTGGAGCATGCCCACCGAGAAGCCCGGCATCAGCTTGGCCTCACCGTTGGACGGCTGCTCCAGGCCGGCCATCATCCGGAGCAGCGTCGACTTCCCTGTGCCGTTCGGCCCCAGAACACCGATCTTGGCTCCGGGCAGGAACGACAGCGTGACGTCGTCAAGCACAACCTTGTCGCCGTGCGCCTTGCGCACGCGCTGCAGCGTGTAGATGTACTCCGGCATGCCCTCTAGCTTAGGGGCTCCCAACCCAGGCTTCCGCCGCTCCTCCCTCGCCGCCGCCTCCGCCCTGCTGCGAGCCCCTCTGGGTGCGGGGGCTCCGGGGTTCGTGAGCGCGCCGCATATGCGGGGACGCTCCGCCGTCTCACGCACGCCTGCCTCTCATGCGCGTGGGCGACCATTCCGTTCGTACGGTCCGCCTCGAACGCGCGGAGGCCCGTACGCACGCACGACCTGGAGAAGAGAAGAAGGACGCGCGCAGACTCGGAGGCGCACAGAGCCGAGGAGACACGAGGCAACGCGCGGCGGCCCGGCGCGCACGGAGACGCAGAGGCGCGGCAGACCTGGAGGCGCGGCAGACCTGGAGGCGCACGGAACTCGAAGGCGCGAGGCGACGCGCGGCGGCCCGGCGCGCACAGAGCCCGGAGACACGCAGACGCGGGCAGACCTGGAGGCGCACGGAACTCGAAGGCGCGAGGCAACGTGCGGAGGTCCGGCGCGCGCAGGGCTCGAAGACGCAGGGACGCGGGCAGACTCGGACGAGCACAGAGCTCGAAGACGCGCGCGGGTGCGAGGGCGTGCGGGGAGGCGGAACGACGTGCGAGGACGTCTCCGCGGCGAGAAGGCGGTTATGGGGTCGAGGGGTCGTTGGGCAGGGACCGGGGCGGAGGCTGCACGGCAGGGATGCAGACGCGATCTCGACCAAGCTCCTTGGCGCGATAAAGAGCCAGATCAGCCGCCGTCAGCAAATCGATCAGATCATCACCGTGCACGCTCATCAACGCCACCCCAGCCGAGATCGTGATCCGGACAAGCGTGTCGTCCACGGGAATGGCCATGTGCCCGATGCGGACGCGCAGCCGTTCGGCCACCCGGCGGGCCTCGTCGATGTCGGCCCCCGGTAGCAGAACCACGAACTCCTCACCACCGAACCGCCCCACCACGTCATAGTCGCGAAGCTGGCTGCGCAGCATGGAGGCCACCCCGACCAGAACCTGATCGCCGACGAGGTGGCCGTGGGCGTCGTTGACGCGTTTGAAGTGGTCGATGTCGATGATGAGAAGCGCCAGGGTCTCGCCGGTGCGGCGGGCGCGGACGATCTCGGTGTCGGCCTCGCGCTGCCAGGCCGCCGCGTTGAGGAGCCCGGTCTTGGCGTCGGTACGGGCCGCGGCCTGGAGCTGGGCGTGCAGGAGGCTGCGTTGCAGGAGGACCACGGGCGGGAGCGCGAGGATGAGCAGGCCCGGGTTGAGGCTGCAGCCGATGGAGACGATGATGCCCAGGCAGAGCTCGACGACATCGAGCATCACGCTCTCCCTGTCCCACAACACCTCGCGCCAGGCGCTGTCGGGGTTGGCCGTGTGGGCGGCGATGGCGATGAGGGCGATGTTGAGCAGGGAGAAGAGCACGGCGGCCGCCACCGCCCAGAGAATCGGCGTGCTGCCGCCCTGCGACAGCACCCATGGATCGGCCACCAGAGCGTGGAACACGATGGACGCCGTACACCCGGCCAAGCCGATGGCCGCAGAGCTGAACACCCGCCGATAGACCACCGTGGCCCGCACGCGCACCTGGAGCAGCACTTGTAGCACGATAGGTGCGAAAAGGGCATAGACCGGGGGCAGGAGCAGCGCCACCGGCAACCACCAAGCCGACAAGAGGTCACGCGACACACCGGCGGGCATCCCCAGCCGCCGACTCGCCTCGATGCACACCGCACCGCAGCCCATGAGGGCGGCGAAGGTGAGCGCGTCCCGCCACGTGAAGATCGTGGACGCCGAGAGCGCCGCGATCGCAGCAAGGTCAAGAGCGACAATCGCGCACAAATAGACCACAAGCGGCCGACGTTGCCCTAGCAACGGCCAGCGGTCGGCCAGTGTTGACACACTGTCGCGAGACTTGATCGATGCGTGACTGGTCACCGCCATCTCGTCTCCTCTCTGACTAACGATGTGTAACACAATAATTGCGGAGTGTGCGTTGTGCGATGGGAACCGATACGTTGGCAGTGACCACACCTGCTCGCTTTTGTGGGCGGGCCGTGA
Source organism: Nonomuraea monospora (assembly GCF_039531895.1). Lineage (NCBI taxonomy): Bacteria > Bacillati > Actinomycetota > Actinomycetes > Streptosporangiales > Streptosporangiaceae > Nonomuraea > Nonomuraea monospora. The sequence goes on from NZ_BAAAQX010000004.1 coordinate 87,091, forward strand.
AAAAGGAGTCGTGCTGGAAAGGAGCAGCCATGGTGCGGGGCGTGACCTGGACCTGACAGATGCTCTAGCCATCTGACGCGGGCAACACACCATCGGCCGCCCCTCGGGGTGTCAACGGGACCCGGCCGGTGCCCCCTCCCCCCTCCAATCCGGCTGTTTCCCCTGCGTCTTTCTTCGTTCTGGACATTTCCGGCTGTTCGCTGCGGCCTTCTGCGTGGTCTTGGGCGTCTGGGTGGTCTTGGACGTCTGGCGTCCCTTGTGCCCTCAGGCCGCCTGCCTTCACTGCGGTACTCATCGAGTCGCGCGCCTTCGCCGCCATCGCACCTGCATGCGGGGGGGAAGGGCGGCGAGAGGTGTGGGTTGCGGGTGGGCAGGCGGGCGAGAGGTGCGGGTCGCGGGCGGGCAGGGTGAGCGAGAGGTGCGGTCGCGGGCGGGCATCGCCGTGGCGGGCCGACATCGCGGTGCTGGGCGGGCGAGATCATGAGGGCACCGCAGTCGCCACAACGAAACGGTCGCGGGTGGATGGCGTAGGCGCGGTGGATGGCGTAGGCGGACGGCGCTGCGGTGGAGGGCGGACGGTGCCGCAGTGGCGGAAAGCTCAAGTCGCGGGGCGAGGCATCGCTGTGGCGAGCAAGGCAACGGAGTGGCGGGCAAGGCAACGGAGTGGTGGACCGTGGCAACGGAGTGGTGGACCGTGGCAACGCCGTCGCGGACGTCACCGCATGGCGGGTGGGGCAGTGCTATGGCGGACGGGCAACGCAAGGGCGGGCGGGGCGGGCGGGGCGGGCCAACTCAGGGGCGGGCGGGGGGCGGGCGGGGCGGGCAGCGCAGTAGCGGACGGGGCAAGGCAGTCGCGGGCGGCGGGCCGTGGGGGTAGCGCAGTGAGGCTAGGGGCGCCGCAGTGTGGTCGGCGCCCCTGCACCTTGTCGTGCCGTGGTTAGGCTGCGGCCTTCCCCGCCATCGTCAGGTGCTTGTCGTCCTCGTCGGCCGTCTTGCCGTCCGCATCGCGTTCTGCGACTTCCGCGTCGCGGGCCTTGGCATCCGCGTCGCGGGCCTTGATGTCCGTGTCACGGGTCTTGATGTCCGTGTCACGGGTCTTGATGTCCGTGTCACGGGTCTTGGCTTGTGCGTTGCCGGCTCGGCCTTGCGCGGCGCCAGACCTGCCCTGGGCATCGCCGGGCTCGCGGTCCAGGGATCGGATGGTGCTGCCTTCTGCGCCGAGTGCGCGGAGGGTGCCGGGCTTGGGGCCTCGCTTTCGGGCAGGGCTGCCGTCGGACTCGTGCGGAATGTCGCCGTCCAGGCCGAGCGGTTGCACTGGCTGCAAGGGGTTGGCGGTGTCGTCGTTCGGGGTCGGAGTGTTCAGGGCTGCCGGGGTGAGCGTGTTCGGCGGTTCGGTGGATGGTGCGTCTGCGGGGATGGACGGGTGGAGGGGGCCGTCTTCGGTGGTCAGGGGCTGGTCGTTGTCGGTGGTGGCGTCGGTTGTGTGGAAGGGGTTGGGTTCTTCGCGAGGGCCGGGGCGGGTTGTCAGGGAGCGTTGGGGGCGGGGGCCCATGGCCCAGTCGCGGGTTTCCTCGTCCAGGCGTTCGCGCATTTCCTTGCTCACCGAGCCGGAGCCGCCGCGTTCCGGCTTGGTGAAGGCGCCGGTGCCCCAGCGCAGGTCGTGGCCTACCGCGCTTGCTTCGATCTCCGGCATGAAGCGGCGGTCGCCGTCGGCGCCGAACTCCCTGATGCGGAGTTTGCCTGACACCACCACGGGGTGGCCTGCGCGGATGGAGGCTGCGACGTTCTCGCCCAGGGCGCGCCAGCAGCGGACTGTGAAGCAGACCTTCTCGCCGTCCACCCACTGGCCTGTTCTCTTGTCGAAGTAGCGGTGGGTGGTGAGCACCCTCAGCGAAGTGACCTTGATGCCCTCGTCGAAGCTGTACTGCCTGGGCTCTGCTGCGACGTTGCCGGTGAGTGTGATGTAGATGTCGTTCATTTGTCCCGTGCCTCCCAAGGTGGCGGGCCGGCTGCCCGCGCGGTCTGAGGAACACGGTGCCGTGGAGGGAGGGGGGTGGAGGGGGCCGAACGGGGTTCTGTGGAAAGACGGTGCTTGGGGTCGTGAGGGCTGTGGGGGGAGGGCTGCTGGGGTGGCGACGGCTGTGGAGAAAGAGTGGCGATCGCGGGGGAGGGAGGGGGCTGGGATCGCGATGGTTGTGGATGGAAGGTGCTTGGGTGGCGGCGGGTGTGGAGGGGAGGGAAGGGTGGAAGATGCCCGGCGGGTGAGGTGGAGGGTGAAGGATCCTGGCCGGTGTGGGGAAGGCGGAGGATGCCTGGCGGGTGAGGCGCAGGGTGGAAGGTGGCCTGGCGGGTGAGGCGGAGGGTGGAGGATGCCTGCGGGTGAGGGGGAGGGCAGAGACGGCACCGGGCGAGGTCAGGGTTGGGGGTGCCGGCGCCGGCGTCTCACACCGACAGGTCCCTCAGAGCCGTGTAGAAGGCATGGTGCCGCCCCAGCTCCCGCTCCACCGGCTCCACCACCATCGTGTTCGCCACGGCCGCGACCCTGCGGCGCATCTCGCGTTCGAGGCGTTCCCGCTCCCGCGAGGCCCCCAGCTCCACGAAGTTGCGGGACGCGATGCCCGACAGGGCACCTAGACCCAGTACGGAGGCCATCATCAGCCCCACCCACGGCAGGGTCGCCGTGTCGCCCAGGAGTTCCAGGGACGGCGGGAGCTGGCCGGGCATGAGGAGGCCGACCGCGAGCCAGGCCAGGCCCGCGACGAACGCCGCCACCAGGAAGTACTGCCACACCTTGAGCGCCCGCCACCAGCCCGGCACGCGGTCGAGCTGCGGCGCCACCTCGGCGAGGTCCTCCGTGAGGGCCTGCGGGAGCTGGGTCGAGCGGGATCTGGCCGCCTGGTGTACGGCGGTGCGCCACACCGGGTGCATGCCCATGGACAGCCCGTCGGCCAGCGCCTGGACCGCGTTGGAGACCTCGGCCGACTGAGCTGAGACCGAGGAGGTGGAGATGCCGCGGATCTCGTCGCTCACGTCGTCCAGCCGCAGGCTTTTCAGCGGGTCGCCGCGCAGCTTGCCGATCCAGCGCGGGTACGGCCAGCCGACCCAGCGGCTCGACCGCTCCGCGTACACGTTCTCCATGGCCTCGCCCACGGCCGGCACACCGACCGCGTCGCACAGCGCGTCGGTGAGGCCCATCCTGCGGGCCTCGTCGACCGACGACGGCGCGGAGAGCGCCTCCCCCAGCGGCATGGCCTTGCCGAGCTTCGCCTCCAGCCGCTGCAGGTCGGCTTCGAGCTTCTGGATGGCGGCCCTGCGCCGGGCGACCGCGGTGGCGATGACGCTCTTGAGGCTCTCGATGCCGCGGCCGGTGACGGCGGAGGTCGGTACGACGCTCGGGTGTTCGACGCCTTCCCTGCGCAGCAGGTCGTTGAGGTCGATGACCAGCTCGGCCAGCTCCTCGGCGGTCAGCCGGTCGGCCTGGTTGAGCGCGAACACCGTGACGGCCTCGTGCCCCGCCAGCTCCGTCACGTAGCGGCGGTGGGTGGAGGCGTCGGCGTACTTCTGCGGGTCCAGCACCCACACCACCAGGTCGGCCAAGCCGATGAGGCGGTCGGCCTCGGTGTCGGTGAGCGCCCTGATCGAGTCGTGGTCCGGCAGGTCGAGCAGGATCAGCCCGTTGAGCTGGCTGTCGGCCTTGTCGAGCGCGCTGGCCCGCGAGAAGCGGTGCCGCCACTGGATCTGCAGCCAGTCGAGCAGCGGCCCCGCGCCCTCCAGCCCCCACACGCAGGCGTGCGTACGGGCGGTGGTCGGCCTGCGTACGCCGGTCGGCGACAGCTCCAGCCCCGACAGCGCGTTGAACAGCGACGACTTGCCGCTGCCCGTGCCGCCCGCGAGGGCGACGACGGTGTGCTCGGAGGACAGCTTGAGCCGGTTGCCTGCCCGCTGCAGCAGCGTGCCGGCCTCGGCGAGCAGCGGCTTGTCCAGCCGCCCCGGGCCCAGCTCCACCACCTTGGTGAGCGCGGTCAGCCGCGGAGCGAGCCCCGGTCTGGTGGTCGTGGTGGTCATCGAGCGACCTCAAGGTTGTACGTGGCCTGGTAGAGGCGGGTCGCGACGGACTCGTCTGGAACGCCCGCGGAGTCGAGCGCCTGCACGTAACGCATGGCCTCCTCGTCGAACAGCATGCCGATCCTGGCCCGCAGGTCGCTGAGCGCCTTCGCGCCGATGCCGCGCAGCGACTCGGCGCCGAGCAGGGCGTTCACCAGCCGGTGCGGCACCCCTTCGCCGTTGCCGCCGCTGAACATGGCGACCATGAAGATCAGGGCGAGCGACTCGGGATCGAACGACACCAGCTTCGACACCGACCGCTTGGCGACGCCTTCCGTGCGCACCAGCTCGCCCAGGTGCTCCTGCCAGGACGCGATCGCCCGTCCCGTGTGCCTGACGAGATCGTCGGACGGCCGGTCCAGGTCCTCCCCCAGCTTGGCCCCCAGCTCGGCGCGGTGCCGCCAGCGCGCCACCACCTCCTCGCACGCGCGGGTGGCGGCGGCGACGATGACGGACTCCAGCCCGGTGCGGATCGCCGCCTTGAACGCCAGCACCCGCTCAGGCGCCTGCTTGGCCGCCCGTCCGCGCTTGCGCAGTTGCAGCGACCGTACGAGGTCGCCGGACCCAGCGAAGTCCTGCCACCGGGCGAGCACCTCGCCGTGCAGCAGGGAACCGTTCCTGGAGGCCTTGTCGATCTCGCTGAGCGCCCTCAGGAACGCCGCCTCCACGTCGCTGCGCAGCTCGGCCCTGAACGCGACCTGCGCCTCCAGGTGTTTGGCCAGCGCGGGCACGCGGGTGCGGAAGCTGTTGAGCACGCCGTTGAGGGTCTCCCGGACGGCCTGTGCCCGCCGCTCCTCGTCCACCGACAGCTCGGCCAGCCACAGCCGCAGGTCGGTCATCTCGGCGTCGGGCAGCCTGCCGTCGGTCACCTTCGCCTCGTGGATGACGAACCGGTCGATGTCGCCCAGACCGTACTCGGTGAGCATGCGGACGAAGTGCTTCAGCACCACGTCGGCGGAACGCTCCTGCACCCGCGACAGGACGATCGCCAGCCGGGCGCCGCGCTCCTTGGCCAGGCGCAGCAGGTTCCAGGCGGGGGCGTCGGCGTAGCGGGCGGCCGTGGTGACGAAGATCCACAGGTCGGCGGCGTCGAGCATGCGGTGCGCGATCTCGTGGTGCTCCTCGACCACCGAGTCGATGTCGGGGGTGTCGAGCAGCGCGACGCCCTGCGGGAGCTTCTCGGTCGCGACGATGACCAGGCTGCTCAGGCCCGCCTCCGGGGACGGCTTGTCCAGGCGTTCGAGGCCGCCGAGCAGCTCGCCCTGGGCGAACCACTCGTGGTCCTCGGGGTGGCAGACCAGGACGGGGGTGCCGGTGGTCGGGCGGCGTACGCCGGTGCGTGAGACGTTCTTCTCGGCGAGGCTGTTGACCAGGGTGCTCTTGCCTGCGCCCGTGGAGCCGGCGATCACGATGAGGGCGGGGGCCGTGCGGGTTCTGACGCGTGGGAGGACGTAGTTCTCGAGTTGGGCCAGGAGGTCGGACCTGGCTTGCCTCGCCTCCTCCGAGCCGGGGAGGTCGAGGCCGAAGCGGAGGTCCGAGACGCTTTCGCGGAGGGTGGCCAGGGCGGTCATGAGGGCTTCGACGGCCTCTGGCGGGAGCTCCTCCAGGGTTTCGCCCGGCTGGGGTGGGGTTGGGTCCTCGGGCTCGGAGGTTTGGTCGGTGGCGGGTTCCTGGCCGGGCTCTGGGGCGCTGTCGGTGTCGGTGCTCGCCTCGGGGGTGGTGTCGGGCTCGTCTTCGGACGCGGCCTCGGCGTCGGGGTCGGAGGCGGTGTGGGGGACGGTGTCGGCGTCGGCCTCGTCGGGCGCGTGGGAAGCGGCCTGGGGCTCGGACGCGGTCTCGGACGCGGTGTCGATGTCGGCGTCGGCGTCGGACGAAGCTTCGGCGTCGGGGGCGGCGTCGGGGGCGGCGCCGGCGACGTGAGGGGCAGCGTCGTCGGAGGCGGCCTCGGAGGCGTGAGGGGCCGTGTCGTCGGCAGCGTCGGAGGCGTCGGAAGGGCCGGAGGTGGCGTCAGTGTCGGGGGCGTCGGCAGCGTCGGAGGCGGCCTCGGCATCGGACGCGGCGTCGGCGTCGGCGTCGGGGTCGAAGGCAGCCGCGGGCGGCGCAGGGGGTGCCGGTCTCACGAACAGGGACGGCCGGCCGGAGGCCGCCTCGCCGCCCCTGGCCGCAGGCGGCTCGTCGCCCGCGCGTGGCTGCCGCAGGATGGCAGGCTTCTCGAAGAGGGAGGGCCGCCGTGCGGGCGGTTCCTCGCCCACGTCCTGCTCACCCTGCGCACCCGCCGGCTCCGAGGAACTGGCGGAGGGTTCGGGGGCGCCCCGCGTGGGAGCGCCGTCGCCCCGGGCCTCGGCGTCGAGGTCCTCGTCCGTCACCGGCCGGAAGCTCAACGTCTGCTCACCGGGTGACTCGTGCCGCCCGTCATCCATGGCCGTGTTCACGGCAAGCGCTCCGCTCGTACCATCTCGACCTCCTGGCCGACCCGCACGACGTCGCCGACGATGACGATCGCCGGCGGCCGTATCCCAGCCGCGGACACGCGGTCGGCCACGGTGGAAAGCGAAGCGGTGACCGCCCGCTGGGTCGGAAGGGTACCGTCCTGTACCACCATTACGGGAGTCTCCGGCGAACGTCCGTCGCGGATGAGGGCTTCGGCGACCTTCGCGAGGCGTTCGACGGCCATGAGGAGCACCAGCGTGCCCTGGGAACGGGCCAGGCCGGGCCAGTCGACGGTGGACTTGGGGTCGTCGGGCGCGACGTGCACGGAGATGACGTGGAACTCCTGGCTGACGCCCCGGTGGGTGACGGGCACGCCGGCGGCGGCGGGGACCGCGACGGCGCTGGTGAGGCCAGGGACGACCAGGACGGGGATGCCGGCCTCCGCGCAGGCGATCATCTCCTCGCCGCCGCGGCCGAACACGAAGGAGTCTCCGCCTTTGAGCCGGACGACGAACTTGCCCTGCCTGGCGCGGTCGACGAGCAGCTCGTTGATCGTCTCTTGGGACAGCGAGCGGCCGTAGGGCACCTTGGCGGCGTCGATCAGCTCGACGTCGGGGGCGAGCTCGTCGAGCAGGGCGCGGGGCGCGAGGCGGTCGGCGACCACGACGTCGGCCTGGGCGAGGAGCTGTCGGCCGCGCACGGTGATGAGGCCGGGGTCGCCGGGGCCGCCGCCGACGAGGGCGACGCCGACCGGTTTGGTGCGGTTGCGCCGGGCGTCGACGGTGCCGTCGCGCAGCGCCTCGACGACGGCGTCCCTGATGCCGGCGGCGCGGCGCGGGTCGCCGCCCGCGGTGACGGCGACGCTGATCTCGTCGACCCGCCCGGTGGCGGGCGTCCAGGCGGCGGAGGCGTCCTTGTCGTCGGCGCGCACGCACCACACGCGCTTGGCCTCCGCCTCGGCGGCGACCGCGGTGTTGACGGACCTGTCGTCGGTGCAGGCCTGTACGAGCCAGGCCCCGTCGCAGTCGCCGACCTCGTAGGGCCGGTCGTGCCAGGTGACCCGGCCGGCCGCGATCAGGTCGTCGAGGGCCGGGGTGACACCGGGTGACACGACGGTGACCTCCGCACCGGCCTCCAGCAGCGCGGGGACCCGTCGCTGCGCGACGCGGCCGCCGCCCACCACGAGGACCCGGCGGCCGGAAAGCCGCAGGCCGAGGAGGTAGGGACCCATGGGGGGAATCTCCCGTTCGCGAAGGTTGTGTTAGGAGGTAAACCTACCGGCTCCGCATGCGTCATTTGCTGCGCACGGGTTAACGACCGTCAAGAAGAGGCTGCCGGGGATCCCAGCGAGGCCCGCCGTCGTCGTCCTTGCGGCGTCTGGCCATCGCTGACAGGGCCTCCAGGATAACCCGGTTGCCGAGGTAGGCCGTGATGTCGGCGTGGTCGTAGGGCGGCGCGACCTCGACCACCTCCATGCCGGCCACCGGCATCTCGTAGCAGATGCGGCGCACGGCGTCGAGCAGTTGCCGGGCTGTGAGGCCGCCCGGCTCGGGGGTTCCCGTGCCGGGGGCGTGGCCGGGGTCGCAGACGTCGATGTCGACCGACAGGAAGATCTGGTCGCACTCGTCGAGCGCGATGCCGAAGGACTCGGTCAGGCATTCGTCAAGGCCGCGAGCCACAATTTCGGTCATTTCATAGGAACGCATATTTTGCCGAGCCATCCAGCCGAGCGTCTCCGGCTCCGGCCAGTATCCGCGCAGGCCGATCTGCAGGAACCTGTCGCCCCTGATGGCCCCCGACTCGATGAGCCGCCGCATCGGCTGGCCGTGCCCGTAGAGATGGCCGAAGGCGATGTCGCCCGTGTCGGCGTGCGCGTCGAAGTGGATCATCGAGGTGCGGCCTGGCGCGTACGCCCTGGCGGTGCCCCGCGCGTCCGGCAGCGCCACCGTGTGGTCGCCGCCGAGCACCAGCGGGATCGCCCCCGAGGCCGCGATCCTGTGCACGGCCTCCTCGATGGCCGCCAGCGAGCCCTCGACGTCGCCCGAGTAGCACTCCACGTCACCGGCGTCGAGCACGCGCAGGTCGCGCAGCGCGTCCACGCGCAGCGCGAGGCTGGGCCTGGAGCCGTCGTGCGGCAGGTAGCAGGCCTGGCGCAGCGCCTGCGGGCCGAACCTGGCGCCCGGCCGGTTCGACGTGCCGCCGTCGAACGGGGCGCCGATGATCACCACGTCGGCGTCCGCGTAGCTGCCGGGGTCGTTCACGTCGCAGCGGTCAACCCCGAGGAAGGTGATGTCGGGGCCGAACATGGATCCATAACGAGACACTTCACCATCATCACACGGGCTTTTCGGTCACTCCCGCCGAGTCGAACGTGGCCACGTCGTGCATCACGCGCACCGCCGCGCACACCATCGGGTGCGCCAGCAGCCCGCCCGTGCCCTCGCCCAGCCGCAGCTCCAGATCCACCAGCGGGCGCAGGCCGAGGTGGGCCAGCGCGGCGGTGTGGCCGGGCTCGGCGGAGCGGTGGCCGGCCACGCAGTGGTCCGCGGCGGCCGGGTCCATCGCGGCGGCCACCAGGGCGGCGGCTCCGGCGATCACGCCGTCGAGGATCACCGGCACGCGCAGCGCCGCGCCGCCCAGGATGAAGCCCGCGATGGCCGCGTGCTCGAACCCGCCGACGGCGGCCAGCGCCCGCAGCGTCTCGCTGGGCGAGGAGGCGGGCTCGGTCACCGCGTTCACGCGCAGGGCCGCACGGACGATGCCGACCTTGAGCTGGTACGTCTCGTCGTCGATCCCCGTGCCCCGCCCCGTCACCTCGGCCGGGTCCTTACCCGTGAAGGCCGAGACGAGCGCGGCGGAGGCGGTGGTGTTGGCGATGCCCATGTCGCCGGTGATCAGGCAGCGCGCGCCCTTGGCGACCAGGTCCCTGGCCACCAGGATGCCCGCCTCCAGCGCCTGGACGGCCTGGTCGACGGTCATGGCGGGGCCCTGCGACAGGTCGGCGGTGCCGTACGCGATCTTGTGGTTGACCAGGTCGGGCGCGTCGGGCAGGTCGGCGGCGACGCCCACGTCCACGACGGTCACCGACGCCCCGGCCTGGGCGGCGAAGGCGTTGGCGACGGCGCCGCCGGCCAGGAAGTTGCTCACCATCTGCACCGTGACCTCCTGCGGCCACGGGCTGACGCCGCGCGCGTGCACGCCGTGGTCGGCGGCGAAGATGGCCAGGGCCGCGGGCTCCGGCATGGGCGGCGGGCAGGCGCCGGCCGCGCCCGCCAGGCGTACCGCGACCTCCTCCAGCACGCCGAGCGAGCCGCGCGGCTTGGTGAGGCGGTCCTGGTGGGCGCGGGCCTCGGCGAGCACCCGCGGGTCGGCGGGACGGATCGCCGCCAGCGTCTCAGCGAACACGGAACCTCCAGGGGTCAGCCGCCGGCGTCTCAGCGAACACGAAACCTCCACATTACGGAACGAGTTGGAGCGCTTCCTCGTAGCGGTCGATCACGACGTCCGCCAGGGTCTCGCAGTCGCCGATCACCTCGGCGCAGCGGATGTCCAGGTCGGGGTGCCCGGCGCCGTACGCCAGCGCCTGCGCCCAGACCCGCTCCAGCAGCCCGCCCGCGAACAGCAGGTAAGGCACCACGATGACCCGCTTGGCCCCGAGCCGGCGGCAGCGCTCCAGCCCGCCGGGCACCCCGGGAGGGGTGACGGAGACGAAGGCCGTCTCGACGGTCATGAAGTCGTAGGCGTGCGTCTCCCAGAACAGCCGGGAGACGCGGTGGATCTCGGCGTTGGCGGTGGCGTCGGTGGAGCCCTCGCCGACCAGCACGACGGCGGTCTCCCCCGGCTCGATGTGCTGGTGGAGGTCCTCGGCGGGCAGGGAGTCGACGGCGCGCAGCCGGGGCCTGGCGCCGGCCAGCTCCAGCGCGCGCGGCCTGGACAGCTCGGCGGCGGCCTCGTTGAGCCGCTCGGCCAGCAGCGCGAGCACGCGCGGGTCGGGGCCGAGGGGGCGGCCGTAGTCGTACATCAGCGTGGGGTGGCGCTGCTGCTCCAGCGCCATCGCGGCGGGGAACTCCTCGCCCACCCTGCTGAGGCTGAGCGGCAGCGCCACGAGCCGGTGGTGTCCCCGCGCGACGAGGGAGGCGACGGAGTCGCTCAGCCGCGGCGTGGCCCGCTCCAGGTAACCCCCCGACACGTCGGCGCCCGACTGGTCGAGACGGCAGCGCAGGCGGTGTACGAACCTGCCGAACTCGGCGGCGTAGGCGTCATCCTGGGAGCCCTGCCCGATCAGCAGGAGCGGCGGCTTCATCGTGAGGGTTCTCCGGTGCGGTGGACAAGGACACGCGAGGATAACCGATGCGCCGGTGTGCGGAACAGGTCACGCTGTGTGCGCGGGCGTCGCGCCCGCCGCGGGAGCAGGGTGGTCACGCTGTGTGCGCGGGCGTCGCGTGTACCACGAAGACCGGGTCGGCGGCGGCCAGGCTGTGGGAGCCGTCGGGGTCGAGCACCAGCTTGGAGGCCAGAATCTGGGTGCCCTCGCCGTGGTAGCCCTGCTCGCGCAGCCGTCCGAGCACGCCGGCGACCTGCTCGACCTTGCGCAGCGCGCACACGAGCACGCGCGGCCCCCTGGCGGCGCAGGCCACGATGACGTCGAGGCCGCCGCCGCCCACGAAGACGGCGTCGGGGTCGGGCAGCGGCTCCAGCGCGGGCGGCGCCTGGCCCCTGGTCAGAGCCACTTTGACGCCGTGTTCGAGTACGTTGGCGCGCAGCGCGGCGCAGCGTTCCTCGTCGCGTTCGACGGCCATCACGGCGGCGCCCAGTCTGGCGCACTCGACGGCGATCTGGCCGGCGCCGGCGCCGACGTCCCACACCAGGTCGCCGAGCCGGGGGCCGAGCTTGGCCAGCACGTACGCCCGCGCCTCCGGCGGCATCCCGCCCTCGAACGGCAGCGCCCACTCCGACGGCCCCGGCTGCGCGCCCGCCACCCAGCCCGGCTCCTTGGGCCGGTGCAGCGGGTCGATGACGAGGACCACGTCGGGGTCCTTCCACGGCCGGGTGGTGGCCTCGCCCATGCGGCTGTGCGTGACGCGCTCGTCGGGCCCGCCGAGGTCCTCGCACACGATGAGGGCGCGGGGCGTGGTGGGCGCCAGCTCCCTGGCGATCTCGCCGGGGCCGACGCCGGGCGCGACCAGCAGCGCGACCTTGGGGTGGGCGCGGCAGGCGTTGACGGCCTTGCCGAGCTGGCGCGGGCCTGACGGGGCGACGACCAGCGCGTCCTCCCAGTTGAGCCCGGCGCAGGCGAAGGCGCGGGTGACGAGCGAGGTGGCGGGCAGCACGTCCGGTTTGAGGCCGTGTGCGCGGAGTCTGCGGACGACGCCGAAGAAGCCGGGGTCGCCGGGCGTGAGCACGACCGCGGGGCCTTCGCCGTGCTCCAGGTGGTCGTCCAGGGCTTCCAGCAGCGCCCCGTCGGCCGCGGTGGCCGCGGTGAGCTGGAGCTGCCCGAGAACGGCGTCGGGGCCCACGACGAGCCTGGCCTCCCGCAGCTTGCCGACCGCCCTGGCCGAGAGCTCGGATCCGTCCCAGCCGACCACCGTGATCATGCGCCTCACCGTCCTCACCTCAAGGGTGACGGCTGCGGGGTGGTTTCACAAAGGGTGCGGGGGCCAGTCCGGTGTCCCCCAGGCGGGGGAAGACTAGGCCAGGTCCGAGGGGATGAGGCTGTAGACGACCAGGTCCTCGCCGCCGAGCGAGGCGCGGGCGACGCCTTCGCGGACGAACCCGGCCTTCTCCGCGACCCGCTGGGAGGCGGTGTTGGCGGGGGCGGCGCGGAGCTGGAGCCGGGCGAAGCCGTGCTGCTCGAACAGCCAGCGGGCGATCTCCCGCACGGCCTCGCCCGCGTAGCCGTTGCCCCTGGCCCAGGGCGCGGTCATGTAGCCGACCTCGGCGCTCCTGCTGTTCCAGTTGACATCTCGCAGGTCCACGTTGAGCGCGAAGCGGCCGGTGGCCAGCTCCTCGGCCGTCCAGGCGGCGCCCGCGCCCCGCATCTGCAGGCGTTCGGCGTGGGCGAGGTAGCCGCGCGCGTGCTCCTCGTCGTAGCCGCGCGGCACCCCGGTGTACGCCTGGGTCATCGGGTCGGCCCCGGTGACGGCCAGGTCGGGGACGTCGGCGGGCGTCTGCGGGCGCAGGAGCAGCCGCTGGGTGCGCAGCTCGGTCTTGGGCAGGGCGGGGACGGGCCTGCGCCTGTCCTGGCGCAGCAGGCCGAGGATGACGAGGTCGTGCGCGCCGTCCTCGTCCAGCACCGCGTCGCGGAGCACGCCTTCCCAGGTGAAGCCCGCTTTGCAGGCGACGCGGAGCGAGGCGAGGTTGTCGAGCCTGGCGGTCAGGTCGACCCTGCGCAACCCCAGGGTGTCGAACGCCCAGGCCGTCAGGCCGCGCACCGCCTCGGTGGCGAAGCCGCGGCCCCGGTAGAGGGGGTGCACGCCGTACCCGACCTCGGTCGTGCCCGCGCTCCACGAGGTCTTGAACAGGCTGATGGCGCCCACGATGAGCCCTTCGGCGTCGATCATGGCGAGGTGGACGCCCTGCCCCGAGCGGCGCAGCTCGTGCACGCCGTGCATGAGCCAGGCGGCGATCTGCGAGACCTTGGCGGGGGCGCCCGGCGGGAGGAACTGGGCGCCGGACTGCACGATGGAGCGGATGCGCAGGGTGTCCTTGGGGCTGAACGGCCGGAGTGCAAGCCGTTCCGTGGCGATGCTCACGTCGGGATCGAACACGCTGTGGAGGGTACACAGTGGCGATGTTTGCCCACGAAAGCGGGGGTAGGGGCGGGTTGAGAGGAGTGAGGTCAATGATGGAACGTGGGAGCGACAAGCACGGCCCCCGGCTCGACGACGAGCAGAAGCACGAGACCGAGGGGCTGGTTCGCGGTGGCGGCTCGACGCATGCCGAGGAGTGGAAGCAGCCCGAGGCCATGCCGGCGCCCGGCGAGGAGTCGCCTCACTCGTACGCGCCGGGCCACGAGCCGGGCGTCCCCGAGGGCATGACGCAGCGGGACGTGGACGTCCGCAGTGATCTCGCCAAGTGGCTGAGCGACACCCACTGGCCCTCGTCCAAACGGGACCTGCTGGCGCGCGCCCGCCGCGAGGGCGCGCCCGACCCGGTGATCGACATGGTGGAGTCGTTGCCCGAGCGGAGCTACACGAACATGGCCGACGTCGCCAAGGCGCTCGGTCTCGGCGTGGAGAAGCGGAGGTGGTGACCGGTGCGGCTCGACTTCATCCGGCCGTTGTACGAGCGGCGCGGCCCGTACGCGTCGGTGTACCTGGGCGCGCTCACCGGCCCTGAACGCGAGAGCCACTGGCGTAGCATGCGCGACCGGCTCGACGGGCACGACGGCCAGGGCGACCAGGCGACCCTGGACGCCCTGGAGGGCGAGGCGCTGAGCGCCGCCCCCGGGCGGGCGCTGTTCGCCACGCACGGTGACGTGGTGCTGGCCGAGTCGCTGCGCGAGGCGCCGTCGGAGATGGCGACCTGGACGCCGCTGCCGCACATCACGCCGCTGCTCATGCGGCGCGGGGAGAACGTGCCGCACATCCGCGTCATCGTGGACCACGCGGGGGCGGAGGTGACGGTGTTCGGCGGCGGGTCGCCGCGCAAGACCACCGTGGAGGCCGCCAAGTGGCCGCTGCAGAAGACCGCCCAGGGCGGCTGGTCGCAGAAGCGGTACGAGCGGGCCGTGGACGAGGCGTGGGAGAAGAACGCGGCGGCCGTGGCCCACGAGATCGACGAGCAGGTGCGCAGGATCGGCGCCGAGCTGATCCTGGTCGCGGGCGAGCCGAAGTCGCGCTCGTACCTGCTGCGTCACCTCGGCACCAAGGCGGCCGACCGGGTGATGATGGTCGAGCACGGCAGCCGCGACGACCACGGCCAGTTCGAGCGGGACGTGGAGCGGGCGCTGGACGAGTGGCTCGACCGCAGGCGGGCCGAGCTGCTCGAACGTCACCAGGAGTCCGCCGGCCCGACCGGCATGGCCCGGGTCTCGCAGGCGTTGCGCGAGGGCCGGGTGCAGGCGGTGCTGCTGCCCGGCGAGCTACCCGGCTCCGTGTGGATCGGCGAGGGCGGCACGCAGCTCGCCACCGACCGGGGCGAGCTGCAGCGCTGGGGCGTGAACGAGCCCGTGCAGGAGCGCTCGGACTCCGCGCTGGCCAGGGCGGCCGCGATGACGGACGCCGAGCTGTGGTTCACCGACGCGGTCGAGAACGTGGCCGCGGTGCTCAGGTACTGATGATCACTTCGAGGGTGCGGGGGCCGTGGACGCCCTCGACCCGGTTCAGCTCGATGTCGCTGGTGGCCGAGGGGCCGCTGATCCAGGTCAGGGGGCGGGACGGGTCGAGCCGGGCCACGGCCTCCGGCACGCCCGCCACGATCTGGCCGGCCCGCACCACGCACAGGTGGTAGTCGGGGACCAGCGTCTGGGCTCTGGTGCCCTGGCCGGGGCCGTGGTCGAGGACGATGGTGCCGGTCTCGGCGATGCCGACGGCGCAGTTCGTGATCACGCCGTCGGCGGTGTTCAGGTCGTCCCAGCCGCCCTCGCGGCCGAAGCCGTCGGGGACGATCATGCGCCGCCCGGCCACGCACTCGTCGATCTTGGCGGGGAGGTCGGCGGAGGCGACCACGTGCACGATCGCCCGGTAGTCGTCCACCCGCTCCGCGAACAGCTCGACGAGGCCCTCGGGCTGCCGCCGCGCCCGGTAGTCCCGGGGGATCTCGACGTCCTCCGCCCCGGCGACGGCCTTGCGGACCCTGGCGAGGATCTCCTCACGCGCGCTCATTCCGCTCCCACCAGTCTCTGAAGGATTCTTCCGGAATTTCGGGGATGTCCCTGGTGTCCGTCCACGCGGCCAGGGGGCCTGGCAGCCGCTTCGGCACCAGCTTGCGCACCTTGCTCGCCGCGCGCTGCGCCTTGGCCAGCCGCTCGTGGTCGTTGAGTATCCAGCCGGCCACCTTCATGCCGGCCCTCTCCGCCGCCGCGTGCGGCGCCTTGGCCCGCAGGTCGACCAGGACCTCGGGGATGTCGATGGCCACCGGGCAGGCCTCGTAGCAGGCTCCGCAGAGGCTGGAGGCGAACGGCAGCGAGGCGTCCAGCTCCGAGGACATGCCTCTGAGCTGCGGGGTGAGGATCGCGCCGATGGGGCCGGGATAGACCGAGCCGTACGCGTGGCCGCCCGCCCGCTCGTACACCGGGCACACGTTCAGGCAGGCCGAGCAGCGGATGCAGCGCAGCGCCTGGCGGCCCACCTCGTCGGCGAGCACGTCGGTGCGGCCGTTGTCGAGCAGCACCAGGTGGAAGTCCTGGCCCTCGACGGCGCCGGTCCACATGCTCGTGTAGGGGTTCATCCGCTCACCTGTGGAGCTTCTCGGCAGGAGCTGGAGGAACACCTCCAGATCCCGCCAGGAGGGCAGCAGCTTCTCGATCCCGACGACGCTGATGAGGGTCTCGGGCAGGGTCAGGCACATGCGGCCGTTGCCCTCGGACTCCAGCACCACCAGCGTGCCGGTCTCGGCCACCATGAAGTTGGCGCCGGAGATCGCCACTTTGCTGCGCAGGAAACGTTCGCGCAGGTGAAGCCGGGCCGCCTCGGCGAGGGCGGGCGGGTCGTCGGTCAGGTCGGGGGTGACGTGCGGCATCTTGTCGAGGAAGATCTCGCGGATCTCCGACCGGTTGCGGTGGATCGCGGGGACCAGGATGTGGCTCGGGAAGTCGTCGCCGAGCTGGACGATCAGCTCCGCCAGGTCCGTCTCGTACGCGGTGATGCCCTGCGCGGCCAGCGCGTCGTTGAGCTCGATCTCCTGGGTGGCCATCGACTTGACCTTGACCACCTCGGTCTCGCCGGTGGCCTTGACCAGGCCGGCCACGATGCGGTTGGCCTCGGCGGCGTCCCTGGCCCAGTGCACGGTGCCGCCCGCCCTGGTGACGGCCTCTTCGAGCTGGAGCAGGTAGCGGTCGAGGTTGCGCAGCGTGTGGTCCTTGATGGCCTTGCCCGCCGCGCGCAGCTCCTGCCAGTCGGGCAGCTCGCCGACGACGCTCGCCCGCTTGCCGCGAATGGTGTGGGTGGCCTTGCGGAGGTTGAAGCGGAGCTGCGAGTCCTGGACGGCCTTCCGGGAGTTCTGCGGGAAATTTCCGGGCATGCCGAGGAATGTCGCGCTCATTGGGCCTCCTCCGTCGATGCGAGGATCTCGGCCAGGTGCATGGTCCTGACGCCGGTCTGCTGGCGGCTGAGGGTGCCGCCGATGTGCATGAGGCAGGAGTTGTCGGCCGCGCAGAGCACCTCGGCGCCCGTGTCCATGATGCTGCGGGTCTTGTCGGCGCCCATCGCGGCGGAGACCGCCGGGTTCTTCACCGCGAACGTGCCGCCGAAGCCGCAGCACTCCTCCGCGCCGGGCAGCGGCACCAGCTCCAGGCCCCTGACGTGCCGCAACAATCTGGTGGGCCGGTCGCCCAGATGCAGGCCGCGCAGCGAGTGGCACGTCGGGTGGTAGGTCACCCGGTGCGGGAAGTACGCGCCGACGTCCTCGACCTTCAGCACGTCGATCAGGAACTCCGACAGCTCGTGCACCTTGGGCGTGACCTCCGCGATCGCCGCCGCTCCCCTGCTGCCCGGCTTGGCCAGCTTCGGGTACTGCTCGCGCACCATGGCCGCGCACGACCCCGACGGCGCGACGACCGCGTCGTACCCGGCGAACACCTCCGTGAAGTGCCTGGCCAGCCGCACACCCTCCGCCCGGTAGCCGGTGTTGACGTGCATCTGCCCGCAGCACGTCTGGGCGGCGGGGAAGTCCACGTCGCAGCCGAGCCTGCGCAGGAGCGACACCACGGCCTTGCCGGTGCCCGGGAAGAGCGTGTCGTTCACGCACGTGATGAACAGGGCGACTCGCACGGCTCTCCTTCCGAAGTATGGTCCGACCACAGTATGGTCAGACCATATCGAACCACAACGTTTCCGGCCAGCGTGAGGAGGCTCCGGGGTGGAGGACACCGGCTGGCGTCCCGTCAAGCGGACGCGGACGTTCGAGGACGTACTCGCTCAGATCGAGCGGCGCATCGCCGAGGACGGGCTCACCGTGGGCGACCGCCTGCCCGCCGAGCGCCAGCTCGCCGAGCAGCTCGGCGTCAGCCGCTCCTCGGTACGCGAGGCGATGCGCGTGCTGGAGACCCTCGGCGTGGTCTCCTCCCAGGTCGGCAGGGGCCCCGACGCGGGCGCCGTGCTCACCTCGCGCCCCGACTCGGCGCTGACCGACCTGCTCCGCCTCCACCTCGGCCTGGCCAGCCTGGAGATGCGCGAGGTCATCGACACCCGGCACATGATCGAGCAGTGGGCCGCCGCGCAGGCCGCCACGGCGGGAGCCGACACCTCCGCCCTGGCCGCCGCCCTGGCGGGCATGGACGGGGCGCGCACGGCCGAGGAGTTCGTCGAGCACGACACGGCCTTCCACTGCGCGATCGCGGACGCCTCGGGCAACCGGCTCATCGCCGCCATCATGCGCTCGCTGCGCGACTCGATGCGCAGGTACTCGGTCGAGGCGGTGCAGCGGCTCGGGGACACCTCGATCCTGCGCGCCGACCACGTACGCATCCTGGAGGCCATCGAGCGGGGCGAGGCGGGCGAGGCGACCGAGGCCGTGTCGGAGCACCTGGCCCACGCCTACCCGTCGCTGTTCCGCTAACCCAGCCTGTCGGCCTGGCGGCAGTTCGCGCCCGAGCAGGCGGCCATCGCCGTGAGTTGCCGGTCCAGGCGCGCGACCAGCGCAGGGTCGGCGGTCGCCGCCAGGTTGGTGAGCTGGTAGGGGTCGGCGTTCAGGTCGTAGAGCTGCCGCTCCCCCGTCTCGTACCTGACATACGTGTGCTGCCCGGTGCGCAGCGCCTGGTAGGCGGGCACGGGCGTCTGGGCCGCCGACGACCGGTTCGCCGGCCGGGTGAACTCCACCAGCACGTGCTCGCGCCACTCCGAGGGCGGCCTGCCCCGCAGCAGCGGCACCAGCGAGCGGCCCTCCGCGAACGCCGGGACCGTGGCTCCGCCCAGCTCGGCGACGGTCGGGGCGAGGTCGATCGTGGCGCCCATGTGCGTGATCGTCGAGCCGGCCGCGACGCCTGGGCCGCGCACCACGAGGGGGATTTTGATCGCCTCCTCGAACGGGGTGGTCTTGCCCTGCTTGAGGCGGTGCGTGCCGAGATGGAAGCCGTTGTCCGAGGTGAAGAAGATGTAGGTGTCGTCCAGCTCCCCCGTCTCGCGCAGGGCGCTGACCACCGAGCCGACCAGGTCGTCCACGCCGAGCATGGCGCGCAGCCGCCTGCGGTAGTGCTCGTCCACGTCGGCCTCGGCGTCCATCGCGAGGGCGGGCCTGTTGCGCAGCCAGTACGGCTCGCCGCTCACGTCCGTCTGGTTGAACGACGGCGTGCGCGGCGCCATGGCCAGCGGGAAGGCGTGCGCGTGCCGGTGGGCGGGGTTGGCCGGGTTGTGCGGGCCGATCGGGGCCAGGTAGAGGAAGAACGGCTGCCGCGAGCCGGTGATGAAGTCGTGGGCCTTGCGGGCCAGCACGTCGGACAGGTAGTCCTCCTCCTGCCAGCCGTAGTCGCGGGGCACGCCGTTCTCGTTGAGGCGGTAGCCGTACTCCTCGTAGAGCTTGCGTACCGGCACGTCCCATTCGTCCCAGCCGGGCGGCACGTACGCCTCGTCGGCCGCCTCGCCCGGATA
Source organism: Nonomuraea monospora (assembly GCF_039531895.1). Lineage (NCBI taxonomy): Bacteria > Bacillati > Actinomycetota > Actinomycetes > Streptosporangiales > Streptosporangiaceae > Nonomuraea > Nonomuraea monospora. The sequence goes on from NZ_BAAAQX010000004.1 coordinate 106,371, forward strand.
GTGGTTGAGGAACTTGCCCATCAGGCCCGTGCGGTAGCCGGCCTGCCGCATCCAGGTGCCGAGCGTGGAACGTTCCAGACCCAGCGCGTGGAAGCGGTCGAAACCGCCCTCAGGGGCGGTGTTGGTCAGCACGCCATGACTGTGGACGTGCTGGGAGCGCAGGATCGACGCCCTGGAGGGGCAGCACCACGAGTTCGTCACGAAGAAGCGGTCGAACGAGGCGCCCTGATCCACCAGGTGCCGCGAGATGTTCGGGAAGAGGGGCAGGGTGCCGGTCTCCAGGTCGTCGGCCAGCACGACGACGATGTTGGGCCGGGAGTCGCCCTGCGCGACCGTGGGTTCGGCCGCCGGCAGGAGAAGCAGCAGGCAGGCGAGTCGGCAGAGGACCTTGAGCACAGAGTGTGACTTCCCCGGAAGATCCTCCATTGACACTTGGGACATCCCCGGCCGTAATAGAACTTAATTCCGGAGGTGTCCCATGAAGCTCGGCCTGAACCTCGGCTACTGGCAGCGCAACGCCGACGACGCAACCGAATCGGTCCTGGCGGCCGAGCGGCTCGGCTACGACTCGGTGTGGACGGCCGAGGCGTACGGCAGCGACGTCTTCACCCCGCTCGCCTGGTACGGCGCACGCACGTCCCGCATCAAACTGGGCACCTCGATCGCCCAGATCTCCGCCAGACCCCCCGTCACGACGGCGATGACCGCCATGACCCTCGACCACCTCACCGGCGGCCGGCTGCTGCTCGGCGTGGGCGCCTCGGGGCCGCAGGTGGTGGAGGGCTGGTACGGCCAGCCGTTCGCCAGGCCGCTGGCCAGGACCCGCGAGTACGTCGAGATCATGCGCAAGGTGTGGGCGCGCGAGGAGCCGGTCACCAGCGACGGCGGCCACTACCCGCTGCCGCTGCCCGGCGGGCTGGGCAAACCGCTCAAGTCCATCACGCATCCGCTCCGCGCCGACATTCCCCTCTATCTCGGGGCGGAAGGGCCCAAGAACGTGGCGCTGGCCGCCGAGGTGGCGCAGGGCTGGCTGCCGCTGTTCGCGTTCCCCGAGAAGATCGAGGAGATGTACGGCGAGGCGCTGTCCGGCGCCGAGCCCGGCTTCGACGTGGCCGCCATGGTGATGGTGCTCATCTCCGACGACCTGCGGGCCGCGCTCGACGTGGTGAAGACGATGCTGACGCTCTACATCGGCGGCATGGGCGCCAAGCAGCGCAACTTCCACGCCGACATCATCGGCCGGATGGGCTACGCCGAGGCGGCCGAGCACATCCAGGCGCTGTACCTGGCGGGGCGCAGGGACGAGGCGTTCCGGGCGATCCCGGACGAGCTGGCCGACGGCATCTCGCTCGTCGGGCCGCCCGGCCGGATCAAGGAGCGGCTGGAGCTGTGGCACCGCAGCCCGGTCACGAGCCTGCTGGTGATGGGGGTGCGGGACGAGCCCTCACTGAAGCTCGTCCGCGACCTGGTCCTCGGTTAGCAGGGAATGTGGTCAGTCGGGTCGGGGCGCCGGGTCCTCGGTGATCGAGCGGAGCAGCGGGCGGCTCAGGGCGCCCGCCGCGATCACCCCGGCGAAGCCCGCCACGACGCAGCCCGCCAGCGTGACCGTGCCGACCACGTTCATGCCGCCGATCATGAACGGCACCGCGCAGAACGCCCCCACCAGGATCGCCCCGCCGCCCATCACCGTCAGCGGGACGAGCGTCTCGGTGCGCCGCGCCCGGTCGAGCACCTCCAGCGGCGTGCCCGCCAGCCGCAGCAGCCCGTACGTCTGCCGCCGGTCCAGGATCGACGACGTGGCCGTGATCCCCGAGCTGGCGATGGCCACCAGGAACGACACCGACAGCACCACGATCGTGCCCACCCGGACGTCGGCCAGGATCTCGCTGCCGAAGCGCCGGTCGTCGCGCTCGGTGGTCGGCGTGCGGCCCGGCACCAGCCCGGCCAGCGCCGTACGGGCCCGGTCCAGAATGGCGGCGTCGGCGGAGCTGCCCAGGGCCGCGACCACGACGTCCTTGACGGGCTTCACCGTGGCCGTCACCCCCGCCGCGCGCAGCCGCTCGCGCGCCTGCGCGGCCACCTCCGCGACCTGCCCCGCCGGGGCGGTGACGCGGAGCTGCGGCGGCCCCGTCACCTCGGTGGCGAAGCCGGACGGGCTGAGCAGCCCGAGGAAGCCCGCCACGAAGCCGGTCAGCGCCACCCCGCTCACCGTGCGCCAGGCGGAGCGCGGATCGTCCACCAGCCGCCGCCCGGCGAGCAGCCGGGCCGGGCCCCGCGCGGTCGCCGCCGTGATCCGGCCGATCAGCCCGACCACCCACGGTCCCACCAGGTTGACGCACAGGAACGCCAGGGTCAGCGCCACCGCCACGATCGCCACGCTGGTGCCCCTGGTCAGAACCGGGAACGCGATCAGCACCGCCAGCAGGGCGAGCACCCGTACGAAGCGCATGGCGGGCGGCGTCTCCCGCTTGGCCACGCCGAGCGGGCTCACCACCACCCGCCGCAGGCCCGCCACCGCCGACAGCCCCAGCAGCAGCGGCACCGCCACCAGCACCCCGGCGAGCACGAGCGGGCCCGGGAACAGGTCGGCGGCGAACCACGGCCCGCCCTGCATCTCGATCATGGCCAGCAGGGGCACGGACAGGGCGAAGACGACGGCCCCCGCCAGCGCGCCGGCCAGCGCGACGATCACCGCCTCCGCCACGGTCATCGCGATCACCTGCCCCGGCGTCGCCCCGATCAGGCGCAACGCCGCCAGCCGCTGGTCGCGCCTGGCCACCGTGAGCCGGGCCGCCGCGCCCCCGAACACCAGCAGCGGCACGATCATCAGCACGCTGGCCACCAGCGAGAGCGCCTGGTAGGCCTCGGCGTCCTCGCTCGGCTGGCCGGCCAGGCTCGCGACCTTGACGGGCGGCTTGGCGATGATCCAGTCGTCGGATCGCCCGGCTGTCATGGCCGGGGCGTCCGGTCGCTGGCCGACGACCGCGACCAGCTCGTCCGGGTGGACGAGCGCCTCGTCGCCGAGCACGCCCTTCAGGTTCGGATAGCGGCCGGACAGCTCCTCGGCGGGCAGCTCCTTCGCCAGCTCGGCCAGGGCCGGTGACAGCCACACCTCGCCGGGCGCGGGGAAGCGCGGCATGCCGGGCGGCGGCGCCGGGTTCCTGCCCGCGAGGGCGGCCAGGTCGACGACGGTGATGGTCCGGTCGCGGACGAAGTCGAAGCGCGACGCCTCGACGGCCACCGCGGCTCCCGCTGCGGCCGGGACGGGGTTGCGCCAGGCGCCGCGTTCGGCCCTGGCCTGGAAGGCGGAGTTCGCGGCCACGGCGAACAGCAGCAGCGCCGTGGCCACCGCGACGGCGGCCAGCGTGAGCCAGGTGCCGAGCAGGCCCTTGCGCCCGCCGCCCCTGAGCAGCCGCCAGGTCAGATCCAGGTTCACGCGAACGCCCCGTTCCTGGTCGTGCCCGTGCCCGTGCCCGTGAGGAGGTGGCCGTCGCGGACCTCGACGGTGCGGTCGCACCAGGCGGCCACGTTCGGGTCGTGGGTGACCACGATCAGGCTCGCGTCGTTGTGCTTGGTCGCCTCCACCAGCAGCCGCATCGTCTCCTGCCCGGTCTGCTGATCGAGCGCCCCCGTGGGCTCGTCGGCGAAGACCACGGCCGGCCTGGTGACCAGCGCCCTGGCGATGGCCACCCGCTGCGCCTGGCCGCCGGACAGCTCGCCGGGCCGCCTCGACTCCATGGAGCCCAGGCCGAGCGGCCCGAACCAGTCGCGGGCCTGCCGCACGGCCTGGACCCTCGGCACGCCGCCCAGCATGAGCGGGAGCGCCACGTTCTCCTCGGCGGGCAGCTCCGGCAGGAGCTGGCCGAACTGGAAGACGAAGCCGAAGCGGGTGCGCCGCAGCGCACTGCGCCTGCGCTCCCCCAGCGCGTCGATGCGCTGCCCGAGCAGGTGCACCTCGCCCGCGTCCGGCTTCATGATGCCGGCCAGGCAGTGCAGCAGGGTCGACTTGCCGGAACCGCTCGGCCCCATGATCGCCACGGCTTCGCCCGCCCGTACCGCGATGTCCACGCCGCCCAGGGCGACCGTCTGCCCGAACCTCTTGGCCAGGGCTCGTCCAACAAGCACGTCGTTCATGCCGTCCAGGCTCCCGCCAGGGCGGGCCGCCGGGGATCGGCCGTGCGTCCATACCCTCCTCGGCCGAACGGCTGATCCTTAGAGTTGTGGCCGTGACTATTCGGGTTCTCATCGCAGACGACCAGCAACTGGTGCGCACCGGCTTTCAAATGATTCTGGACGCCCAACCGGACATGGAGGTCGTGGCCGCGGTCGCCGACGGCGCCGAGGCCGTGTCGGAGGCCAGGCGGCTGCGTCCGGACGTGTGCCTGCTCGACATCAGGATGCCCAAGCTCGACGGGCTGGAGGTGACCCGCGTGCTGGCCGGCCCCGGCGTGGAGAACCCGCTGCGGGTCGTCATCGTCACCACCTTCGACCTGGACGAGTACGTCTACGGGGCGCTGCGCTCCGGCGCCACCGGCTTCCTGCTCAAGGACAGCGGCCCCACGCTGCTGATCGAGGCGGTCAGGGCCGCGGCGGCGGGCGACGCGCTGGTGTCACCGTCGATCACCGTGCGGCTGCTGCAGCACCTGGCCCAGCCCCGCAGGCCCGCCGCGCTGCCCGTCAACGACCCGCTCACCGAGCGCGAGCTGGACGTCGTGCGCCTGGTGGCCAGGGGGCGGACCAACCAGGAGGTGGCCGGGGAGCTGTTCGTGTCGCTGTCGACCGTCAAGACGCATCTGGGCAGCATCCAGGCCAAGCTCGGTGTCCGCAATCGGGTTGAAATCGCAGCTTGGGCGTGGGAATCCGGCGTGGTGAGCTGATTAACAGCGGGGCTGCCGGGATACAAGTGAATCAGAACCTCAGCGCATGGCCCGGGGGGAGATCAACGTGCGCTACACCCAGGCATCGCCCACCAGAGCCGCCTCTGCCGTCCACCTGACGCTCACCGCCCAGATCCTCTCCCTCGGCGCTCTCGTGAGCTTCGAGCTGTCCCGCGGGCGCCGGCTCGCCGCCGAGCTGGCCGCCTTCGGTGGACGCCCCCAGGGGGCCGACGCCGAGGCCGTGGTGGGGGCGGTGACGCTGTTCGCGGTGCTGATGATGCTGGTGGCGGGCACCACGATCGCCGCCGCTGCCGCCTACGTGACCTGGCTCGTACGCGCCAGGCAGGCCAACGACCGCTCCGCCGCGACCGCTCCCGTGGCCGCGGCCTGGCTGCTTCCCGGCGTCAACCTGATCGCGCCCGCGGTGCTGATCGACGAGGTGTGGCGCGGCACCCGCCCGCCGGCCGGGCGGCGCGGGCGGTGGCTGGCGCTGCTGGCCGGGTGGTGGGCGGCGTGGCTGGGCACGATCGCGCTGTTCACCATCCGGCTGCCGCTCGACGCCTCCGCCGGCGACCTCACGGGGGTGGGGGTGCCGGAGCTGGCCTGCGCCTCGGTGGCCGCGCTGCTGTGCGGGTGCACGGTGCGGGAGCTGACGCGGCTGCAGCGGGCCGCCCGCTCGGCGCGGGCCGTCGAGCCCGCCGCCGTGCACACCTTCTCGCCGCAGGCGCCACAGCCCGCGCCGGGCTCCACGGCGGTGGGACGCACGAGCTGACCATCCCGGGCCACGCGTCGCCCACGCGGACGGCCCACTATGCGCACGTCACGGCGGCCAGCCCCGTGAACCGGAGGAGCGTTTCCCTGGACGGAGGCCGGCCACGGGCGGCGGGTGGGGTGCCGTTGGCTGTGCCGTAAAGACTGGAAGGTCATGCCGCAGTAGGACCTGAGCTGCCCGGACTGGCGTGCCAGAGCCGACGAGGCGGGTTCGCGGAGACGGCGGGAGCGAGATCCGAGTAGGGCGACAGGCGGAACCCGTTGGCGTACTCGATCTTGCGCCCGCCGACCCCCGCCAGCTCCTCCGGCGCGCGCTCGACGACGGCCCGCACCGCCTCGATCCCCTGGGACCGCCACAGCGCGTCGAGGTCGGCCAGGTTCCAGCAGTCGACCGCCCGCAGCGACACCGCCCGCGCCCCCGTGCGCCGCACCACCCCCTTGGCCAGCATGAGCCACGACCCGAAGACGATCGACGCGCACCGCCCCTGCACCGACTCGAAGAAGGTCAGGTCGATCGGCCCCGTCGAGTCGTCGAGGGTGGTGAAGATGACGCGCTGGCCCGAGCGGATGGCCGGCGTCTGGGTGGCCACCTTGACCCCGGCGACGAGGATCTCCGTCCCGTTGCGCCGGGTGAGCAGGTCTCTGGAACGCACCACCCCCAGCGCCTCCAGCAGTTCGTCGTGGAAGCTGATGACGTGCTTGCTGACGTCGATGCCGAGGATCTCCAGCTCGGCCTCGACCATCTCCGTCTCCGTCATCTCGGGCAGCTCCCCCGGCGACATCCTCTCGCCGAACCCGAGCGGGAGTTGCACCGCCGGGGGAGCCGCGTTCCCGGAGAGGTCCAGGTGCGAGTTGTAGCGTTTGGACCTGCGCGGGCCCGCCTGCACGCCGATCGCCGACGCGCGGTCGAGCGCGCCGACGTGGGCGATCAGGTCGCGTCTGGTCAGCTCGCCGGGACGCCAGCGGCGCCCGTCGCCCGGGTGCAGGTCGTGCAGCGCGTCGAGGCCGCCGACCTGGACGATCCGCTCGATCGTGGGCCGCGAGGGCCTGGCCCGGTCCCAGAAGTCGGCCAGCGACGTGTACGGCTGCCCCGCCACCATGCGTTCGACCTCGGCCTCGCTCACGCCCTTGATCGCCGAGAACGGCACCCGCAGCGCGTACCCCTTGCCGATCTCGGAGATCTTGAAGTTCCTGACCCGCTGCCGGGCGTCGCCCGGGTCGGCGGACAGGTCGGCGGGCCGCACGCGGACCTCGACGCGCGGCCCGAGCCGCTCCACCTGCCAGTCCTTGCCGGAGTTGTTGATGTCCAGCGGCAGGATCTGCACCCCGCACTGCCTGGCCTCGTCGATGATGACGCGCGGCGGGTACATGCCGGGCTCGTGCGTGAGCACCCCGGCGAAGAACGCCGCCGCGTGGTGCCGCTTGAGCCAGGCCGACTGGTACGTGGGCAGCGCGAACGCCGCCGCGTGCGCCTTGCAGAACCCGAACGAGCCGAACGCGTCGAGCACCTGCCAGGCCCGCTCCACGGCCGCGTCGTCGAACCCGTTGGCCTGGGCGAGGGGGACGAACGCCCGGCGCACCCTGGCCCGGCCCTCCGGCGTGTCGAGCGTGCGCCGCAGCTTCTCGGCGTAGGACAGGTCGCGCCCGGTCATCACCGAGATGATCTTCAGCACCTGCTCGTGGAAGACCACGACGCCGTGCGTCTCGCTCAGCGCCTCCCGCAGCCGCTCGTGCGGATAGTACGGCTGCCGCCACCCGCCCCTGGCCTCCAGGTAGGGGGTGACCATGTCGGAGTTGACCGGCCCGGGGCGGAACAGCGAGATGTCCACGATCAGGTCGTGCATCTTGCGCGGCTCCAGCTTGGCGACCAGCTCGCGCTGCCCCGGCGACTCGATCTGGAAGCAGCCGAGGGTGCGGGCGGCGCAGATCATGTCGTAGGTGTCCTGGTCGTCGTGCGGCACGTACTGGACCTCGGGGTCGTCGCCCTGCTGGGTGTCCAGCTCGATCACGACGTCGTCCACGCGCTTGACCTCGCTCAGCGCGTACGCCAGGGCCGACTGCATCCGCACGCCCAGCACGTCGAGCTTGAGCAGCCCGGCCTCCTCGACGTCGTCCTTGTCGAACTGCGACATCGGGAACTCCAGCAGGCTGCGTTCCACCGGCGTGCGGTCGCGCAGCCCGGCGTTGCCGATCAGCACGCCGCACGGGTGCAGCGCGATGTGCCTGGGCAGCCCGTCGAGCTTCTCGGCCAGCCGGAACACCCGGTCGAGCCCGGCCTCGCCGAGCCTGCTCTCGCGCAGCTCGGGCAGGTCCTCCAGGGACGCGGTGATCTGCTTGGCCCTGATGTGCGGGAACGCCTTGGCGATGGCGTCGATCTCGTGCGGCGGCAGGCCCATCGCCCCGGCGACGTCGCGGATGGCGCTGCGGGCCCGGTAGGTCTCCATCATGGACACGCACGCCACCCTGGACTCGCCGTAGCGGTCGAAGATGGCCTGGTAGCAGTCGAGGCGGCGGGCCGCCTCGACGTCCACGTCGATGTCGGGCAGCCCGATGCGGCCCTCCGACAGGAAGCGCTCCATGAGCAGGCCGTGTTCGAGCGGGTTCACCTCGCCGATGCCGATGAGGTAGTTGACCAGGCTGCCGGCGCCGGAGCCGCGGATGGCGCAGCGGATGCCCCTGTCGCGGATCATGTCCGTGATGCCGGCCACGGCGATGAAGTAGCCGGACAGGCGCTTGCGCTCGATGATGGCCATCTCGTCGTCCAGGCGCCGCCTGGCCTCGCCCGAGCGGTCGAGGCCGCGCCTGTGCAGGCCGTCCTCGACCCGGTGGCGCAGCAGCGGCACGGGGTCGCGGCCGATCTCCGGCAGGTGCAGGCCCGGCGGGTCGTTGCGGAGCGCGAGCAGGTCGAGCGGCTCCATCGCGCACGCCTCGGCCAGCCGCCTGGTGGTGAACAGCAGCCTGCCCACCCGCTCCTGGTCGGCGCCGCACACCTTGGCCGCCACCTGCCACATCTCCTTGGTGCTCTTGAGGTAGGCGTGGGAGGTGGTGCGCTCCAGGTGGCGCGGGTGCAGCGGGACGAGCTGGCGGGCCGCGTCGAGCACGTCGCCGACCTGGTGGTCGGCGGGGTCGAGGTAGCGGACGGCGTTGGTCAGGACGGCGGGCACGCCCATGGTCTCGGCCAGGCCGAGCATGCGCACGGCGGTGGTGGCGTCGCGGAAGCCGTACTGGTCGACCAGCTCGATCACCACGCCAGGCACGGCGGCGCGCCACCTGCCGAGCAGCGCCATGGCGTGCTCGTCGCGCCGGTCGGCCACCGCGCGGCCCACGTCGGACCTGGGGCCGAGCAGCACCACGAGCCCGTCCTCAGCGCCGAACCCGTGCTCGCCCGGGCCGCCGGCCCACTCGCCGACCAGCTCGCGGGTCACCTTGGGCGCGCCGCGCTCCCCCGCGTGGTGCGCGGCCGTGACCAGGCGGCACAGGCGGGACCAGCCCTTGCCGCGGGCCAGCACGGTGACGCGGTCTTCGGCGTCTGCGCCGGTTCGCGGGCGCGGCCTGCGACCCCCCGGCACCGGGTTGAAGGCCGGGGCGGGGGCGTCGAGCGCCAGGTTCACGCCGACGACCGGCGCGATGCCGGCGTCCGCGCACGCCTGGACGTGCTTGACCGCGCCGTAGAGGCCGTCGCGGTCGGTCAGGGCGAGGATGTCCATCCCGTGCTCCGCCGCGCGGCTCACCAGTGCTCGCGGGAAGGCGGTGCCGTAGCGCATGGAGTAGGCGGAGCACACGTCGAGGTGCGGGAACGGGGGCGCCATCAGTCCCACGCCCTCATCAGCAGCCAGCCGTTGCCGGCGGTGTCGTAACGCAGCTCGTAGGAGCCGACCTCGCGGCCGGGGCTGGCCTCCACCCGCCAGAACTGGCGCTCGCCCGGGTCGCCCTCGCCGGTCTTCCACCATTCGCGCGCGACCACCCACTGATCGAGGACGCGGCGGACGAGGTAGAGCCGGTCGCGCCAGACGAACTGGGTCGGCTCCCCGTCTCGGGTCCACACCTCTATCGGATCGCCATAGAGTCTGCTCAAGATCGCTTCTCCCCGCGGCTCTGGTCCGTATGTTGAGCCACCCGGGGGAAGGCGGGCGCTATGACTCGAACATATGTTCTCCGGCGCCGAAACGCAAGTCGCCGGCCTGCCGCACGAGCGGGTTGGCGCCGATCGAGTTGCGGATGCTGAAGGCCACGCTGCCTGCGCGGTAACGATCGTCGGACGACTCCACGGGACGTCCCTCGTGGGTGGTCGTGGTCCTGCGCTGGCGCAGCAGCGGGCTGCCCCGGCGCACTCCCAGCAGGCGGGCGTCCTGCGCCCCCGCGGGGACCGCGTCGATGAGGTGCTCGCCATAGGCGAACACGAGGCCGATGGAGTCGTACAGCGCCTCGGTAACCGACTCACAGTCGGCGGGCAGCTTCTCGACCGCGCCTGCCACCCACTCCGCGTACACCGTCCGCTCCAGCAGCACGGGTTCGCTCTCCAGCGTGCGCACACGCAGCACCTCCAGCACCTCCGAGGAGCCCAGCCTGGCTGACTCGGGGCCCCGTGCGGCCCTGCGGCGCTGGGCGATCACCTGGCCACCGTAGCGGTATCCGTTCGCGCGTGCCCACTGGGCGAAGCTGTGCAACTCGGCGAAGCTCTGGCTGCGCGTCCTGCCGAGCACGATCCGCCTGGCGCCCTGCCGGGAGCCGACCAGCCCCTCGGCGGCCAGCACGGCGATCGCCTGGCGTACGGTGCCGCGCGCCGCGCCGTGGCGCTCCGCCAGCTCCGCCTCGCTGGGGAGCTGGGAACCGATCGGATGAGCGCCGGACAGGATCTCGCCCCGCAGCTCATCGGCGATCCGTTCATAGCGCGCAACCATCCCCGATCCTTCCCATTCACGAAAGAGCAACATTGATGCGACTAACTGGTGCTCGCTTGTTTGTACAAGTTCCCCTACGTTCTTGCCACACCCCCTGGAAAGTGGAGGCGTCGTGTTCACACCTCGCGCCCGTGCGGCCGCAGTCGCCGCGACCCTGACCCTAGCCACCGCGGCGTGCGGCGCCGCTCCGAGCACCCAGCAGACCACCCAGGCCTCGCAAGGCGGGGTGAACGCCGCCACCGCGACGTCCGCCGCCGACTTCGGCGGGCTGGACAAGCTGGTCGAGGCGGCCAAGAAGGAGGGCACGCTGCACGTCATCGCCCTGCCGCCCGACTGGGCCAACTACGGCGAGATCATCGAGAAGTTCCAGGCCAAGTACGGCATCAAGATCGAGAGCGAGACCCCAGACGCGGCCAGCGCCGACGAGATCAACGCCGTCAAGACGCGCAAGGGCCAGGACCGCGCCCCCGACGTGCTCGACCTGGGCCAGTCGTTCGCGATCAGCGGGGCCAAGGAGGGCTTGTTCGCGCCGTACAAGGTGCAGGCGTTCGACAAGATCCCCGAGGGCCAGAAGGAGCCCACGGGGCTGTGGGTCAACGACTACGGCGGCTACGTCTCCATCGGCTGCGACGCCAAGAAGATCAAGACCTGCCCGGCGAGCTTCGCCGACCTGCTCAAGCCCGAGTACAAGGGCCAGGTCGCGATGAACGGCAACCCGACCGAGTCCGGCTCGGCCTTCGCCGGCGTGTACGCCGCCGCGATCGCCAACGGCGGCTCCTTCGACGACATCCAGCCCGGCATCGACTTCTTCAAGAAGCTCAAGGACGCCGGCAACTACAACCCCGTCGAGACCACGCCCGCCACCATCGAGAACGGCGAGACCAAGATCAGCATCGACTGGGACTACAACAACGCCGCCTACGCGCCCCAGCTCACCGCCAAGGGCATCGACTGGAAGGTGAACGTGCCGACCGACGGCAAGTACTTCCAGATGTACGCCCAGGCCGTCAACAAGGACGCCCCGCACCCGGCCGCCGCCCGTCTGTGGCAGGAGTACCTCTACAGCGCCGAGGGCCAGAACCTCTACCTCAAGGGCTTCGCCCGCCCCGTCCTGCTGCCCGCGATGACCGCCGACGGCACCGTGGACCAGACGCTGACCGCCAACCTGCCCGCCGTCGAGGGTGAGCCGGCGTTCCCGACGCCCGAGCAGGTGGACGCGGCCAAGGCCAAGCTGGCCGCCGGCTGGGACACCGCGATCTCGGGATGACCCGCTCCCGATCGTCCAGGGGCTGGCTCGGGGCGCTGCCGCTGCTGGCGTTCTTCACGCTCGTGTTCGGCGTTCCCGCCATCGTGCTGGTGGCGGGGGCGTTCACCGCGCAGGGGCGGCCCAGCCTGGCCAACCTGGCGCAGAGCCTCCAGGGCGGCTACCTCACCGCCATGCTCGGCAGCGTGCGGCTGTCCGCCGTGGTGGCGGTGCTCGGGGCCGTGCTCGGCACATTCCTCGCGTACGCCGTCGTGGCCTCGCGCGGCACGCTGCTGCGCGACGCCGTGCTGACCGCGTCCGGCGTGCTGGCCAACTTCGGCGGGGTGCCGCTGGCGTTCTTCTGGATCGCCACGCTCGGCAACTCCGGCGTGGTCAGCGGCCTGGTGAGGCTGCCCTCCGGCTCCCTGTACACGTTCTGGGGGCTGGTCGTGGTCTACCTGTACTTCTCCATCCCGCTCATGGTGCTGACCATGGCCCCCGCCCTCGACGGGCTGCGCCCGCAGTGGCGCGAGGCGGCGGCGAACAGCGGGGCCACCGCCTGGCACTACTGGCGCCTCGTCGCGCTGCCCGTGCTGGCGCCGGCCATGCTCGGCGGGTTCGTGCTGCTGTTCGGCGGGGCCTTCTCCGCGTACGCCACCGCGAACGCCATGGTCGGCACCGTCGTCCCGCTCGTCACCCTGAAGATCGCCAGCGCGCTGACCGGCGACGTGCTGATCGGCTACGAGAACATCGCGCTGGCGCTCAGCCTCGACATGGTCGTGGTCGCCGGGCTCGTCATGGCGATCTACCTGCCGCTGCAGAGGAGGACCTCCCGATGGCTGCACTGACCGGCCTGGAACGGGTCTCCGGCACCGCCACGCGCCCGCGGCGGGCCTGGTGGCGCGGGCTGGTGTTCCTGCTCGCCGCGATCTACTTCCTGGTGCCCCTGGGCACCGCCTTCTGGTACACCGTCCACACGCCCACCGCCGGCGTGTCGCTGTCGGCGTACGGGGAGCTGCTCACGGCCGAGGGCTTCGTGCGGTCGCTGTCGCTCTCGCTCGGGCTGTCCGCGGCCACCATCGTGCTCGTGCTGCTGCTGACGCTGCCCGCGATGCTGGCCGTCCGGCTCTTCGCGCCCCGGCTGCGGCCCGTCCTGGAGGTGCTGTGCACGCTGCCGCTGATCGTGCCGCCCATCACGTTCGTGGTCGGGATCGGCACGGCGCTGCGCGGCGGCACCGACCTGCTGGCCCCCACGCCGTTCTGGGCCACCCTGATCGCCGTGCAGGACCCGGCGTTCCCCGTGGTGCTGGTGCTCGCGTACGTGGTGCTGGTGCTGCCGTTCGTGTACCGGTCGCTGGACGCCGGGCTGCGCACCATGGACGTGCGGACCCTCGTCGAGGCGGCCCGCAACCTCGGGGCGTCGTGGCCGTACGTGCTCGTGCGGGTCGTGGTGCCCAACCTGCGCTCGGCGCTGGCCAGCGCGTCGTTCCTGACGCTGGCGCTGGTGCTGGGCGAGTACACCGTGGCGAGCCTGCTCGGCTACGAGCCGTTCGCGGTGTGGATCGTGACCGTGTCGGGCTCCAAGGGGCAGCTCTCGGTCGCGGTGTCGATCCTGAGCCTGCTGCTCATCTGGCTGCTCTTGCTGGCCGTGTCCACGGTCTTCAGTAGGGAGAAGGGGAAATGACCGCATCGGTGGAGTTCCGGGCGCTGCGGCGGACGTTCGGCAGGACGGTCGCGCTCGACGGCCTCGACCTCGTCATCGCGCCCGGCGAGTTCGTCGCCCTGCTCGGCCCCTCGGGCTGCGGCAAGACGACGGCGCTGCGCTGCGTGGCCGGGTTCGAACGGCCCGACTCCGGCGCCGTGCTGGTGGACGGCAAGGACGTCACCGACGTCCCCGCCAACAAGCGGGACGCGGGCATGGTCTTCCAGTCCTACTCCCTCTTCCCCAACCTGAACGCCCGCGACAACGTCGCCTTCGGCCTGCGCGTCCGCAAGGTCCCCGTGGCCACCAGGCACGCCAGGGCCGCCGAACTGCTCGAACTCGTCGGCCTGCCCACACACGCCGACCGCTACCCGCACCAGCTCTCCGGCGGCCAGCAGCAGCGCGTCGCGCTGGCCCGCGCGCTCGCCCTGGAGCCGCGCGTGCTGCTGCTCGACGAGCCGCTGTCCGCGCTGGACGCCAAGGTACGGGTCGCGCTGCGCGAGGAGATCCGCCGCCTCCAGCTCGACCTGGGCATCACCACCGTCTTCGTCACCCACGACCAGGAGGAGGCCCTGTCGATCGCCGACCGGGTCGCGGTGCTGCGCGACGGGCGGCTGGAGCAGGTCGGCGCGCCCGCCGAGGTGTACGACCGCCCCGCCACGCCGTTCGTGGCCGAGTTCGTCGGCACCATGAATCACCTGGCCGGGCAGGTCTCCGGCGACCAGGTCACGGTCCTCGGCCAGCTCCTGCCCGTGGACGGCCCCGTTCCCGAGGATCCGTCCGTGGACGTGCTGGTCCGTCCGGAAGCCGTACGGGTCGTCCCTGCCGACGACGGGCCGTCCGAGGTGCTGGCCGCCTCCTTCCGCGGCGCCTCCGTACGGCTGCGGCTCGCCGTCGAGGGCGGCGAGGTGCTCGCCGACGTCCCCGGCCACGAGGCCGCCACGCTCGGCCCCGGCGCGCGCGTCCAGGTGCGCCTCGTGGAGCGGCCCGTCCTCGTCGCGGCCCGCACCGTCACCGTCCCCGCCCCCGTCGTGGCCGCCGATGCCGTCTGACCCGGCGGCCGTCCTGCTCGACATGGACGGCACCCTGGTGGACACCGAAGGGCTGTGGTGGCAGGCCGTCGCCTTCGTTGCGGGACGTCCGCTCACCGACGCGGACGTCCCCTTCGTCCACGGGCGCACCATCGAGGACGTGGCCGCCCACCTCGGCTCCGCCGCCCTCACCGGCCCCCTCACCGACGCCTTCGCCGAACGCATCCACCAGGACCTGACCGTCGTGCGTGGAGCGCCTGAACTCCTCGCCGGCCTGGCCGCCAGCGCCATCCCCACCGCGCTGGTCAGCGCCTCTCCCCGGAGCATCGTGGAGCTGGTGCTGCCTCGGCTGGGGCACGCGTTCGACCTGGTGATCACCAACGAGGACACCGAGCGGGGCAAGCCGTGGCCCGACCCTTACCTGGAGGCCGCCAGGCGGCTGGGGGCCGCGCCGTCGCGGTGCGTGGCCATCGAGGACAGCCCGGCGGGGATCGCGGCGGCCCGGGCGGCGGGGTGCCGGGTGCTGGTGGCGTCACCGGAGACGGGCCTCCCTCCTTTGCATGCTGTTCGCGCTTGGAGCGCTTGTTACGGGGAAACTCTCTCTGAGGAGGCTTGAAAGTGTAGGGTTCCAGTCGACTGCAAGGCAGGGAGAAGGCTGTGTTGTTGCGTTTCCGGGTCGCCAACCACCGGTCGATCCGCGACGAGCAGACGCTCTCCCTGACGGCCGCGTCACGCCGGGGAGAGGCCAAGCGGACAGCGCCACTCGAGGTCGCCGGGATCTACGGGGCCAACGCCTCGGGAAAGTCCAACGTCCTGGACTCCATGCGGTGGATGTCCGACGCCATCCGGTTGTCCCACACCCACTGGAAGCCAACGGGAGGCGTGCCGCGACGGCCGTTCAAACTCTCCCCCGCAGGACGGGAGACCCCGTCGTTCTACGAGATTGACTTCCTGCACGAGGGCGTCCGCTACTCCTACGGCTTCGAGGCCGATGACGAAGTGGTGCGCGGTGAATGGCTCAACACCTTTCCGCATGGCCGCGCCAGAAAGCTCCTGGACCGCAGCGGGCCGGCCGATTTCACCTTCGGACGCGGCCTCACCGGCGAGACGCAGCGCATACGCAAGCTCACCCGCCCCAACTCGCTCTACCTCTCGTGCGCGGCGTCCAACAATCATCCGTTGCTCAGCGGCCTCTACGAGAGCCTGACGTCCAGCGGCGCCCACTTCATCCAGCACGGCGAGATCCACGAGAGGTTCCGCCTCGACGTCGTGAAGCACATCCTGGACGCGGAATACGTCACGGACGACATCAACGAACTCCTCCGCATCGCGGACCTGGGCGTCGAGCGCATGGAACTCGTGGAGACAGGCCCGCAGGAGAAGAAGGTGGTTCTACGCCGCCGGATGGACGCTCCGCCGCTGAGCCTGGAGGAGGAGAGCGCGGGAACAAGGGCATGGCTCTCCCTGCTGGGGCACACGCTGAGCATCCTCTACATCGGCGGCACTCTGCTCGCCGACGAGATCGACTCCAGCCTTCATCCGCTGCTCAGCTCGACGCTGATCCGGATGTTCAAGGATCCCGGCATCAATCGGCACGGCGCCCAGCTCATCTTCTCCTCGCATGACACCACGCTTCTCGGCTCCCTGCTCGAGGAGGAGATCCTCGCCAGGGACGAGGTCTGGTTCACCGAGAAGGACGACTCCGGGGCCACCAGCCTCTACTCACTCGCCGAATTCCACACCCGGCGCGACGAGAACATCGAACGCGGTTATCTTCAAGGCCGTTACGGAGCGGTGCCCTATCTCAACTTCGACAACATTCGCGAGATCTTCATGAAAGGGCCCGTCCTGAAGCCATGAGTCCCAGGCGTAGCCCCCCACGCCTTGACCGTCCCACTGGCCGCCGAGCACCCAAGAAGCGCGTGCTCATCGTGTGCGAGGGCGAGGTCACGGAGGTCGAGTACTTCCAAGGCGTCCGCGATTACTTCCGCTCTCTCCCCGTGGAGATCCGCAACTGCAAGGTGATCGGTCTCGGACGCGACCCGGCGGCCATCGTCACGTACGCCATCAGGGAACGCGACAAGAAGGACAAGGAGGCGCGCACGCAGCGGGACGCCAACATCGCCTACGACGAGGTGTGGTGCGTCGTGGACGTCGATGAGCACAAGACCCTCGACCAAGCCATGATCGAGGCCCGGAGAGGGCGTGTCAACCTCGTCATCTCCCTGCCCTGCTTCGAACTGTGGATCCTCTACCACTTCGAGGATCACACAGCCTCCTGCGATCAGGAACGCGTCCGGCAGCGGCTCAGAAAGCACATCAAGGATTACGACAAGCACTTGGGGCGGGATTTCCCCTTCGCTCATCACGAGATCGCGCGCGATCGAGCCCGGCGAGCCGACCCGGAGCATTGCGAGCCCAACAGGAAGGGCCGCAACCCCTCCACCAACGCCTGGCTGATAGTCGAGGCCGTCCGCCGATCAGGAACGCGTGGCTGACCGTTGCTCCTGTGCGCTGTGAGCGTTTCGCCTCTTGAGGTCTGCGGCGGGAAGCCCCATGTCGGTAAGCTAGCGCGCCGTGAGCGGTGATACCTCCCGGATCGGGCGCTACAGGCTGCTTGGCGTGCTGGGACGAGGCGGGATGGGCACGGTGCATCTCGCCGAGGATCCCGCTGGGCAACGGGTCGCCGTCAAGGTGATCAACCCCGAGCTCAGCCAGCACGAGCAGTTCCGCATGCGCTTCCGCAGGGAGGCGGACGCGGCCCAGCGGGTGCGCAGGTTCTGCACGGCCGCCGTGATCGAGGCCGCGCTCGACGGCGACCAGCTCTACGTGGTCACCGAGTACGTGCCAGGCCCCGACCTCGACACCGCCGTACGCCAGTCGGGCCCCCTGCGCGGCTCCAGCCTCGACGCGCTGGCCGTCAGCGTGGCCACCGCACTCACCGCCATCCACGGCGCCGGGGTCGTGCACCGCGACCTCAAGCCGTCGAACGTGCTGCTGTCGCCCGTCGGCCCGCGCGTGATCGACTTCGGCATCGCGCGGGCGCTCGACACGCTCGGCGGCGTCACCGGCACCGGCGAGCTCGTCGGCACCCCCCGCTACATGGCGCCCGAGGTGCTGCGGGGCGAGCCCGTCTCCCCCGCGTGCGACGTGTTCTCGTGGGGCTGCCTGGTGGCGTTCGCGGCCAGCGGACGGGCGCCGTTCGGCGGCGACACCCTGCCCGCCATCGTCTACCAGGTGCTCAACACCGAGCCGGACCTCGGCGCCGTCGAACCTGGCCTGCGCGAGCTGGTCGCGGCGGCGCTGCGCAAGGACCCGGCCATGCGGCCCACCGCGCAGCAACTGCTCGACCACCTCGTCGGGCGGGCGGCCGCGCCCGAGCAGGCCGCTCAGACCGTACAGGCCGCCTGGTCCACCACCCCCTACACGTCCGCGCCGCAGACGGCGGGGCGGCGGCGCGGGCGGCTGTACGCGGGGCTGGCGGCTGCCGCGGCCGTTCTGGTGACCGTGGGCGTGGGCGCCTGGGCCGTGCTGCGGCCGAGCGGGCCGCCCGAGCTGAACCTGCTGTACGCCGAGGACTTCACGCAGACGTCCGGGGGCTGGAGCGGCACGTACGACCCCACGCTGAGGGCCAGCAGCGGCTACCGCACGGACGGCACGTACGGGCTGGACGTCGAGCCCTACGACGAGGAGGACTGGGCCCAGGCGCCCGCGCCCTTCCTCATCGCCAAGCCGACCACCACGCCCGACCCGTCGGCCACGCCCACGCCGATGCTGCCCGAGACCGTGGTCGTCAGCGCCATCGCCGAGGTCAGGAAGGCCACCGGGGTGGGCGAGTACGGGCTCTACTGCCATGCCGCCGAGGACGGGACGTACTACGAGTTCGGGCTCGACACGACCGGGCAGGCGAGGATCCGGCGCATCTTCGACGGGGCGGGCAGCACGCTGGCGCAGCCCGTCAAGGTGGAGGGGCTGCCGGGGAAGGCGCGGGTCACGGCGTCGTGCGAGAAGTCGGGGGCGGCGGTGCGGCTCGCCATGTGGGTGAACGGGGAGCGGGTGCACGAGGTGGAGGATCCGAACGGGATCGGGAACGGGTATGTGGGGTTGTTCGCGCGTACGCCGAAGGACGGCAAGTCGTTGCTGAAGATGTCGTTCGATGATTTCGAGCTGCGGGGCACGAAGGAGCCCTGACCCTTCTCGCGCTCACGGCGACGCCCGCGTTGGCGTCCGTTCGAGGACACCCGGGGAAGCGTCCGCTCACAGAGCACCCAGGCTAGCGCTCCGCTCACAGGACGCCCAGGCTAGCGCTCCGCTCACAGGACGCCCAGGCTAGCGCTGCGCTCACAGGACGCCCGCGCGGGCCGCGGCCAGGGCCGCGTCGGCGGCGCGGTCGGCGTCCCGCTCGGTCACCGGCTCGTGCGCGACGAACAACCGGTAGTAAACGGGCGCCACCGCCACCCTGATCACCTCACTGGCGTCCACCACGCCGGGCAGCTCACCCCGCGCGACCGCCCGCCGCACCACCTCGGCCGACTGCTCGTGCCTGGCCGCGAAGAACCCGTGCAGCGCCCGCGCGGCAGCGGCATCCTGTACGGCCGCCGCCACGAACGCCGACGACACCGGCCCCAGCTCCGGATCGGCGAACCCACTACGCACGAGCTGCACGACCCCCCGCAAATCACCCTCGATCGAGCCGGTGTCGGGAACGGGCCACGCCTCGCCACTAGCCAGCTCCAAAGCGTCGGAGATCAGCCCTTCAACACCACCCCAGCGCCGGTAAACGGTCGTCTTGTGCACACCTGACCGCTCGGCGACGTTCTCCACCGTCAACCCCTGATAGCCCTTCTCACCCAGCTCGGCGAGCGTGGCCTGCCGCACAGCATCACGAACCCGCGCACTGCGCCCTCCGGGACGCTTACTCGTCTGCAAAATCTACTCCAGTTGCATTAACCCCAACCCCATGCCAAACTAACGCTACCCGAGTTGCGATTGGAGCTCCACCCTGATCAGTCTCCGCAAGGTCCACAAGTCCTACGCCGGCCGCACCGTCCTCGCCGACGTCTCCCTGTCCGCGGGCCCGGGCGACCTGGTCGGCATCGTCGGCGAGAACGGCTCAGGCAAGTCCACACTGATGCGCCTGCTGGCCGGCACCGAGCACCCTGACGACGGCGAGGTACGGGTGACCGGCGACGTCGGCTACCTCGGCCAAGAGCTCGGCCTGCCCCTCACCCACACCGTCCAGCAGGCCGTCGACACCGCACTGGCCGATCTGCGGGCCGTGGAGCGCAGGATGCGAGAGCTGGAATCCACCCTGACCGCGGACGCCACAGACGGGAAGGCCACGGACGGGAAGGCCACGAACGCGGAGGCCACTGCCGCAGAGGTCACAACCGCGGAGGTTATGGACGAGTACGGCGAACTGCTCACGGCGTACGAGCTGCGCGGCGGCTACGAGGCCGACGCCCGCGTGGACCGCGCCTTCCACGGCCTCGGCCTCGCCCACGTGAGCCGCGACCGGCGCATGTCCAGCCTGTCGGGCGGCGAACGGGCACGGCTCGGCCTGGCCTGCGTACTGGCCGCCGCACCACGCGTGCTGCTGCTCGACGAGCCGACCAACCACCTCGACGAGTCCGCGCTCACCTGGCTCGAGAACCGGCTGCGCGAGCACAGGGGCGCGGTGGCCGTGGTGTCGCACGACCGTGTCTTCCTCGATCGCGTCGCCACGGCGATCGTCGAGGTCGAACACGGCTCCGCCACCCGCTTCGGCGGCGGCTACACGGGCTTCCTGGCGTCCAAGGCGGCGGCCAGGGCTCGCTGGGAACAGTCGTACGCGGCGTGGTGCGAGGAGGTCCGCCAGGTCCGCGCCTACGCCGCCACCACCGCCCACCGGGTGGCCGCGGGGCGGACGATGCGCGACAACAACAAAATGGCCTACGACCGCAACGCCGGACGGGTGCAGAGCTCGGTGGCCACCCGTGTCCGCAACGCCCACGAACGGCTCCGCCGCCTGGAATCCGACCCGGTCCCCCGCCCACCGGCCCCACTCCGCTTCCAAGGCACCTTCGACGCCCCCGCCCCCCTCAACGCCCCCGTAACCCCCGACGAGCCCTACAAGCCCAAGCACCACACACCCTTGGACACGGACGCAGGCACGGGCACAGACACAGACGCAGACACGGGCACGGGCACGGGCGTGGCTGCGGGCATGAAAGCGGGCGTGGCTGCGGGCGTGGGAGCGGGCGTGGGCGCTCGTATGCTGCTGGAGCTGCGTGACGTGCGGATCGGCGACCGCTTGCACATCGAGTCACTGACGATCCAGGAGGGCGAGCGGCTCCTGGTGCAGGGTGCCAACAGCGCAGGCAAGTCCACCCTGCTGCGTGCCCTGGCCGACAGGGCGACCGGCTGCCGGGTCGGCTACCTGCCGCAGGAGGTGACGTTCGATCCCGGCCAGAGCGTGCTGGAGGCGTACGGCGAGGGTTTCGCGGACGAACGCCGCACGATGCTCCTGAACACCGGCCTCTTCAGAGCCCACACCCTCGACCAGAAGGTGGGCGAACTGTCGGTCGGGCAGCAGCGCCGGCTGGCGCTGGCCCGGCTGCTGGCCAGAGAGCACGACGTGCTGCTGCTCGACGAGCCGACCAACCACCTGTCGCCGGTCCTCGCCGAGGAACTGGAGCAGGCCCTCACCACCTACCGGGGCGCGCTCGTCCTGGTCTCGCACGACCGCGCGCTCGTCCGGCGCTTCCGAGGCACCAAGATCGAGCTGGTCGGAGGACGCGTACGCTGACCAAAACCCCGACCGCAGCACCCGAAATCCTGGCCCAGCACCCGAGGCCCAGACCACAGCATCCGGAACCAGGGCCGACTCGACCAAGACCCCGGCCACAGCATCCGGAACCAGAGCCGACTCGACCCGAAACCAGGGCCGCAGCACGCGAGGTCCCGGCCGCAGCACCCAAGACCCCGTCCGCTCCACCCGAAACCCGGGCCACCTCGACCAAGACCTCGACCGCCACGAACGGGCAACCGTCCAGAGCCACCACCACCATCGGGGGGACACACATGTTGACCAAGATCGACGCAGGTGCGCCGTACGGCATCACGACCGCCACCGACGGAGCCATCTGGTTCACGCTCGTCCACCAGGGATGCGTCGGCAGGCTGGTACCGGGCGAGGAGCCCACGATCCACCAGCTCGACCCAGCCGACGGACTACCGACCGTGATCACACCGGGGCCCGACGGCGCGATGTGGTTCACCGAGTACAAGGGCGGACGCATCGGACGCATCACCACCGACGGACAGCTCACCGTCCACGAAGCCGCCACACCGTACGGGATCACCGCAGGCCCGGACGGAGCGATGTGGTACACCCAGCTCGAAGCCACGAAGATCGGGCGGATCGGCGCCGATGGGGCGATGAGCGAGTTCGAGGTGCCGGTGGAGGGCGGTATGCCGTCGTTCATCACGGCTGGGCCCGACGACGCCCTGTGGTTCACGCTCAATCAGGGCAACGCGATCGGGCGCATCTCGCTGACGGGCGAGGTCACCGTGTACCCGCTGCCCACCGAGGGAGCGGCGCCGGTGGGGATCGCCCTCGGGCCTGACGGGGCCCTGTGGTTCGTCGAGATCGGGGCGGGGCAGGTCGGGCGGATCGACGCCGACGGGAAGATCACCGAGTTCCCGCTTCCCGATCGGGGGGGCGCGGCCGCATGCGATCGTCGCGGGGGCCGATGGTGCGCTGTGGTTCACGGAGTGGGCGGCCAACCGCGTCGGCCGCATCACCGTCGAGGGCGTCATCGAGGAGCACCCGCTGCCCAGCGTTCCGGGCGAAGCGGAGGATCAGCCGGACGGGCAGAAGGAGCAGCGGAAGGCCGAGCCGCATGGGCTGACTGTCGGGCCGGATGGGGCGATCTGGGTCGCGCTGGAGGCCGGCGCACTGGCCCGCCTCGGCTGACCACACCGGGAGCGCCTGCAACCAGTCGATCCCCGAACGGCCTGACCGACGAACAGCGCCAGCAACCGGTCGGTCTCGAACGGCCCGACCGGCCAACGGCGCTGGCACCCGGCCGATCTCGAACAGCCCGACCGGCCAACGGCGCCGGTAGCCGGTAGCCGGTCCTGGAGCTGGACATCGCCGATGCCCACGAAGGCACATCTGACCGCCGCTGCTACTCGGTGCGGCAGGAGTGCCCCCGAGCTTCACCGGATTACGGTCGAACGCACCGTAGAAGTCGAACTCACCGTAGAAAGGGGATCGGCAGGATGGGGACCGGCGCGCGCAGCCGAGCATCCCGGCGGGCAGACGCGATCCCCGGCGGCCCTCGCCTTTCACATGGCCGCCGGCGCCAGCCAAAGTTGCAGCCGGTAGAGCTGGACCACGAACATGTCCTCGGGAAAGTCCGGCTCCTCGGTGTTGTTCATGACCTTGGTGAGCACCCGGATGGACCAGGTCGATCCTGTCTCTCCGAGATCGAAGACCGGGAACTCCATCGGCTCACTCCAGGAATTCCACTCCGCGATCGCGATCGTCCCCGAGTCGATCCGTAACTCGCCGATCCAGATCTCGTCCCAGGCCTCCGGCGCGTCCGGGCGGGCGTCCCACAGCTCATAACGGACGAAGTGCTGGTCGCCTTGATCGACCCGGCTGGTCAGGAGGAGGCCGCTGAGGCCCACGCGTAGGTCCGAGTTGCCGTTCGGAGGGATGTCACCCGGACCGGGGTCGCCGGTGATCTCTCCGTTCGTGATCTCGGTGATGAGAAACGTTTCGCCCAGGTCGATGGAGATGTGGTCGATCAGGCTGTGGAGCAGGTTCGCCATGCGGCTGCACTCCTTCAGGCGCGAACGATGCCGCGAGATGTCGGCATGGAGCGTACGGGGCGCGGCCCGGGTGGCATTGATCCCGAGGAGAGGAGTTGACTAGGACCATGCATGCCATCATCGTGTCCACCCCAGGCGGCCCCGAGGCCCTTGAGTACGTCGAGCGCCCCGATCCTGTCCCCGGCGAGGGTGAGGTCGTGGTCGACGTCGCCGCCGCCGGCGTGAACTTCATCGACATCTACCACCGCTCAGGCGCATACCCCCTGTCCCTCCCCACCCCCATCGGCTCGGAGGGGGCGGGCACGGTGTCGGCCGTCGGGCCGGGGGTGCGGGACGTCGCCGTGGGCGACAGCGTCGCGTGGGCGAACGTGCTCGGCAGCTACGCCGAGAAGGCCGTCGTGCCCGCTGACCGGTTGGTGCCGGTGCCGGAGGGCGTGTCGGCCGAGGTGGCGGCCGCGGCGATGTTGCAGGGGATGACGGCCCACTACCTGACGCACTCCACGCATGAGGTCAAGGAGGGCGACCAGGTGCTCGTGCACGCCGGAGCCGGCGGCATGGGGCAGTTGCTGATCCAGCTCGCCAAGCTCAAGGGCGCCAAGGTGTTCACCACGGTCTCCACCGGCGAGAAGGAGAAGCTGGCCAGGGCGGCCGGGGCGGACGAGGTGCTGCGGTACGAGGACTTCGCCGAGGCGCTGAACGGCACGATCGACGTGGTGTACGACGGTGTCGGCAAGTCCACGTTCGACGGCGGGCTGCAGGCGCTGCGTCCGCGCGGCCTCATGGCGCTGTACGGTGCCGCCAGCGGGCCCGTCCCGCCGTTCGACCCGCAGACGCTCAACAAGCAGGGCTCGCTCTTCCTCACCCGGCCGACGCTGGTCCACTACATCGCGGAGCGGCAGGAGCTGCTGCAGCGGGCCTCCGACCTGTTCGGGTGGATCACCGCCGGGCAGCTCGCGATCAACATCTCGCACCGTTATGCGCTGGCCGACGCGCGGCAGGCGCACGAGGACCTGGCGGCTCGCCGCACCACCGGAAAGCTGCTTCTCATTCCCTGAAATATCCGCATTTGGCGCTGCTGTAGCCTCCCGTTCATGGACATCGCAGGATCAATTTGGTCGTTCGCCGCCGTGGTCGCTCTGCTGACGATGACTCCCGGCCTCGACACGGCCCTGATCCTGCGTACGTCCCTCTTGGGTGGGCGGCGGCCCGCCTGGGGGGTGACGCTGGGGATCCAGCTCGGGACGCTCTGCTGGGGCGTCCTCACCGCCGCCGGGCTGTCGGCGTTGGTGGCGGCTTCGCAGCTTGCCTATGACGTGCTGCGGTGGGTCGGGGCGGCGTACCTGGTGTGTATGGGGGTGCGCATGTTGCTGACCAGGCGTGAGCGGCTTCCTGAGGAGCAGCGGCCCGAGGAGATGCGCTTCGGGAAGGGGTTGCGGCGCGGGCTGCTGACCAACCTGCTGAATCCCAAGGTGGGGGCGTTCTATGTGGCTATGTTGCCGCAGTTCATTCCCGAGGGGGCGCCGCATGCGCTGATGGGGCTGGCGTTGGCCGGGGTGCATGTGGTGGAGGGGCTGGTTTGGAGTGTGCTGCTGATCGGGTTCGCTTCGTGGATGGGTGGGGTGCTGCGGTCGCCCGCTGTCCGGCGGTTCCTCGACCGGCTGACCGGCGTGGTGATCGTGGGGTTCGGCGTCCGGCTCGCCGTGAGTGAGTGAGCAGGGTACGACCTCGCCGTGAGTGGCCGGGCGGCCTATGGCTGGGGCGCGGGTAGCTGGGGCGCGTGCGGTTGGGTGGCTGGCGGTGGGTGGCTTGCCATGCGTGACTGGGCGGGGCGGCCCGTTGTGAAGGGCTGGGTGGCTTGCCGTCAGGGGGTTGCGGTGGGGGACGGGGTGCGGGTTGTCGGTTGGGCGGGCGGGGGGCTGGTCAGGTGGAGGGCCAGCCGAGGAGGCGGGCGCCCAGGACGGCTGTTTCCAGGGTGAAGCGTTGGGTCGGGTCGTCGGGTGAGAAGCCGGTCAGGCGGCGGATGCGTTCCAGCCGGTACGTCACCGCCCGGGCGCTGACCTTCAGCCGCCGGGCCGCGGCCGTCTGGTTGCCCTGGGAGGCGAAGATGGCCTCTAACGTCTCCAGCAGCGGCTCGTGGCCGCCTCGCGCCTCCAGCAGCGGGCTGAGCACGCTGGTCACCAGGTCTTCTATGGCGCTTCTGTCGCGTAGCAGTACTGGGAAGACCAGCAGGTCGGCGGCCTTGACCACGTCGGTGGCGAGGCGGAGGCCGTCGGCGAGTTCCAGGGCTTGGGCTGCCTCGCGGTAGGAGGTCACGACGCCCCCGGGTCCGCGGTGGGGGCGGCCGACGCCGACGCGCCAGCCGGGTGGGAAGCGGGCGCGTACGTGGTGGGTGAATTCGCCCACGGCGGCGGGGAGGGTGGCGGGGGCCACGCAGACGAGGAGGGTGTCGCGTACGGCGATGAGGACGTTGTGGGAGCCGAAGCGGGCGATCAGGTCGCGTTCGATCCTGCCCCAGTCCGGTGCGGTGCCGCCGAAGTCGTCCCCAGCGCTGTCTCCGAGGCCATCGCCGTCCTGATCCCCGTTTCCGAAGCCACGGCCGTCCTGGCCGCCGCCCCCGAAGCCACGGCCGTCCTGGCCGCCGCCCCCGAAGTCACGGCCGGTTCCAGAGCCGCCGCTTCCAAAGGCATGGCCAGTTCCAGAGCCGCCGCTTCCACAGCCATGGCCGTCTTCGGAGCCGCCGCCGGGGCGCAACCCGCGTGCCACGGCCACCACATAAGACTCCGCCAGCCGTAACCCAAAATGCTCAGCCCGCTCAGCCAACCGCTCAGCCCGCCCCTGCAGCAGATCATCCACGAACTCCCGCCGCGCCCCCTCCTCACGACGAAGGGCAGCAAGCTGCGCCGCCTCATACCCCTCCATCAACGCATGAACAGCCCTCCGCAGCACAGGTACCACCCCCGGCACCCCCTCCCCGGCGGCGAGCGCGGCATCGACCAGCGAACGCAGCGGAACACCCAGCTCGGCGGCTCTGGTCCCGGCGGCGCGGTAGGCGTCCAGGGCCTCGCGGCCGGGTAGGCGACCGGTCGCCGCGTGGTCGGCCAGCCGCTGCCAGTGCCCCTTGAGCAGGTCGGCGGCCGGCTCGGAGATCGCCATCAGACTCCTACGTCACGCCTGTCGAAGGCGAGCACCGCGGTGAGTGCGAGCACGGCCGTGGCCCCCGCCAGAACAAGGTAGTCCCCCACGGGCAACCCTTCGAAGATGGGCCGTCCTTCGGCGTAGTAGTGGAACGGCGATACCCATTTCAGCCAGGCGATGGCGTCCACGGACCGGCCCACGGTGACGACGGTGTAGCCGGTCGCGACCCACACGCCGACGACGGCGGAGGCGACGAGCCGGCGGCCGGTGGCGGCGCCGACGGTGAGGGCGACGGTGCCGAAGAAGAGGCCGAGCAGGAGCACCCCGGTGTGCCCGGCGAGGATCCGGTCGAGCGGCACCCCCGTGTCCACGAGGGCGCTGATCCCAGCGGCGACGACGAACGTCCCGGCGGCGACGAGGAGGAGGCTGAGGGCCAGGGCGGCGAGCTTGTCGAGGACGAGCCGCCGCCGGTCCACCGGCAGGGTGACGATCAGCTCCAGCGTGCCGGTCTCCTCGGGCCCGGCGAGTGCCCGGTTGGCCAGGAGGGTGGCGCAGGCGATGAACAGCATGGGGACGAAGAGCTGGTAGACGACCGTCTGGAGGTAGCCGGCGCCGGTGACCATGTCGGTCATGCCGCCCATGAGGTCGCGGAGCGGGCCGGGGAACTTGGCGGCGGCGGCGGGGCCGTACACCTCGGGATTCTGTTTGACGCTGGCGTAGACGTTCAGGTACAGGGCGATGAAGGCGCTGATGCCGATGGTCCACCAGATCAGCATCCGCCGGTGGTCACGCAGGCTTCTGGCGATCATCGTGCTCCCCTTCGCCGCTGTAGTAGGTCAGGAAGATCTCTTCGAGGTCGGGTTCGGCGCTGACCAGGTGGACGACCGTGAACGCGGCAGCCGCCTTGATGAGCGCGTCGGGCCGTCCGTCGATGGTGCAGCGTACGCCGGCCCCTTCGACGCGCAGGTCCCGCACGCCCGGCAGGTTCGCGAAGGCGGAGGCGGGGACGGGCGACTCGAAGTGCAGTTCGACCCTGCGCACGGCCTTCTCGCGGAGCGCGGCGACGTTCTCGACGGCGACGAGGCGGCCCGCGCGGACGATGCCGACGCGGTCGGAGACGCTCTCCACCTCGGCCAGCACGTGCGAGGACATCAGGACGGTACGCCCCGAGGTGCGCACCTCGCGCACCAGCGCCAGGAACTCCTGCTGCACCAGCGGGTCCAGCCCCATGGTGGGCTCGTCGAGGATGACGAACTCGGGCTCGTGCATGAACGCCTGGATCAGCCCGATCTTCTGCTTGTTGCCCTTGGAGAGCTTGCGCATCGGCACGTTCAGGTCGGCGTCGAACCGTTCGGCCAGCGCCTCGATGCGGGAGGCCGGCACGCCGCCGCGCACCCGTCCGAGAAAGCGCAGGTAGTCGGCGGCGCGGTCGCGGCCTTCCAGGACGAGTTCGCCCGGCAGGTAGCCGATCCTGGCGCGGGTGGCGGGCTCGCGCGGGGCGCCGCCGAGCACGCGCAGCGTGCCGCGGGTGGGCCTGATCACGTCGAGCAGGAGCCGTAATGTGGTGGTCTTTCCCGCGCCGTTCGGCCCCAGGTAACCGAAGATCTCCCCAGGCTGGATGTCCAGCGTGAGATCTTCCAGGCCCCGGCGCCTGCCGTAGTACTTGGTCAGCCCTTCGGCCTGCACTACTGCTGTCATGCCCGCATCGTCCCGCTTGCCGGGCCTGGCGTCATGGAGAAGGTACGGCAGCTTGTGCCCGGGTTCGCTTCCGGAGCCCGGCAAACATCAACCGGGGTTACCGGGGTAGGGGCAAGGACCGGAGTCTGAAGGAACGGGGAATGGGTCATGAGCCGCATAGGAGACTGGCTGAAGAAGGCGGAGAACCTTGCCAGAGGGCACTCCAAGCAGGCCGACCAGGTGCTTGACCGCGCCGAGCGGTACGTGAAGGAGCGCACCGGGCACAAGTACGACGACCAGATCACCAAGGGTGTGGACGCCGTGCAGCGCCGCTACGGAGGCGGCGGGCCCGGCGAGAGCGGCCCTGGGAACACGCAACGGCCGCCGTACCCGCCTCAGCAGCAGCCCGCTCAGCCGTACTCGCAGGAGGAGCGCGAGCGGCGAGGCTGACCAAGAGCGCTGACCAAGAGCGCTGGCCAAGAGGGCTGAGCGAAGGGGGCGTGGCCGGGCCGCGCCCCCTTCCCATGCCGTGGTCAGCGGCCCGCGGCCTCCATGACCTTGCGCGCGTCGCGCTCGAACGAGGCCCTGGCTCCCAGCGTGAGCAGGCCGCCGATGGCCATGGGGACGACCAGGACGTACATGCCGGACAGCAGCGACCCGAACTGGTCGGAGGCGATGCCGACGACGAGCGAGCCGAACGCGGTGCCGAACGTGAGCAGGAGCTGCAGGACGGCGAAGCCGATGCCGCGCGAGGCGGCCGGGACGACGTCGGCCAGGCAGGCGGTCATGTTGGGGATCGCGATCGACATCAGCGAGCAGGCCACCAGCACCAGGGCCGTGAGCCCGGCGAGGGAGTCCATGGACAGCGCCGCGGCCAGCACCAGCGAGCCGGCCGTGATGCCGCTGCCGCCCGCCAGCAGCCTGCCGCCCTTGCGGGTGCCGTGCCACTTCCTGCCCAGCCAGGAGCCGACGAGGGTGCCGATCAGCGTGCCCGCGATGGTGATCAGGCCGCTGATGGAGCCGGCCGCGCCCACGCTGGCGCCGAAGCCGCGCACCATGAGCGTGGGCAGCCAGAAGAAGACGCCGGCCAGGCCGAGGCTGAGCAGCGCCAGGCCGGCGCAGACGAACAGCAGCGTGGGGATGGCCACCACCTGGCGGAGCTGCGCCCAGAACGGCGGCTTGACCTGCGGCTGCTGCACGTCGTCTGGCTCGGAGGCGGCCTCGCCGGTGGCGACGAGCCGGTCGAGCTCGCCGCGCCGCGGCTCGCGCAGGAACCATACGAGCACCGCCGTGAGCACGCCTGGCACGACCATGATGAGGAACGCCGTGCGCCAGGAGAACGCGTCGGCCAGCACCCCGCCGAGCAGGGTGCCGACGCCGCCGAGGTACGTGGTGACGCGCGTCAGCCCGTACGCCTTGGCCCGGCTGACCGGCGGGTAGTAGTCGGCGAGCAGGCTGCCCGCGGCCGGGTTGTCGATGTTCTCTGCCGCGGCCAGGAACACCCGCATGAGGTAGAACATCGCGAAGCCGGTCGCGAGGCCGGAGCCGAGGGTGGCGATGGCCCAGCAGAAGACGACGATCGCGATGATGCGGGTGCGGCTGAAGCGGTCCGCCAGGTAGCCGGCGGGCAGCGACACCACGACGGCGGCCAGCGCGGCGGCCGTCGGGATGGAGCCTGCGGCGGTGTCGCTGAAGCCCCATTCCTTCTGGATGAGCGGGAGCACGCCCGACAGCAGGTTGTGCTCGATCCGGTCCACTAGTCCGACGATGAAGAGCACCACGAGGGGTGCCCAGCCGAATGGCGCGCGGGACTGCGCGTCGATGGTGCCTGTGCGCGGCGAACCGAACGTCCCGACCATGCCCACCCTTTCCGTAGGTAAATCTAGAATTGAGTTCTAGGGCAATGTTCTAGCCAGAGTGGCAGAAGTCACAGCGTTCGTGAAGGGGGAATTTCGGGAAATTCCCGCCATGTTACGTTGATCGCATGGTCAAGGGGGCATTGCTGGTCGCGGGCACCACGTCGGACGCGGGCAAGAGCGTGGTCACGGCCGGCATCTGCCGCTGGCTGGCCCGTCAGGGCATCCGGGTGGCGCCCTACAAGGCGCAGAACATGTCGCTCAACTCGTACGTCACCTCCGGCGGCGCCGAGATCGGCCGGGCCCAGGCCATGCAGGCGCAGGCGTGCGGCCTCGAACCCGTCGCCGACATGAACCCGATCCTCCTCAAGCCGGGCAGCGACCGCCGCAGCCAGGTCGTCCTCATGGGCAGCCCGGTGGCGGACGTGGACGCCATGGAGTACGGCGCGCTCAAGGACCTGCTGCGCGACACCGCCCTGGAGGCGCTGGAGCGGCTGCGTCATCGGTACGACGTGGTGGTGTGCGAGGGGGCGGGCAGCCCCGCCGAGATCAACCTGCGCCGCGGCGACCTCGCCAACATGGGCCTGGCCAGGGCCGCGAACCTGCCGGTCATCGTGGTCGGCGACATCGACAGGGGCGGCGTGTTCGCCGCGTTCTACGGCACGGTGGGCCTGCTGGACGCCGCCGACCAGTCGCACGTCGCCGGGTTCGTGGTCAACAAGTTCAGGGGCGCGAAGGAGCTGCTGGAGCCGGGGCTCGACATGATCAGGAAGCTGACCGGGCGCTCGGTGTACGGGGTGCTGCCCTGGCTCGACGGGCTCTGGCTGGACGTCGAAGACTCACTGGCCCTCGACAACCGCCGCGTCGCCGTGCGCCCCCCGTACGGACGGCAGACCCTGCGGGTGGCGGTCGTGCGGCTGCCCAGGATCTCCAACTTCACCGACGTGGACGCGCTGGCCGCCGAGCCGGGCGTCGTGGTGCGGTTCGCCACCGACCCCGCCGAGCTGGACGACGCCGACCTGGTCGTGCTGCCCGGCTCCCGCGCCACCGTCTCCGACCTGGCCTGGCTGCGCGAGACCGGCCTGGCGGCGGCCCTGCACGCCAGGAAGGGGCCGGTGCTGGGGATCTGCGGCGGCTACCAGATGCTCGCCGGGGAGATCGTGGACGAGGTCGAGTCGGGCGCGGGGCGCGTCGAAGGGCTGGGCATCCTGCCCGTACGGGTGCGCTTCGGCCGGGACAAGCGCCTGGCCAGGCCCGAGGGCACGGCCTACGGGCAGCCGGTGCGGGCCTACGAGATCCACCACGGGGTCGCCACGGTCGAGGGCGGCGAGCCGTTCCTCGACGGCTGCCGGGTCGGCGACGTCTGGGGCACCACGTGGCACGGCGCCCTGGAGAACGACGGCTTCCGCCGCGCCTTCCTCGCCGACGTGGCCGCGCGGGCGGGGCGCGACTTCGTCCCCGACCCGGCGACCGACTTCGCGGGGCTGCGCGAGCAGCGGCTCGACGCGCTCGGCGACCTGGTGGAGCAGCACCTCGACACGGACGCGCTGCTCCGCCTCATCGAGCAGGGCCCGCCGCGGGGCATGCCCACACTCCCGCCCGGCACCGTATAGGCGGCCGAACGTTACGGCTTGCGGCCGACGACGCCGTACTGGAACACCTCGCGGTCGGTGAAGCTCGTG
This sequence comes from Nonomuraea monospora, assembly GCF_039531895.1. NCBI lineage: Bacteria > Bacillati > Actinomycetota > Actinomycetes > Streptosporangiales > Streptosporangiaceae > Nonomuraea > Nonomuraea monospora. The sequence goes on from NZ_BAAAQX010000004.1 coordinate 138,066, forward strand.
TCAGGCTCAGGCCGCCACTTCGGCAGCGACACCAGCCCCGGCTCCACCAGCTCCAGGCCGTCGAAGAACGCCAGCAGCTCCTCCTCGGAACGCAACGCGAGCGGCGTCGCCCCGCTGGCATTCCACCGGGCGGCGGCCTCCTCCATGGACGGGCTGCGCAGGCTGTGCGCGATCGCCAGGTAGCTGCCCGGCGGCAGCGCCTTGACCAGCGTGCCGACCGCGGCGTGCGCCTGACCCGCGTCGGGGACGAACTCCAGGACGCCCATGAGCATCAGCGCGATCGGGCGGGAGAAGTCGAGCGTCCGCGCGGCCTCGCGCAGGATGGGCTCGGGCTCGCGCAGGTCGGCGTCGACATAGTCGGTTCGGCCTTCCTCGGTGCCGACCAGCAGGGCCCTGGCGTGGACGAGCACGATGGGATCGTTGTCGACGTACACGATCTTGGCGGCGGGGTTGACCGACTGCGCCACGCCGTGGGTGTTGCTCTCCGTCGGGATTCCCGTGCCCACGTCCAGGAACTGGTCGACGCCGCACTCACCGGCCAGAAAGCGCACGGCGCGGCCGATGAACTCCCGCTCGGCGCGGGCGTTGACCGGCAGGTCAGGCATGACCTTCACGATCTGGTCGCCGACCTCGCGGTCGGGCGCGTAGTTGTCCTTGCCGCCCAGCCAGTAGTCCCACACGCGGGCCGGGTGCGGGACTGAGGTGTCGATGCGGGCCAGCCCCGCCGCCCTGTCGATCTCGGGTCCCTCGCCCATTCGTGCCTCCCCGTCGGCGTCCATGCTCGTGCCGTCAGTCCGTGCTCTTGCTGTCAGAGATCAACATAGACGCCCACAGCCGGGCATGAGGGACGAATCGCCACCGAAGCTCTCAACCGTGCCTGGCGGGCATGCGCTGGGCGGTGATCCACTCGTCGATGCGCTCCCAGTGGTCGTACAGCCAGTGGATCCTGTCCTCCCGCTCGCGGGGGACGGCGGAGGCGGGCACCCGCCACCACTTGGCGGTGATATGTGCGCGGACGGGCAGGTAGCGCCAGATGTCGCGGATCGTGACCAGGTCGTCGAGGCCGGTGTGCGCGACGAAGACGACGTCCGCCGACGGGCACGCCTCGATGGCCGCGATGGCGCCGTTCGGGCGCGGCGGGAGCAGGTGGTCCATGCCGCGCGCCCGCTCGGCCTCGGCGAGCAGCCCCTTCTCCTCCAGGCGGGCGATCGCCTTCTGGCGGCGGCGCGGGGTGAAGTTGCCGCCCTCGGGGAAGATCACCAGGGCATCCTGGCCGGTCATCGTGGCGGACAGGCGGCGGATCTCCTCGATCACCAGCGTGTGGCCGGACTTGCGGGGGACGAACGCGTTCGGCAGGCGGTTGATGACCACGTCGAGCGAGGGATCGTACTGGAGCGCGGCCTTCATCACGATGCGCGGCCGGCGCTCGTAGCGCTCCAGCAGGTGATGGATCAGCAGGAAGGAGTCGCCGGGGCCCGCGTGCCTGGACAGCACGATGATCGGCTTGACCTGCTGGCCCTCCCCCGCCGCCAGCTCGGGCTCCTCGATGTCCACACGAAGCTGGAAGATGTGCACGGCGGTTGTGAACACCTTCTCCAGGAACCACTTGATCAGCGCGTAGTGACGCTCCTGCCGCCGGGCCCCGCCCGCCACCCACAACCACGCGCAGGCGACCAGCACGGCCGACTCCAGCGTCAGCCACACCACCGCGAACCAGACGAACCGCGCGCTCCTGCGCTGCGGCGGCGGCAGCCGGAGCGCGGCGGCGGCCGCGACGACCAGCCACAGCGGCAGCGTCACCACCATGAACACGGTCAGCACGATGACCAGGGGCGCCAGCACGAGCCGGCGCACGATCCGAGGTGGAAGCACCCGGGCCTCCTTCAGGGCTACCTCTTCATCCTGCCCTGTTCCGCAGGTAGCTGGAAGAAGCCTGGTACGCCCGGTCGATGCAGGCCGAGATCTGCGAGACGTCGCGGTAGCGCAGCGGCGACAGCGGCTCGGTCACGCCCGTCGGCAGCACGTGCACCTCCACGCCCGGCGGCAGCGTGGCCAGGTCTTCGGCGAACCGGTGCCTGCGGGCGATCTCGAACGCCACCATGCCCACCTCCCAGAACCGCCTGGGCGGCGACAGCGGGCGCTCGACGCGGCCGACGTGCAGGACGTACACCCGCTCCGCGCCGAGCTGCACGGCCCTGCCGATCGGGATGCTGTGCACCAGGCCGCCGTCGTAGAAGTGCTCGCCGCCGATCACGACGGGCGGCAGCAGCCCCGGCACCGCGCACGACGCCAGCACCGCGTCCACCAGCGGCCCGCCGTCGAACCAGTGCGCCGCCGCCCGCTCGACCGAGGCCGCCACGCACTGGAACGGCACGGCCAGCTCCTCGATCTGGGCGACCTCCACCGTCCTGCTCAGCACCGCGCGCAGCGGGCCCATCGGGTGCAGGTGGGTGCCCGTCCTGGCCAAAGTGGACAACCGCGACACCCAGGACCCGGCGAACGCCGTACGGACGACGTCGGACTGCCACAGGCCCGTCAGCCTGGAGACGGCCTCAGCGGGGTCGGCGGCGATGACGGCGCCGTTCAGCGCGCCGACGGAGGTGCCCACGACGAGGTCGGGACGGATGCTCGCCTCGTCGAGCGCTCGCAGCATGCCCACCTCGTAAGCGCCGAGCACGCCGCCGCCACCCAGCACGAACGCGGTCCCGGCCATGGAGGAATTCTGTACCCTCCGGCGGACTGCTCATAACGGGCTCACCTCGGGCAGACGCCTCCCTCGTAGGCGGCGGCCACGGAGATGATCGAGTCGAGCCGGTCTCGGGTGCCGACCAGATCGCCGATCCGCTCGTCGATGCGCTGCCGCTCCGCCCGCAGCCGCTTCAGCAGCTCGGGCGTCACCTCCCCCGACATCACGCACGGCATCAGCGGTTCGATCGCCTTGCTCGGCAGCCCGGCCGCGTAGAGGTGCTGGATCATCGACACCCGGTCCACGGCGCTGTCCGGATACACCCGCTGCCCGCTCGGGCTGCGCTCGGCGACGAGCAGCCGCTGCTCCTCGTAGTAGCGCAGCGCGCGCACGCTCACCCCGGTCCTGGCGGCCAGCTCACCGATCCGCACGTGATCCCCCTCACAACGATTTGCCTCTGACGTCAACGTCAGGTTTTAGCGTATCCGCAGGTCACTCGACAGGAGGAAGCCATGGACATCTCTGGATCGGTCGCGCTCGTCACCGGCGCCAACCGCGGCATCGGCCGCCACTTCGCCCAGCAGCTCCAGGAGCGGGGCGCCAAGAAGGTGTACGCCGCCGCGCGCGACCCCGAGCGCATCGACCTGCCCGGCGTGGAGGCGCTGCGGCTCGACATCACCGACCCGGCCTCGGTGGCGGCGGCGGCCGAGGCCGCGGGAGACGTCACCCTGCTGATCAACAACGCGGGCGTCTCCACGTACACGAACCTCGTCACCGGAGACCTCGACCAGATCCGCCTGGAGCTGGACACCAACTTCTACGGCACGCTCGCCATGGTCCGCGCCTTCGCCCCCGTCCTGGGCGCGGGCGGCGGCGGCGCGATCGTGAACGTGCTGTCGGCGCTGTCGTGGTTCTCCTACGACGGCGCGAACGCCTACGCCGCGGCCAAGGCCGCCGCGTGGAGCCTGACCAACGGCGTCCGCCTGGAGCTGCGCGGCCAGGGCACGCTGGTCACCGGCGTGCACCTGGGCGCCGCCGACACCGACATGATGGCCGGCTACGAGGGCGACCTGCTCGACCCGGCGGACGTCGCGCGGGCGGCGCTCGACGGCGTCGAAGCGGACGCGTACGAGGTCGTGGTCGACCAGTGGTCCGCGCACGTCAAGGCGTCGCTGGCCGGCGACCCGCGCGCGTTCTACGACGCCGCTTGAGTCTCCACCGAGGGGAGACGCCAGAGTGAGCGCATGGACGGGGACACGCTCTACTCGATCGGCGACCTGGCCCGGCGCACCGGGCTGACGGTCAAGACCGTCAGGTTCTACTCCGACGCGGGGATCGTGCCGCCCACCTGCCGCAGCCCCGCCGGCTACCGCCTGTACGACCTCGCCGCCGCCGCCCGCCTGGACCTCGTGCGCACACTGCGCGACCTCGGGCTCGACCTGCCCACCATCCGCAAGGTGGTGGACCGGGAAACGTCGCTGCCGCAGGTCGCGGCCGCGCACGCCGAGGCCCTGGCGGCGCAGATCCGCACGCTGCGGCTGCGGCGGGCGGTGCTGACGGCGGTGGCCAGGCGCGGCTCCACACCGGAGGAGATGGAACTGATGCACGAGCTGGCCAGATTGTCGGAGAACGAGCGGCACCGCCTGATCGGCGACTTCCTCGCCGAGACGTTCGGCGGCCTGGGCGATGGATTCGCGGGGGTCATGACCTCGTTGACGCCCGAGTTGCCGGACGATCCGTCGGACGAGCAGGTGGAGGCCTGGATCGAGCTGGCGGAGCTGTCCCGCGACCCGGCGTTCCGCGCCGCGATGCGCCGCATCGCGTCGGACCACGCCGCCGACCGCCGCGCCGGACGCGCCAAGGGCCGCGCAGGCGGCGGGGCACGCGACAGCGCAGGCGATCGCGTCCGGGAGCCCGTGTTGCGGCCCGGCCCGGCCGCCATGGCACGCGATCTCGCCGCCCCCGCCCTCGCGGCCGGCCTCGACCCGGCCTCCCCGGAGGCGGAGCCGTACGTCGCGGCGCTCGTCACGGCCACCGGCGAGGAGCGTGAGGCGCTGGCCACCCGCCTGGAGACGGCCGGCGACCCGCGCTGGGACCGGTACGTCCACCTGCTGGCCGTGATCAACGCCTGGCCACCACCGCGACCCCTGGCCCCGGCACTCGCCTGGTTCACTGAGGCGCTGCGCTGACCACCCGCCGCAGAAAGTCCCCCGCGAGCCGATCGGTGTACTCACCGCCGATCGGCTCGTCGGTGACCAGGACACGGTAGTAGAGCGGCCCCACGAGCCGATCCGTCTCGGCGGCCACGTCAAGATCGGCGGGCAGCTCCCCCCGCGCCACGGCCCGCTCCAGCGGCAGCCGGTCGCGCCGCCGCTGCTCGTCGAGGTAGCGGGCCCGGAAGTCGGCCCCGAAGACCGGGTCGTGCTGAGCCTGCGCGATCAGCGCCTTGAACACGGCCCCGGTGTCGGTGGCGCTCAGCACGTGGGCGAGCCGGCCGAGGTAGGCGGTCTGCTTGGCGGCTCCGGCCCGCGCGGCGATGCCCTCCATGGTGACGCCCGCGAAGCCCTTCGCGGCCAGCAGGTCGTCGGTCGCCTGGAGCACCGCCTGCCGGGCGGCCTCACTGCGGCCGTGCCGGTTGCCGTGGTGACGCCAAGACCCTCGCGTGGAGGCGGCGCTCGGCCGCACGTTCGCCGAGACCGGGCTGGCGGACGTGGTCACCGTGCTGGAGGGCGACGCCCGCGACACGCTCGTCGCCGCCGACGACACCACCTTCGACAGCGTCCGGCCCTACCTCGGCCACGTGCGCGACCGGCCAACGGCTACCAGAGTGTCCCGTTCCCGGTGGAGGACGGCATGGAGATCAGCTGCCGCCTGTAGTCGCACGGCGCGCCTACCATACGCGCATGACCACGCACGGATTCACGCTGACCGCCGAGGGGCCGTTCGACTTCGCCGACTCGCTGCGTTTCGTCGAGGACTGGCCCGCCACGAGCGCGCTGCCCTCCGACGGCACGACGCTGCGCTTCGCCTACAGCGCGGAGTCCGACTGGCGGCCGATCGGCGTGAGCGTGACGGGCGCGCCGGGCGGCGTGACGGTCACCACCACCCGCCCCGCCGGGCCCGGCATCCGGGGCGAGGTGGCGCGGATCCTGTCGCTCGACGTGGACGGCGCCGGCTTCGCCAAGCTGGGCGAGGCCGACCCGGTGCTCGGCGACCTGCAGCGGCTGCGCCCCGGCCTGCGCCCGGTGTGCTTCTGGAGCCCGTGGGAGGCGGCCTGCTGGGCCGTGATCGTGCAGCGCTCCTCGATGCTGATCGCGTCCAGGATCAAGCAGCGCATCGCCGAGCGGTACGGCGCGCGCGTCGAGGTGGACGGGCAGCCGTGCACCGCCTTCCCGCCGCCCGTCTCCCTGCTCGACGCGGGCGGGCTCGGGCTGCCCGCGCAGAAGGAGGAGTGGGTGCGCGGCCTGGCCAGGGCGGCGCTCGACGGCCTGCTGACCACCGAGCACCTGCGCTCGCTCGCCCCTGAGGAGGCCCTGGCCGAGCTGCGGGCGCTGCCCGGCGTGGGGCCGTTCTCCGCGGGGCTGATCCTGATCCGCGGCGCGGGCGCCCCCGACGCGTTCCCCGGCGACGAGCCGCGGCTGTTCGCGATCCTGCGCGAGGCGTACGGGCTCGCGGAGGACGCGCCGCCGTCCGCTTACAGGAAGCTCGCCGACTCGTGGCGGCCCTACCGCTCGTGGGCGTCGTTCCTGTTCAGGGCGACGGCGTACGGCGTCATGGACGATCGGGAGTGAGCCCGTCGGCCTTGCTGCCGCGCGGCAGGTCGTGCTGGGTGAAGATGTCGATCAGCAGGCTGATGGGCAGGGCTGCCTCGGTCGGGTAGCGGAAGTGCTGGTCGAGGTTGAGGGTGTAGCGGTTGCGCCGCCCGATCTTGTCGCGGTTGAGATAGCCGCCTTCGAGCAGGTCGCGCACGATGTTCTGCACCGCGCGCTCGGTGATGCCGATCCCGGCGGCGATGTCACGCAGCCGGATGTCGGGATCCCGGGCGATCTCCACGAGCACCCGGGCATGGTGGGTGAGGAACGTCCAGCTGGACGTTCTGTCGTCGGCTGTGCTCACGTCCTTCGCCTCTTCGGCCCCGATCACGGCCCTTGACGGGCAAGCGAAACACCTTTCGCGAAGATCCTATGACGAAAAGTCTTTCCGGTATCTACCTACGGGCATAGAGTTGCGGTCGACGCAGGCAGACCCGCGGTAACAGTTGACCCCACCACCGCTCCATCCACCGCCAGGAGTGCCCGTGAACCTCACCTGTCGCCACCTCCCGGGCGCCACGCTGATCGCCGTGGCCGGGCAGGTCGACACCACGACCTCCGCCCAGCTCGAGGAGTACATCGACCAGCACCGCGCACGGCTGGACGAGCACCTCATCATCGACATGAGCGAGCTGTCGTTCCTCGACAGCTCGGGCCTGGCCGTCCTGCTGGCCGCGGCCATGCTCGCGCGCGCCCACGGCGTGGGCGTGCACGTGACCGGGCTCCAGGCGATGCCGGCCCGCCTGCTGGAGATCACCGGGGCCGAGCGCGCCGTGACGATCTACGACCACGTGGAGCAGGCCATCGCCGCGGTCGCGGACCTCGACCTGGTCAACCCGTCAGAGCCCGCCTGACGGCTACTCCGGGCGGCGGTGCACCCCCACCAGGTGACCGTTGTGCCGTACCTGCGCCTCGTCGTAGGGGCACAGCGGGCGCGTCACGTACGCCTCCGCGATGCTGTCGGCGTGACCTCGGTCCACGCCCCAGCCGATCGTGTGCCAGCGCGCCTCGCCGTCGTCGCCTGTGGTGTCCAGTACGGCGATCTCGAACAGCTCGGCGGCGGCGGGAGGCGTGCAGCGGACGCGTCCGGGCCCTCGCCCGTCAACGGTACGGACGTCTCCGCCGCCGATGCCCCGCTGGTCCATGTGGATCTCCCTCCGGTCTCGCAACCCTGGTGCGGAGATCCATGCCCCGATCGCCGCGAGGTCAGTCATGCCGCAGCATGGCGCGGCGACGCCGTCAGAGGATCTTGCCCGACGACGCCCGGGAGCGCGGCGGAGATCCCTTACCGGATCCGGAGGTTGCGCCGAGGGCGCGCGGAGATTGAGCCGGGAAGCCTCGGGTAGGGCGCGCGGACAGGTCGCACGCCGACGACGAGCGCTGAGGAAGTCACGGACATGACCTTCAATCCACTACGCGAGCGGGGCATCCCGCTGGACAAGCAGCTCAGGAACTGGCGGGAGCTGAACGTCACGCCGATCGACCCGGACCACGCCGACCCTTACACCCGGTGCCGCATCATCACGATGAACGGGATCGAGGTGGAGGCGATCCTGTTCAGCCACCAGCTCGCCCGGCACTGCCCGGACCTGGAGCTCAAGCAGCAGCTCGCCCGGGTCCGCTACATCGAGGCCCAGCAGCAGAAGGCGGTCAACTGGCTGCTGCCCGGCCTGGCCTCGGTGCTGGAGACCACGATCGCCTACGAGCAGGTGGCGGTGGACCTGACCGCCTGGGTGGCGCGGATGGAGCCGGACGCCTACCTCAAGCAGGCCTACCAGTTCGGCGTGCTAGAGGACTTCGACCACCTGTACCGGTACGCCAACCTGTACGAGATGATCGAGCACCGCAAGGCCGAGAAGATCGTCGACGGCCTGACCGAGGTCATGCCGGGCCGGCCCACCTACCTGCACCACCGCGACCCGGTGGACAACGTGCGCGAGCCCTACGACCGGGAGAACACCGCGCCGATCAGCAAGCTGCACGCGCTGACGATCATGTCGGCCGAGCAGCAGACGATGAACTTCTACATGAACGTCGGCCCCACCTACATGGAGCCCATCGCCCGCCAGCTCTACCAGGAGATCGGCCTGATCGAGGAGGAGCACGTCACCCACTACGAGTCGCTGGTCGACCCGGGCGAGAGCTGGTGGGAGATGCTGCTCAACCACGAGTACAACGAGTGCTACCTGTACCACTCGTTCCTGGAGACCGAGTCCGACCCGAAGGTGAAGAACATCTGGGAGCTGCACCTGAACATGGAGCTGGAGCACCTGCGGCTGGCCGCCGAGCTGTTCAAGAAGCACGACGGCCGCGACCCCGAGCAGGTGTGCGCGCCCGAGCTGCCGGCGCCGGTCACGTTCGAGCCGAACAAGGCCTACCTGCGGGAGCTGATCGCCACCCAGATCGACTACACCACGCTGGGCACCGGCTACGTGCAGGAGGCCCACGAGCGCTTCGAGAAGATGCAGGACGCCCTGATGGGCGGCGAGAAGGCGCCCTCGGAGCGGATCATCGACGACAACCGCGCCAAGTCCGGCGAGGAGTACCGGCTGCAGACCGAGGGCGAGCACCCCATTCACAGCCTGCAGTCGCATCGCTGACAGGCGTCAGGCCTCCTGCACCGGCAGCCTGAGCACGAAGCGGGCGCCGGTGCCGGAGTCCTCGATGGTGAGCGTGCCGAGGTGCGAGGTGGCGATCTCGCGGGCGATCGGCAGGCCCAGCCCGGTGCCGCCCGCGTCGCGGCTGCGCGAGGCGTCGAGCCGCGCGAAGCGCTGGAAGACCAGCTCGCGGTGCTCGGGCGCGATCCCCGTCCCGTCGTCCACCACCTCCAGGACGGCCTCGTCGCCCTGCCGCCGCACGGTCACGATGATCTGCGACTCGGCGTGCCGCTCGGCGTTGTCGAGCAGGTTCGTCAGCAGGCGGGCCAGTTGCAGCCGGTCGCCGTTGACCGTCACGCCGGTCTGCAACGTGGTGACGACCTGCTTGGAGCGCGGCCTGGCCGTCTCGGCCGCCGCCAGCTCGCTCAGGTCGAGCGGCTCGCGCTCGTCGGGCGCGCCCGCGTCCAGCCTGCTCAGCGTGAGCAGGTCCGCCACGATCGCCTGCAGCCGATCCAGGCTGGTCAGCACCTCGTTGCCGGTCTCCGGCCAGTCGGTGTCCTCGGGGTGCAGCAGGGCGTCCTCGATCTGGGCGCGCATCGCGGTGATGGGGCTGCGCAGGTCGTGGGAGGCGTCGGCGGCGAACTGGCGCTGCCGCTCCATCGCCACCTGCAGTTGCTGCAGCGCCGACTCCAGCCGCTCCAGCATGCGGTTGCCCGTCTCGGCCAGCGCCCTGATCTCGTCGTCCGTCTCGGGCACGGGCATCCGCATCCCGCCGCCGCCCTCGCTGATCTCGGCCAGCCGCTTGGTGATGCTGCTGACCGGCCGCAACGTCCTGGCCACCACCCGGGAGACCCCGAACCAGGCCAGCGCCACCAGCGCGGCCGTCACGGCGGCCTGGAACGCGACGACCTGCGGCGCGACGTACCACGGCACGGCCGGGCCGACGCCGTAGATCACCCACTCGCCCTCCGGCTGGTACGCCACCAGCGCCACGACCGTCTTGCACTCACCGGGGAACCGGGGCAGGTCGCAGAGCTTGGCGAAGTCGTTGGCCATGTTGCGGCGCGGCAGCTCGGTCGTCAGCCGCGGCGCCCCCGCCAGGCTCGGCGACCAGGCCACCGGGCGGCCTCGCGGGTCCACCACCTGAAGGCCGTCGAGCCCGTCCTGGGGCAGCACCCGCGGCAGTTTGTCGCGCTTGACCCGCAGCAGCACGGGCACCGTCCGGCCCGACACCTCCCGCACCTTGATCTCGGCCACCTCGTTGCGGATGCCGAACAGCACGAAGGCGCTCACGATGACGTTCAGCAGCAACATCGCGATGCTCGCCAACAGTGCCAGCCGCGTCCGCAAGGACCGGCCCAACCGTCTGCTCACGCCCCTCCCCCGAGGATCAGCAGAACACAGCGGGCGTGTTCGCCGCCAACCTCGGGAGATTCCCCGACAAATCCGCCTACCGGCGTAGCCGCCTGATCAGCAGGAGGGCCGCGGCGGCGAGCACGGCCAGGAGGAGCCAGTTCGGCAGGCCGTTTTCCGCCCGCTCCCCCACCTTCAGGGTCGGGCTCTCCGCGACCAGGACCGCCGAGCCGCGCTCCCCGTCGAGGTCGTACCGGACGACCGTCTCCGTGCTGTGCACGAACGTCTCCGCGTCCGGGAACAGCGCGCTGGACACGGCGTGCGTGCCGCCCGGCTCGCCCTGGCAGGCGAAGGCGAAGGCGAGCACGGCGAAGCTCTTCTTCTCGCGCGTGCGCACGTCGGCGTCGCGGGTCAGGGAGGGGGCGCAGGGCCGGTCGTCGTAGGCGACGGCGAAGCGGCGGGTGACGTACTCGGCCACGGCGTCGCGGTTGAGCGCGAGCTGCCGCAGTTGCTCGGCCCGCTCCTCGGCGTCGTAGGCGGAGGCGTACAGCCAGGCCGACTTCATCAGGACGTCGTACTCGAGGTCCAGCACGACCCGCACGTTCACCCCCGTGCCCGTCACCTCGGCACGGGCGATCGTGGAAGCATCGTGTGCGGCGGCGGGGGCGGGGAGCAGCAGGACGGCCAGCAGCGCGATGGCGGGCAGCCAGCGGGACATGTGCATCTCCAGCGAAAAAGGGCTGCCGCCCCGGACGCGGGGCCCGGGGCGGCAGGTTCGTCTAGCGGTTGAACCAGCGGTGCATGGGCGAGCCGGCGTCCCACCTGCCGGGGCGGCCGTGCTCGTCCTTGGTGACGAAGACGCTCGGCTCGGACGCGGTCACGCCGCCGCCGGCGGAGCGGGCGGTGACGAACCAGGCGTAGGCCGTGTCGTCCTTGAGCCGGTCCCACTTGACGGAGGCGACCTGGCCGGAGGCGACCCGGTCGCGCCCGATGACGCGGGTGGGCTTGTAGACGGCCAGCGAGTCGGTCTGCAGGCTCGTCGTGCGCGAGCTGAGGTCGACCGGCAGCACCATGTTGTCCTCAAGGCCGTTGTAGCGGCGCAGCGGGTCGTACTCGGTCGCGCCGAACTCGTTGAGCAGCGGCGAGAACGTGTCGACGATCAGCTCCGAGCGCTTGACGTTGAACTGCAGCATCCGCAGGAAGCTGGCGCCGAACTGGAGCTGGTCGGCCGGGTTGTACCCGCCGATCTCGGTGAGCCCGAGCCGGTCGGCGGAGACCGTGTAGAACTGGTAGTCCGCCAGCAGCTCCACGACCCCGTTGCCGACCTGGCCGACCTTCGGCTTGACGTTGGTGCCCACGCCGTGCTCGTGGCCGGCGAGGATGAGGAAGACGTTCGCGTTCTTCTCGACGACCGTCTTGTACAACATCGAGCCGTCGGGGGCGGAGAAGCCCGCGCCGCGCCCGTCGGGGTTGGTGCTCGGCACGAGGTAGTCGTGCGAGAGCAGGATGCCGTTGCGGTTGGGGTACTTCTTGAAGATCGAGTCGGCCCATTCGGCTTCGTCCCTCGTCACCCCGTACGACAGGCCGACCACCACGAAGTCCAGCCCGCCCGCGGAGAACAGGTCGTAGTGGTTCTGGTTGTCGCCCTCCTTCCACGGGCCGCCGTACTCGGCGTGCTGCCAGCCCTGCGCGGCCGTCTGGTACCGGGAAGGGCCGTAGTACTGGTTGTACATGGCCCCCGGGCCCTCCTCGGTGCCCGACTGGTTGTCGTGGTTGCCGGCGATGACGCCGTTGGGGATGCCGGCGTCGTCCAGCACGCGCTGCTGCTTCGAGGACACCTCGAACTCGCCGGTGATCTGGCGCTGCATGGCCTCGTCGGCGGGCTTGCGGATGTTGTTCTCGATGATGTCGCCGGTGTGCGCGACGTAGGAGATCTTCCGCTGGTCCTTGTTGTCCTTGATCCAGTTCACGATGCCGGCGTAGGCGGACTCCCACACGGCGCGCTCCTCGGCCGTCTCCTGCTCGACCGCGCCTTCGGAGATGTACTGCGTGTCGGTGAAGTGCACGATCGAGAAGTCGTACGTCGAGGGGTCGGCGAAGCCGTTGGGGTCGCCGGGCTCGATGTCGTCGGCGAACGGGTCCTCGCCCGTCACCATGACGTGCACCTTCTGGCGGTCGATGTACTTCGGGTCCACGACGGCCGTGAGCGCCGTCTTGCCCTCGGCGGCGCCGCGGGAGCTGGTCAGCAGGTCCCACGCCTTGGCCTCGGCGTTCCAGACCCGCAGCGAAGCCAGCCGCTCGGGGTCGATGGAGCCCTCCCAGCGCAGCACGGGGCTGTCCGCGTGGCCCTTCACCTGGACGTCGAAGCGCTGGTAGACGAGGTCCTGGCCGGTGGGCGCGTCGATGGTCCGGCCGTCGGCGGGCTCCAGCCCCTGGGTCCTGACCTTCTTCTCGCCTGGCACCTTGAGCGTGGTGGGCAGGGTCGTGGCGGTGCCCTGGTAGACCTCGTCGGGGGTGAGGATCTCGGCCTGCGAGAACGTGGCCGTGACCTGGCCGCCGTCCGGCTCGGCCACCTTGGCCGAGAGAGTGGCGGGGTCGGAGACGTCCACGGCGCCCAGCGCCGGGCTCAGCTCGGCGGGCACGTCGGGGATGCCGGCCGACTCGAACACGATCTCGCGCGTCGCGGTGTTGCCGAGCCCGTCGGCGCCGGTCACGGAGAGCGTGTGCTTTCCGGCCTTCAGTCCGGGGCCGATCTGGGTGCCGAGCTGGACGGGCCGGCCGTCGAGCTTGACGTCGGGCCCGGTGACCACGCCGGAGGCGTCCTCCAGCTTGACGTCCAGCACGACCGTGGCCCTGATCTTCTCGTCCGCTGCCGGGACGCTCCTGGTGACCTTCGGCGCGGAGTTGTCGGTGATGAGGGTGCGGGTGGCGCTCTCGCCGCTGCCCGACTCGGCGGCCAGCGTGTGCTTGCCGTCCTTGATGGCGGTGGTGTCGAGGTCGGCGCGCAGGCCGCCGGCCGGGGCAGCGACGAGGAACTCCAGGTCGATCTCGGTCAGCGGGTTGACCGAGTCGCCGCAGTTGCCGTCGCCCATGCTGTACGAGCTCTTCAGCATCTGTCCGGTGGCGGTGCCCTGCGCCGGGGTCAGCGCGATGTTGGAGATGGCGAAGTCGTCGCGGTTGTTCCCGCACGACGTCGGGTACGTGCCGGCCACGAAGTCGACCGTGTTCCAGCCGGGCACCAGGTACTCGTTCGGGATCGTCAGGTCGACGCGCTTACTGACGAAGTCGCCGTCCACGATGACCTTCTGGCCGTTGACGAGCAGGTAGCTCTGGTAGCGGGCCTCGATCGAGTTGCTGCCCACGGTGAAGCTGAGCTTCGCCTCGCCGGAGCCGAGCGTCTCGACGAGGTGCACGGCGGGGGCGTCGATGGTGTAGCGCAGCTCGGCCTCGCGCTTGGCCGCCTGGTCGCTGCCGCAGGTGCCGTCGCCCATCGCGTACGACGCCTCGACGCCCTGCCCGGTCACCGTGGCGCCGTCGAGCGTCAGGGCCAGGTTGGAGATCGTGAAGTCGTCGCGGTCGTTGCCGCAGGACTCCTTGTAGTCGCCGGCGACGACCTTGATCGTGTTCTCGCCGGGCGTCAGGAAGCGGGCCGGGACGGCGACGGTGGCGCGGCCGTTGGCGTACGAGCCGCCGAGGTCCACGCGCTTGCCGTTGACGAGCAGGAAGTCGTTGTTCTTGTCGTCGAGCGGGTCGGCGCCCACGTCGAAGGCGAGCATCGCGGCCCCGTTGCCGAGGGTCGCCTTGGTGACGGGCTCCTTGCCGTCCACGGTGAGCTTCTTGACGCCGCCCGTGCTGCCCGCCGGGACCGTCGCGAAGACGGCCTTGGTGCCCGCGACGAGCGTGCCGTCGGTGGGCAGCAGGCGCGGCGCGCCGGCCGGGGCGTTGTTGACGGTCACGGCGTGCTTGACCGTGACGCCGGCCGCGGTGGTGGCGCTGAGCACGTGCGGGCCGTTGGCCAGCTTGGTGGTGTCCACGTCGGCGGCGAGGCCGGTGGTGCCCTGCGGGTCCGACTGGGTGAAGAACTTCAGCGTGGCCCGCTTGAGCAGCGTCGTGTTCGTGCCGCAGCTTCCGTCGCCGAACGAGAGCGTGTACGGGTTGTCCTCGCCGTCGGCGATCTCGCCGAGCAGTTCGAGGCCCACGTCCGACAGCACGAAGTCGTCGTAGTTGGTGCCGCAGGACGACGAGATGGCGCCGACGACGATCTCGACGGTGTTCTCGCCCTTGACCAGGTGCTCGTTGGGGATGTCGAGCGTCGCCCGCTGGCTGACGTAGTTGCCGATCTCGGCCTTGTACGCGCCGTTCACCAGCACGTAGCTGTGGTAGATCGCCTCGGTGGAGCTGGAGCCGACGTCGAAGGCGAGCTTGGAGACGCCGACGGTACGGGTGGCGCCCTCGATCGCGGCGTCGTCCACGGCGAGCTTCGTGACGCTGTCGCCGGCCGTGACCGGGACCGCGGCGGCCTTGACCGTGCCTTCGAGGTAGGAGCCGTCGGCCGGGGTGAGCACCGGCGGGTTCTGGGAGGTGGTCGGGGTGGGGCTCGGCCTGCCCCGCTCCTGCTGCTCCGGGTCCGCGTGCGCTGCCGTCACCAGGGTGTTGACCAGCAGTGCGGTGAGCGTGGCGGCAATGGCCAGCCGTCCGCGCTCGAATAACCTTCGTGATGCCGTTGGCTGCATCGGGTGCAGTCCCTTCTCAAACGTTCAGGGGCGCCGGTCAGGCGGCCCCCGGGCACCTTGGGGCGCTTGTGTGAACGCTGAGCGTGGAGTGGCTGAAGAGAACAGGAAATGTCTACTCATTCTGGTCATTTGTCACGAAACAGTGACGGGACCCACGGATTCCCCCGGCACCAGCGTGCACGGGATGAGCGTGTGCGGCGGCGCGTCGGGGACGCCTTCGAGCTGGTCGATGAGGGCGTCCACGGCCAGGCGGGCCAGCTCGGCGGCGGGCGCGGCCATCACGGTCAGCTCGGGCTCGATCATCTCGCCCAGCTCGCGCGTGGTGGACGCCGAGATGACGGACAGATCGCCGGGGATGGACCGGCCCGCCGCCCTGATCTCCTTGGCCAGCCCCGCCGAGGCGCCCTCGTTGACCAGGATGGCGGCGGTGCACTCGGGATGCTCCGCGCACAGCGTGCGCGCGGCCTCTCGCCCGCCCGCCGACGTGCTGTCAACGGCGATGATCACGGGCTGGGCGCCGAGCGGGGCGATCGCGTCGCGGTAGGCGGACTCGACCCGCATGATCCGGCCGGGCCCCGGGCCGCCCCTGGCGCGGTCGGTGATCAGCGCGATGCGCTCGTGGCCGTAGGAGCGCAGATGGGCGACCGCCTCCTGGATCGTGGCGGCGAAGTCGATGTCCACGTACGGCAGGTCGTCGTTCTCCGTACGGCCGATCAGCGCGAACGGCAGGCCGGAGGCGACCAGCCGCTCGACCCGCGAGTCGCGGATCTGCACCTCCATCAGCAGCGCGCCGTCCACCAGCCCGCCCGCGAGCAGGTGTGACATCTGCTCGTCGTCGTTGACCGGCCACAGCACCAGGTCGTAGCCGCGCTCGCGGGCGCCGTGCGCGGCGCCCATGACGAACTGGATCACCGTGGCGTTCGCCCGCGACTCCAGGTCGGGGTGGAGCAGGGCGAGGATGCGGGTGCGCGAGCTGGCCAGGGCGCGCGCCACGACGTTGCGCCGGTAGTTGAGCTCCTCGATGGCCGCCTCGATGCGGGCCCTGGTCTCCGGCGCGACCCGTTTGGTGCCGTTGAGCACGAAGGACACCGTGGCGATGGAGACATTCGCCCGCGCGGCGACGTCGCGCATCGTGACCATGGCTGCCGGCTCTTTCCGTGAGGAAGCACTGCGACTATATCTCCGAGACGCCTGCGTCAAAACGCTTAACTTGTTGTTGACATCACAGACAGATCAGCGCAACATACACAACAAGCGAACGCCGGTTAAGCGCTTTGATCGATCAGCGCGAGTCTGGCCCATCACCCTCGTTCCCCCTGCTCACAAGCCCTCCACTGCCGATTTCCGCGACCCGCTCCAACGGGACAGGAGTCATCACATGGAGACAGCGCGGAAGCGCCCGGAAAGGGCGCCCAAAGTGGCTGTCGCGGCGGCGGTGCTCGCCCCTCTCACGCTCACCGCGTGCGGCGGAGCGGCCGCCTCCGGCACGGAATCCCCCAACACGCTGACCATTCAGGACTATTACGACGAGGCCCAGGATCCGATCTACCACTCGTGCGCGCAGAGCACCGGCGTCTCCATCGAGATCAGCCACGTGGCGGGGCCAGGACTGATCCCCAAGGTGCTCCAGCAGAGCTCCTCCCGCACCCTGCCCGACGTGCTCATGCTCGACAACCCGGACGTGCAGCAGATCGCCGAGTCCGGCGCGCTCTCCCCGCTGTCCGACTACGGCGTGGACGGCGCCGGCATCCTGCCGGCCGTGGTGAAGGCGGGCACGTACGCGGGCAAGCTGTACGGGCTCGCCCCCGCCGTGAACACGCTGAGCGTCTTCTACAACAAGGACCTGTTCCAGCAGGCCGGCATCACGACCCCGCCCACGACCTGGGACGAGTTGCGCGCCACCGCGAAGCGGCTCACCGGCCAGGACCGCTACGGCTTCGCGATGAGCACCGTCAACACCTACGAGGGCACCTGGCAGTTCCTGCCGTTCATGTGGGGCAACGGCGGCACCGAGCAGGACATCACCACCCCGCAGACCGAACAGGCGGTGCGCTTCCTGCTCGACCTGCAGAACGACGGGTCGATGTCGCGCAGCTCGATCATCTGGAGCCAGGACGACGTGATCGACCAGTTCATCGCGGGCAAGGCGGCCATGGTGGTCAACGGGCCGTGGCAGATCCCCGCCCTCCAGGAGCAGCGGGACGTGAACTGGGGCGTGTTCACCATCCCCAAGCGCGACCTGTCGCAGACCACGGTCGCCCCGCTCGGCGGCGAGGTCTTCACCGTGCCGCGCACCGGGAACCAGGCCAGGATGGCCAAGGCAGGACAGTTCGTGAAATGCCTGGTCTCCACGGACAACCAGCTCCGGACGGCGAAGATCAAGCAGATGGTGCCGTCCAACCCCGAGGTCGCCGAGCAGGCCGGTAAGGAGATCCCGGCGCTCGCCCCGTTCGTCACCACCGTGCGCACCGCGCGCTCGCGTACCGCGCTGCTCGGCCCCGACTGGCCGAAAGCGGCGACCAAGATCTACAACGCCGTGCAGATCGCGCTGACAGGCAAGGCCGCTCCCGCCGAAGCCCTGCGCCAGGCGCAGGGCGAGCAGTAAGGAGCACCGCTGATGACCTCAGCCCATCTCAGCCTGCCGGTCACGGCGGGCGAACACCGCACCGTCCTGTGGACGAGGCTGCTCCGGCGGGCCACGCCCTGGCTGTTCTGCCTGCCCGCGATCGTGTTCGTGGCGATGTTCTTCGGCTACCCGATCGTCCAGAACGTCGTCATGAGCTTCCAGGAGTACACGACCTCGACGTTCTACAGCGGGCAGGCGCCCTGGGTCGGGATCGCCAACTACGCCACGATCCTGTCGAGCTACCTGTTCACCACGACGATGGTGAACACCGCGCTGTTCACCATCGGCTCGATCACCTTCCAGTTCGCCATCGGGCTCGCGCTGGCGCTGTTCTTCAAGCGCAACTTCCCGCTCAGCGGGTTCCTGCGCGCGATGCTGCTGCTGCCGTGGCTGATCCCGCTGATCGCCTCCAGCGCGGTCTGGAAATGGCTGCTCGACCAGGAGAGCGGCGCGCTCAACCAGTTCCTCGGCCTGTTCGGCGTGCCCGCCGTGCCCTGGCTGGTCGATCCCACGCTCGCGCTCGTCGGCGTGATCTGCGTGAACATCTGGCTCGGCATCCCGTTCAACGTCGCCATCCTCTACAGCGGGCTGCAGGCCGTGCCCAAGGACCTGTACGAGGCCGGCTCGCTGGACGGCGCCACCGGGTGGAAGGCGTTCCGGCACATCACCTGGCCGAACCTGCGGCCCGTGGTCAGCGTCGTCATCGTGCTCGGCGTCGTCTACACGCTCAAGGTCGTCGACATCATCCTCGGCCTGACCGGCGGCGGGCCCGCCAACTCCACGCAGACGCTGGCGACGAACGCGTACAACAAGTCGTTCGTGGAGTTCAACTTCGGTGAGGGCGCCGCGATCAGCAACGTGCTCATCGTCGTCTCGCTCGTCTTCGCCCTGGTCTACCTGTACCTCTCGCGCAGGGAGCCCTCTGAATGACCTTCAAACGACTCCCCATGACCGCGCTGGGCGTGCTCTTCCTGGCCGTGATGCTCTTCCCGGTCTACTGGATGCTCAACAGCAGCCTGCAGTCCAGCTCCGGCGCCACCACCAGGGACTGGCTCCCCCTGCACGCCACCTTCTCCGGCTACGCGAAGGCCATCACCGAGCAGGGGCAGAACTTCGTCACCAGCCTGCTCATCGCCCTCGGCACCGTCGTCCTCACGCTGGTCGTCGCCACCCCCGCCGCCTACGGCCTGTCGCGGCTGCGCTCACGCGGCGCGAGCGCCTTCGTCCTGGTGCTGCTGATCACCCAGATGATCCCCGCCATGGTCATCGCGAACGCGCTCTACCCGCTGTTCAACTCCCTCTTCCTGATCAACAACCTCTTCGGCCTGATCCTCGCCAACACCGCCGCGGGCATCCCGTTCGCGGTGCTGCTCATCAGGGCGTTCATGGGGTCCATCCCGCGGGCGCTCGTGGAGGCCGCCATGGTGGACGGGGCCGGCCACCTGCGGGCGTTCGTCTCCATCGTCGTGCCCATCAGCAAGAACGCGATCGTGACGGCCGCCCTGTTCACGTTCCTGTCGGCGTGGAGCGACTTCCTGTTCGCGCTCACCCTGACCAGCACGCCCGAAGTGCGGCCCATCACCCTCGGCATCTACGACTACATCAGCGCGAACACCCAGGACTGGGACACGGTGATGGCCACGGCCGTCCTCGCCTCCGTCCCCGCCGCCCTGCTCCTGATCTTCGCGCAGCGTTACATCGCGGCAGGCGCCGTCGCCGGCGCCGTCAAGTGAGGAGTTGTTTCGACATGACGATCCGTGTCCTGGTGTGGGGCGAGAACCGCCACGAGCAGGCCGAGCCAGAAGTGGCCAAGATCTACCCCGACGGCATGCACAACGCCATCCGGCGGGGGGTGGAGGAGCGGCTCGGCGAGCGGGCCACCGTACGGACCGCCACCCTCGACGACCCCGAGCACGGCCTGACCGAAGAGGTGCTCGCCGAGACCGACGTGCTCACGTGGTGGGGGCACGCCGCCCACGCGGAGGTCGCCGACGAGGTGGTGGAACGGGTGCATCGGCACGTGTTGTCGGGCATGGGGCTGCTGGTGCTGCACTCCGGCCACTGGTCGAAGATCTTCACCAAGCTGATGGGGACCACGTGCACGCTGCGGTGGCGCAGCGAGAACGATCGCGAGCTGATCTGGACGGTCATGCCCGGCCATCCCATCGCGCGCGGCGTTCCGCATCCGATCGAGATTCCCGCGCAGGAGATGTACGGGGAGCAGTTCGACATCCCGACCCCCGACGAGCTCATCTTCATCAGCTCCTTCACCGGGGGTGAGGTGTTCAGGAGCGGGTGCACGTTCCGGCGCGGCAACGGGAAGATCTTCTACTTCAGCCCTGGGGATCAGGACTATCCCGTCTACCACCATCCCGATGTGCTGCAGGTCATCGCCAACGGGGTGGAGTGGGCTGCCCCGGCGCGGCGGGAGATGCCGACCTTGCTGCGGTACGAGGCGGGGGACTTCTTCAACGGGCACGGGTATCGGGGGGCGATGCACAACAAGGAGGGCTCCCAGTGAGTGTGCGGCCGTTGCGGCTCGTGCAGGTGGGGGCCGGGGCGATGGGGGTGGCGTGGCTGCGGACGATCGCGGCTGCGGACGGGGTCGAGCTGGTGGGGGTGGCGGACCTCGACGTGGAGCGGGCCGAGGCCGCCGTGCGGTCGGTCGGCTGTGATTCGGCCGGGGGCTCGGGCAGCCGGCTCGGTGGCGGTTCGGTCGTGGTGGCCGGGTCGCTCGGCGAGCTGCTCGCGGCCGTCGAGCCCGACGCGGTCGTCAACGTCACCGTCCCCGCCGCCCACAGCGCCGTCAACGTCGAGGCGCTCTTCGCCGGGCTCCCCGTCCTGTGCGAGAAGCCCGCCGCCCCGACCCTCGCCGAAGCACTCGTCCAGGCCGCCGCCGCCGAGGCGACCGGACACCTGCTGATGATCAGTCAGTCCCGCCGCTACTTCGCCGCCCTGACCGCCTTCCGCGAACGCGTCGCGGAACTCGGCCCGCCCGGCCTCCTCACCACCGACTTCTACCGCGCCCCGCACTTCGGCGGGTTCCGCGAGGAGATGCCCCAGCCGCTGCTGGTCGACATGGCCATCCACGCCTTCGACGCCAGCCGCCACCTCCTCGGCGCCGAGCCGGTCTCCGTCGTGTGCGAGAGCTGGAACCCGTCCTGGAGCTGGTTCCAGGGGGACGCGTCCGCGACCGCCACCTTCCTGTTCTCCAACGGCACCCGGTACGTGTTCACCGGGAGCTGGTGCGCGGAGGGGCGCGACACGTCCTGGAACGGCGAGTGGCGAGCCGTCGCCGCCGGCGGCACCGCCACCTGGGACGGGGAGTCGCGCGTCACCTCCAGCGTGCGGGGGCTGGAGGAGAACGTGGCGCCGGGGGCGCACGAGCAGATCGCGGGCGCGCTCGCGGAGTTCGCCGAGGCGGTACGGACGGGGAGCCGGCCGGACAGCGCCATCCGAGGGAACCTGGGAAGCCTGGCCATGGTCGAGGCGGCCGTGCGGTCGGCCGAGACGGGGGAACGGGTGAACGTCGCGGCGTTGATGGAGCAGGCTTACGAGGAGGCGCTGGCCTTGCCGGTGCGGGACGAGGTCCGGGAACGGCTGAAGTCCTGGGGCGCCGTGGCCACCGTCCTGGGCTGACGACACCGGGCTGCCGCGCAGCCCGGTGTACCCGCGTGGTCAGGAAAGGTGGTGCCGATCAGGCAGCATGGGGTCGTCCGGAAGAGCAGGCACGGCTTCCGGCGCCCGCCGATCACCGGCCGGCACCCCCGCCCACCGCGACAGCGTCTCCGTCGCCGCCGCCCGTTCCGCCTCAGGCAGCGACCCGATGTTGGCCCCGTGGTTGGCCCCCGGCACCACGTACAGGTAGGAGTCCCTCCCGCTCGGCGCGAACCGCTCGGCACTCCACGGGTCATTCTCGCCGTACACGAACAACATGCGCTCCGAGCGCGTGCGCACCCAGTGGTCCACGTCCGGCATCGGCCGCGGATCGTGCCGGGACCTCAGCTCGGCGGGCAGCACCGAGTTGGGCTGGTAGAGCCCCCGGTACCTGGTCAGCCCGCGCAGGTGCCGGAACGCGAGATCGGGCCAGCCGAGCTGGGTGGCCGCCTGGTAGTAGTACGGCGTGTAGTACTCCAAGCCCTGATCGGTGTAGAACGCGAACGAGGCCACGTTGTCGATCCACGCGTACAGCTCCTCGTCCGTGGCGGTCACCGGCGGCACGGACGCGCAGTCGTTCACGCTCAGGTACTGCCAGAACGCCCACGCCGTGTCGAGAACCGTCATCTCGAACGACCGGTCGGCGGTCCCCAGTGTCCTGGCGAAGGTGTAACCGTTGCGCGCGGCGTCCGCCTCCAGCAGCGCCACCATCCGTTCACGCCGCTTGAGCGCCTCACGCTGCACGTTCTCCAGCGCGGTACGGCACTCCGGGGTGCCGACGCGAGCGAAGAACCGGTCGTAGGCGTGGTCCAGCGGGTTGATCGGGTCGTTGGGCGCGACGTAGGCCACCACGCCGTCCACGTCGTCCGGGTAGAAGCGGCGGTGGTAGACGGAGGTCATGCCGCCCTTGCTCACACCCGTCTGGATCCACTTGCCGCCGTAGATCGTCTTGAGCGCCTGGACGATCCGGTGCTCGTCGGTCGCCTCCTGCCAGATGGTCAGGTCGTCCCAGTCGGCCGGGGAGGGGCGCGAGGATCGGAAGAACCGGTGCTCCACGGACACCTGGTTGCCGTCGAGCAGCCGGGTCGGCTCGCTGCGCGAGGCCGTCGGGTTCACCGGCAGCCCGTACCCGCCGGTGGCCAGCACGACGGGCGCCTGCTCGGAGCGGTGCAGCAGGGTGAGCCGCTGCTGGAAGGCGCCCTGGCCGGGGTTCCTGTGGTCGGCGGGCTGCGTGTAGGACAGGACGAAGAACCGGTAGCCGGACGGCTGAGTCTCCGACACGACGGTCAATCCGGGGATGGCCTTCAGCCGTTCCAGCAGGTCGTCCTGGGCTGCGGCGGTGGCCGGGGCCGCGGGCAGGACGAGGGCCAGCGAGGCCGCCAAGGCGGCCAGAAACCGTAATCGCACGATACGCACTCCTTCCGGTATCGCCCGAACGTATACCGATCATGCTCTTCCGGCCAGAAGCTCCCGGGTCGCCGAGGGCACGTCCCCCAGGTGGACGGTCACCGTCTCTCCCCCGTCCAGGGTCAGGACGACCGTCTCGCCGTCCTCGATCCGCACGGACACACCGGGCGGCTCCGCCGCCGTCCCCGACAGCCACACCAGGCTGGCGTAGAGGGCGGTGCCGCCTGGATGGGCCGTCGCGAAGGCGTACGGGACGGCGGAGTGGCGGCCGAAGGCGTTGGCGTCCACCGCCGTGACGACGCCGGTGCCCGAGTAGCCGTGCAGGGCGCGGACGGCGCTGGTCAGCCCGTCCGGGCGGCGGGCCAGCGCCAGGGAGTCGCCCTCTCGCAGGTCGGGGGCGGTCGGAGCGGCCAGGGCGTGGCCGCCGTCCCGCACCTGGTGCCCAGCCGGGGCGGTGACGCGGTGGATCCTGATCTCCGCCGCGCCGTCCACGACGGAGGCCGTCACCACGCGTACCGGGCCGTCCTGGTAGGCCGAGGCGGCGAAGCGGTCGGACGCGGCGAGCGGCTCGATGAAACGGCGCAGCGACGCGGTGCCGCCGGGGGCGATGACGGCCAGGTGGTTGTCCACACCTTGGGCGTGTTCGCCCACGTCGGGGCCGGTGTGGGTGGTGTAGGCGAGCTTGAGGTAGTACGGGTCGGGGTCGCCGTCGGGAGACTGGACGCGGTCGCGGTCGCTGCCGTGGTTGACGAGGCGGACGACGCCGTCCGCGCTGGTGGAGTGCAGCAGCCAGCCGGGGGCGGGCATGGTGAGCGACTGGTCGGCCAGCTCGACGGGCGCGGGCTCCTCCGCCGCCGTCCAGACCGGGTGTCCGGGCGGGAGCAGCAGGCCGAGGAACGCCTTGCTCGCCCAGTACGGCGACGCCGGGCCCGAGTAGGCCTGCGCGATGGGCGGGAACGCGTCGTACCAGCCGAGGTTGAGCAGGCCGCGCTCGTCCGGCGCGCCGCGCTCGGCGAAGTGCTCCAGCACCCGCCCGGCGATGCGCCTGGTCCGGCCGGGCGGCAGGGGCGAGGCGCCGGTGAGCGCCCCCAGCCACAGCGGCGCGACCGTCGCGAACCGGTACGTCAGCGACCGCCCCTGGTGCACCGGGCCGCCGTCAGCGGCGAAGAAGTGCTGGTACTGCTCCAGGAAGCGGCGCAGCCGCCCCGCGTACAGCTCCTGCCTGGCGGTGTCGCCGCTCATCCTGGCCCACAGCGACGGGTACAGGTGCAGCGCCCAGCCGCAGTAGTAGTCGAAGTTCTTCCCCTTGCCGTCGGAGTACCAGCCGTCGCCCGCGTACCACTCCTCGACGCGCTCCAGGCCGCCGGTGATCTCGGACGGCTCGTACGGCCCGCCCACCCCGGCCAGGAACTGCTCGACGACCACCCGGAACATCACCCAGTTGTTGTCCGGCGTCCGCTTCCCCACGAACCCGGCCAGCCACTCCACCACCCGCTCCCGCTCCCCCGCCGAGAGCCGGTCGAACAGCCACGGCCGGGTCTCGTGCAGCGCCAGCGCGATCGAGGCCGCCTCCACGAGCTGCTGCGACATGTCGGTCAGCGCGGGCCACGCGTACGGGTGCGCGGGGTCGGTGCCGGCGCTCAGCCCGCTCGCGTACCGCTCGATCAGCCCCGCCGGTACGTCGCCGCGCGCTCCGGCGATCCTGAACGCGGCGAGCAGGAACGTGCGCGCGTACCCTTCGAGCCCGTCGCTCACCGGCCCCGACCTGCTGGCCTTGCCGGGCAGGCGGTACTGGGCGAAGCCTTCCGTCGCGTACGGCTGCACGGCGGCCAGCAGGTGGTCCGCCATGGCCTCCCAGCGCTCACGGGTCATCGACATAAAGCGCATACTAAGCCAATAAGCCGGGAAAATGGAGACTTCAGTGGGCTTGGCGATGCAAGCGTTTTACCTACCTGCTTGAGGCCGACGGTCGGCGGGATGATTTGACACTGCGCCAGCCAGGCGGAAACAATCCGTGTAACCGGTTTACCCATGTGTTTCACTGGGAGGTGGCATGGTCCGGCGGTCCGACAGCGGCGAGCAGCGGCCGACGACGATCCGCGACGTGGCCGCGCACGCGGGCGTGTCGGTGGCCACGGTGTCCCGCATCCTGTCCGGCTCCTACCCGAGCGCCCCGGCGACCCGCAGCAAGGTCATGAAGGCGGTGCGCGAGCTCGACTACGTCGCCAACGCCAACGCCCGCAACCTCGCCGGAGCCAGCAGCCGCAGCGTCGCCATCATCGTCAACTCCGTCGTCTCCCCGCACTACGCGCACGTCGCACAGGGGGTGCAGACGCAGGCCGCCCTTGAGGGCAAGCTGTGCATCGTCGGCACCACGGGCGGCGACGCGGAGCGCGAACTGGCCACCGTCCAGCTCATGCGGCAGGAGCACGCCGAGTGCGTCATCCTCGTCGGGAACGTCGTCAACAACGACGCCTACCGCGAACGCATGGCCGACTACGCCCGCGCGCTCGCGGCGGCCGGCTCCCAGCTCGTCCTGTGCGGGCGCCCCACGCTGGGGCCCGACGTGCCAGCCCTCGTCGTCGAGTACGACAACACCGGCGGCGCGTACGCCATCACCAGCCACCTGCTCTCGGCCGGGCACCGGCGGATCCTCTTCCTCGGCCGGCACGAGGGCTACACCACCTCCGACAGCCGCATCACCGGCTACCGCAACGCCCTCGCCGACCACCGCGTCCCGCACGACCCCGGGCTGGAGGCCGACGGCACGATGGAGCGGAGCGAGGGCTACCGCATGATCAGGGAACGGCTCGCGGCGGGGCCGCCCGACTTCACCGCCGTCTTCGCGGGGAACGACCTCATCGCCGCCGGCGCTCGCCAGGCGTTGCGGGAGCACGGGCTGCGGGTGCCTGACGACGTGTCCATGGTCGGGTTCGACGACCTGCCGCCGGCGGCGGACATCGACCTGACCACCGTACACGTGCCGCACGAGGAGCTGGGGCGGACGGCCGTGCGGCTGGCGCTGGAACGGCGGCAGGAGAAGGTGGTGGCGCCCGCGCAGCACGTGCTGCTGGGGACGCACATCATCGTGCGTGACTCCGTACGGCCGGTGCGGGTCGCCCTGGGGTGAGCCGGCTGATCAGTTTCGCCCGAGCCGGACAGTGAGTCCTTCCTCGGCCGCCAGCACCTCACCGCCGAACTCCTTCCTGGCGGCGGCCACGGCGGCGTCCCGGTCGTTGCCCGGCCAGAAGTGGGTGAGCATCAACCGGCGCGCGCCCGCCTCGTTCGCCCACTGACCGGCCTCCGTGGAAGCCATCAGATTGCGGGTGGGACGGTCGGTCTCGCCTTCTCTGTCGGTGGCCTCGACGATGAAGAGGTCGGCGTCGCGCCCCAGCTCGGCGAGCGCCGGTGCCGGGCCGGTGTCGCCGGTGTAGGCCAGGGCGACCCCGTCGGCCTCCAGGCGGATGCCGACGTTGGGCACGTAGTGCGGCAGCGGCAGCCCGGTGAGGGCGAACGGCCCCACCCGGTAAGTGCCGGGCAGCGGACGCACGTCGAACACCGCGTGCAGGTCTACGTCGGGCTCCAGCCCGGCGAGCCGGTCGAGCACGCCCGGCGGGCAGTACAGCGGCAGCCTTGGGCCGCCGGGGGCGCCGTAGAGCCGCATCCGGAACAGGCCGTGCAGGTCGATGCAGTGGTCGGGGTGTTCGTGGGTGATGACGACGGCGTCCACCGCGCCGTCCGGCCAGTGCGCGAGCAGCCTCGGCAGTGTGGCGTAGCCCAGGTCGAGCAGCAGCCGGAAACCGTCCCAGTCCACGGCGAAACCGCTGCAGGCACGGCCCGGCTCGGGGAACGCACCGCAACTGCCGAGGACGGTCACCTGTCGCATCCGTCCAGAATGCCAGGCTCCCGGACAGCCACTCGCCACACCAAGACGCCAACCCCCCGAACGGCCCACTCGCCACACCCGCCAGCCCCCCGACAGCCACTCGCCACATCCCTCCAAAACGCCATCGCCCGGACGGTCATGTCCAGGTCGGGCGTGCCGGATCCAGGTCGGTGATCGCCTGGAGGAGGTGGCGCAGGGCGGGCGCGGGCGGTCCGGGAGGCACCGCCAGTGACGTGGTCAGCGTAGGAGCGGCCAGCGCGCGGATGACCACCCGTGGAAGGGCGGGCAGTTCGCCCACGTGGTAGAAGACCGTCCAGGACGGCTCACCGAGCCCGATCGCGGTGAGCGTGTCCAGCAGCGTGGTGAACGGCGGCCCGAGCCGCGGTTCGACCCCGGCCTCGCGCAGAGCCCCGACGATCAGGTCGTGAAAGGCCGGGTTGCCGTCCCGTGGCGCGAGCCGCAAGGGCAGACCGCCCAGTTGTTCCAGGCTCAGTACCGGGTCGGCGGACAGCGCGTGACCGGCCGGGAGAGCCACCAGCAGCGGGTCCTCCCACACCGGCAGCAGTTCCAGCCCGGGAGCCGCCGACAGGGCACGGACCAGGGCCGCCTCCAGCTCACCGGACCGCACGGCCGCCAAACGCTCGTCCGGGCCGAGCCGGTGCAGCCGTACCCGAAGCCGGGGCGCGACGGCCGCCAGCTCGTTCAGCAGCCGGTGGACACGCTCGTTGTGCACGATGCCCAGACGCAGCACCGCCTCCTCACCGGCGGCGAGATCGGCGGCCACGCGCCGGGTCCGCTCAGCGGCGGCCAGCACGGCACGCGCCTCGGGCAACAGCCGCTCCCCCGCCCCGGACAGCCGCACGCGCCGGGTGGATCGCTCGAACAGGACCACGCCCAGCTCGCGTTCCAGCCGGGCGACCTGCTGACTGACCGCCGCCTGAACGATGTGCAGCCGCTCGGCCGCCCGGCCGAACCCGCCCTCCTCGGCCACCGCCACGAAGTACCGCAACTGCCGCAGCTCCACCCGCGCCCCCCGATTCATCACGATCAGTGATCGATGACCGTGCCGAACGCTTCTGGTTGCCGCCCTCTTCGCGCGTTCGAATGGACACCTGACTCAACCTGAGGAGCTGATCATGTCTTCCTTCACGGACGCGCTGATCCTGCAGCCGCACGATGCCGAACACGTCGCGCTGCCCGGCGGCGGCGGCTTCCACTTGCTGGCCGACGGCGAGAGCACCGGCGGCGCGCTGGGCGCCAACCGGCTCGTCCTCGGCGAGGGCGCCGACGGCGCGCGCCCGCATTATCACGCCTTGTCCACGGAGTTGTTCTACGTCCTCGACGGGACGGCGGAGTTCCTGCTCGACGGGCACCTGACCGAGGTGGGGCGGGGCGGGCTCGTGACGATCCCGCCCGGCCTGCCGCACGCCTTCGGCGCGGCGCCCGGCAGCACTGCCGACCTGCTGGTGGTGCTGACCCCTGGCATCGAACGCTTCGGCTACTTCCGTGCTCTGGGACGGATCCAGCACGGTCTGGAACCCTTCGACAGCCTGCTTCCTCTGCAGACGCGCTACGACGTGCACTTCGTCGACGATTCGGACTGGCGATCCGCCAGGTTGCGGCGGGGGGAGCAGGCTCAATGAGCACCTGATCGTCTCTCGGCGGCGCGTCTGCACGAGTCGAGGGCGCTGCTGACCGTCTCTGGTCCTGGGAGGCCGCCACTCATCGCCCGAGCACCAGCAGGGGCCCCCGCCCATCGGCCGAGCACCCGCAGGGGCCGCCGCACACCGGCCGAGCACCCGCAGGGCCTGCCGCTCATCACCCAAGCACCCGCAGTTGCTCGCGCTGGGAACGGCCCCGCTCGGTCAGCGCGCACTCCACGCGCACCGGGACGGGGCCGTCCGACGTGCGGCTCAATCCGGCTCCACGTCACCGAGCCAGACATAGCCGTCGCCCACGTCCAGCCAGGCGTCCTCCGAGGTGCTCGGGCCGATGGCGTTCGCGACCTGCTGGACGACGTACGCGGCTGGGTAGCTGGTGGTCGCCTGGCCGGGTGTGGCGGCGGAGGAACCGGACAGGTCACCGGTATTCATCTCGCCGTACACATCATGCGCCGCCGAACCACCGGAGGTGTCGTCACCATCGGTCTCACCGCCCGGCACGATCTCGCCACCGGGCATCTCCCCGCCGGGCACCATCTCTCCGCTCGGCACCTCGCCGCCAGGCATCATCTCGCCACTGGGCATCTCCCCACCCGGCATCGTCTCCCCGCCCGGCATCTCGCCACTGGGCATCTCCCCGCCGGGCATCATCTGCCCGCTTGGCATCTCGCCGCTCGGCATGATCCCGGCGATCTGGGCGGCCTCCTCCTGCGTCATCTCGATGTAGCCGGCCATCTCCTCGTACTGCACCGGTTCGCTGTAACTCATCCGATCGACGATCTCGTACGCGGGCCCGGGCCCCGCACGTACGGGCGCGCCTTCAGGGTCGGCCACCCGGAGGTCATCGTCGTCGTCCGGCGGCACCGGCTGGGCGGCGTGGGCGCTTACCTGGCCCGCGCCCACGTCGGCCTGGGCCGTAGCCGCAGCGCCGAGCAGACCCGTTACGCCTACGGCGCCGGCGACGGCGAACTTGGTGATGGTGGTCCGCATCGCGGGTACCCCCGATTCCTGCTTCTCCGCGACCGCTGCTCCTGGTGGGAGAGCCGTCGTCCTGCAGTCACCTGTCGGGCTGCCCTGGAGCCGGGAAGTCCCATCCCGCTCCGGCGTCAAAACCGGCCCAACTGCCCCTGCGGCTCATCCGTAACGACTGCCACAAAGCCAGGCCATACGGCGGGGAGTGCAGCGTAGGAATTCAGGCCTCGTGTGTTACCTCACCCCGGCGCCCCGCCCGGCACCTCACTCCGACGCCGCCACCCGGGGTTCAGGTGGTGAGAGGTCTCGGGCGGGGGTTCAGGGTGATGGGCATCTTGGGGCGGGGTTCAAGTGGTGAGGGGTATCGGGCCGGGGTTCAGGTGGCGGGCGTGCCAGGCCGGGGGCCAGGTGGGCGTCTCGGGGCGGAGGTTCAGGTGGTGGGTGTCTCGGGGCGGGCGGTTCAGGGGGCTGATGCGTACATCGGGGTGGGATGAGCGGTTGCTCACCGTACCGAGGCGGACAGGTGGCGGAGGGCGCGGGCGGAGGGGGTACCGGCGTCGGCGGTGATGAAGACGACCTGCTGGTCGTCGTCAGGAACGAGAAGGACGTCGCAGTTGAGGCGCAACGCTCCCACCTCCGGGTGTTGCACGACCTTGGTGCGGTGGCCGGGTTCGTGGACCGGGTCGGTGTTCCAGATGTGCACGAACTCCTCGCTGCCCGCGCGTAGTTCCCTCAGAAGCAGCTGGAGTGCCTCGTCGTGCGGGTAACGTTCGGCGGCGCGACGCAGCCGGGAGACGGCGATGTGACCGAACTCCTCAAAGCTGGACGACTCGACGTAGCCGAACCCTCCGGTGTCGGCGAAGCGGCGGCGGGCCAGGTTGAGCTGCTGGTCGTAACCCAGGACGGCCTGCGCGAGCGGGTTCCAGGCGAGCACGTCGTAGGCGGCGTCCGTGACGATGGCCGCCGTGTCGGGCATGCGGTGCAGCAACGCCGCCACCTGCGGCCGAACCCTGCGCACCGGCCCGGGCGGAGGCGTGGGGCCGGTGCCCGCGAGCTGGAACAGATGCCGCCGCTCAGCCCTGGTGAGCCGGAGCGCGCCGGTGAGCGCGTCGAGGATGCGCGGCGACGGCCGCGGCCCGCGCGCCTGCTCCAGCCGTACGTAGTAGTCCACGGACATGTGGGCGAGCTCGGCCACCTCCTCCCGCCGCAGCCCGGGGGTGCGGCGGGAGGAGGCGGGAAGGCCGGCGTCGGCGGGCCGCAGGCTTTCGCGCCGCGACCGCAGGAAGCGGGCCAGCTCCTGTTTCGCCACGCGTCTCCTCCAAAACTGGCTGCCAGGGATCGGTTGTCCCTGGATGTGCCCAATGCGGGGGCGGAAGGGTCAACGGTATGAACGACGCTGAGACGAAGAAGGATTCCATCGCCCTGGTCACCGGGGCCAACAAGGGCATCGGCAAGGAGATCGCGCGGCAGCTCGCGGCGTCCGGTTTGACCGTCTACGTCGGGTCGCGGGACGCCGCGAGAGGAGAGCGGGCGGCGGAGGAGATCGGCGGCGATGCCAGGCCGCTGGTGCTGGACGTCGCCGACGACGACAGTGTGGCCGCCGCCGCGCGGCTGGTCGGCAGCCTGGACGTGCTGGTGAACAACGCCGGGATCATGGTGGACGACAGGCGTCCCGACGAGGCGGACGCGGCGAGCTTCCGCCGCACGTTCGAGACGAACCTCTTCGGCGTCCTCACCGTCATCAACGCCTTCCTCCCGGCCCTGCGCCGCTCCCCCGCCCCCCGCATCGTGAACGTCTCCAGCGGCACCGGCTCGCTGACCTTGAGCGCGGACCCGGCGCAGGGGTTCGCGGTGGCGGGAGGCGCCGGCGCGGCGTACCGCTCGTCCAAGACGGCGCTGAACGCGCTGACGCTTTTCTACGCCCAGACCCTGGCCGAGGCCGGTTTCAAGGTGAACGCGCTGGCCCCTGGGCTGCGGCGCACCGAGCTCAACGACCGGGCCGCCGGGAGTGACGGCGATCCCGCCGAGGCCGCGGCGGGGGCCGTCAGGCTGGCTCTGCTGCCGGACGACGGCCCCACCGGCGGCTTCTTCTCCTGGGACGGGACTCCCATGCCCTGGTGACACCGGCGGTCATGGCCGGGTGCCTGCGAGGTTCTGGCGGGCGTCGCCGGGCAGCAGGTAACCGGCCTTCAGGTTGTGGGCGTCCGCGCGGACGACCGCCGCCACGTAATGACCGTGCGTCGGGTACAGCTCGTCGAGCTGCTCCTGCCCGAACGGGACGTGCGTCCCGAACAGCACGCAGAACGTCTCACCGGAGTTGTCGCCCGTGTTCAGCGCCGTGGGCGCCGCCACCTGCGACAACCGGATGCCGCCGAGCGCCAGCCCCAGCTCGTCGCGGGCCTTGGCGCCGTCCGGGCCGAACTCCAGCGGCGGCGCCACGGGCGGCGCGACGCCCCGCCGGGCCCAGCGGGTCAGATGATCGTAGGCGGCGGCCAGCACGTGGTGCAGCGGGACGCGGCTGAAGGGCGGCCTGTCGCACGTGTACGCCGGCGCGCTCCCCAGATCGCGGGCCAGCAGCGGGGCGCGGGCACTGTAACCGTGCCACCCGGAGTGCGCGCTGCCGGCCACCTCCCAGCGGCGGAACCGCTCGGTGTCCGGGGGACGCGCGGGCGAGCGCACGTCGGTCTCCGACAACACCTGGAACACCGGCTCCGCGCCTGCCCGGGTGGGGGCGGGGCCGACGATCTGGCCGTACCCGTCGAAGACGCTCTCGAGGTGCGGCAGGACGGAGTCGTAGTAGACGGTCAGCCGTCCGGCCGACTGTGAGGCGCCGACGGCCAGCACGGTGTCCGCGCGCAGGCGGCCCAGCAGTGCGGGGCGGGCCGACGCCCTGATGGCCTGGGCCGCCTGGGAGAACACGTCGTAGGAGAGCTGGTCGGTCGTGAACCGGCCGCCGCCGGTGACGTCGAGGGTGCCGTAGCGGGCGAGGCTCCACTGGCGGAGCTGGTTCACGCCCACGCGCTGGGCCGAGACGCCGACCCACGCGTACCCGGCGCGGGTGAGCTGCTCGGCGCTCCAGAGGGCGTCCAGGTCGTATCCGGCGGTGACGTTCTGCCACTCCATCAGCACGGTGCCGTTGAAGGCGGCCTGGCTCGCCGGGCGGCGGACGATCACTCTGGTCCTGTACGGGACGTCCGAGGCGAGCAGTTCGCCCGTGGCGCTGTAGGCGTCGGCGTCGCCCGACAGGTGGAACTCCTGCTCGACGTAGCCGAGCGCGCGCAGGTCGGCGTCGGTGGCCAGCCAGGGGTAGGTCTCAGCTATCTCGGGTGAGGCGGGGTCGCCCGGCGGGGCGCCCGGCAGCGGGCCCTCGACCCTGGGGACGTCCACCGGGGTGGCCGCCGAGGCCGTTGCGGGGAGCAGGGTCGTGGTGAGCAGTGCCGCGGCCGCGATCCGTGCCGCTCTGGGGAATGCCGCCATCGCGCTGATCTCCTTCCGGGGCCCAGGAAGACGGCCACGCCCGATGCTCCCCCGTCCGCCGGTCACGCGCATCGGCACAATCACCAGCGATCAAGCGCGTCTCAGCGGGACGGCCGGGTCTCGATGCGGAAGAGCGAGTGGAACAACGGCCACGTCAGGGCCGCCATCTCCCCCGGCGACCGCGTACACCCGCCCTGCAACCACTCCGCGGCCACCCCGATCAGCGCCCCCGCCGTGAACGCGGCGGGCACGTCGAGCGGCAGCTCCAGCAATGGCCGCGCCATCTCGGGCACCTCGGAACTCTCCACGGCCTCCCGCAGCCGCTCCTGTATGGCCACGGTGCTGCGGTGCCGGATGTGGTCGGCCACCCGCGCACTCCCCTGCGGCCCGAGCAACGCCCGATACAGCCCGGCGTGCTCGGCGAGGCTGCCGAAGAACGCCTCCAGCGACGCGGTGGCCTCCCGCCCTGGGTCGGCGGTGTTGAAGTCTCCCGGCAGTGACTCGATGAGGCCGTCGATCATCGCGGTGCAGGCGGCCTCGGCGAGTTCGTGCACGTCGCGGTAGTGGTCGTAGAACGTGGAGCGGCTCACGCCGGCGAGCTCGGCCACGTCGGCGACGGTGATGCGGGACAGGTCCTGTTCCTCGACGAGCCGGAGCAGGGCCCGCGCCAGGGCCGCCTGGGAGCGGCGCACGCGCCGGTCGCCCGTCGGGGTGGTGCTTCCTCTGCTCGTGGCCACGACTTCACCCTACCGTCTCACTACATGTGCAGGTTTTCCTACAGATGTAGGGTAATCTGTGGGCGACACGAGGGAAAGGACTACGACCTATGCGGGTTTCTGCAGGTAGGACGGCCTCCCACCGGAGCGGAGCGGCGTGACCACGCCCGGCAGCGTCCTGATCGTCGGCGCCTCGGCCGCCGGCCTGAGCACGGCCGAGGCGCTGCGGCGCCAGGGCCACCAGGGGCGGCTCACGCTGCTCGACGCCGAGCCGCACCTCCCCTACGACCGGCCGCCGCTGTCGAAGCAGGTCCTGGCCGGCGACTGGGAGCCGTCCCGCGCCCAGCTCCGCACGCAGGCGCAGCTCGACGCGCTGGACGCGGAGTTCGTCCGCGGGGAGCCCGCCGTCTTCCTCGACGCCGCCGCCCGCGAGGTGCGCACGGCCACCGGCCGGGTGCTGAGCGCCGACGCCGTCGTCATCGCGACGGGCCTGACGCCGTGCCGGCTGCCCGGGCAGCGGGAACTGGCGGGGGTGCACGAGCTGCGCGGCCTCGACGACGCGCTCACCCTGCGCGCCCACCTGACCGCCGCCAGGCGGCTGGTGGTCGTGGGCGAGGGCGTGCTGGGCGGCGAGGTGGCCGCGACGGCCCGCAAGATGGGCCTCGACGTCACGCTCGTCGGCCTCGGCCCGGCGATCCTCGCCGACCAGCTCGGCGGTCCCGCCTCCGAGCTGCTCACCCGCACGCACGCCGAACGCGGGGTCGCGCTGCGGCTCGGCGTCGCGGTGCGGGAGCTGACGTCCGCCGAGGGCCGGGTCACCGGCGTACGGCTGGCCACCGGCGAGCTGCTGCCCGCCGACGCGGTCGTGGTGGCGATCGGCTGCCGGCCCGCGACCGGCTGGCTGGAGGGCAGCGGGCTCACGCTGGGCGACGGCGTGGAGTGCGACTCGCGCTGCCGCGCCGCCGAAGGCGTGTACGCCGTCGGCGACGTGGCGTCCTGGTTGCACGAGGGGCTCGGCAGGCGGCTGCGCCTGGAGAACCGCACCAACGCCACCGAGCAGGCCCAGATCGTGGCGGCCAACGTGCTCGGGGCCGATCGCCCGTACGAGCCGATCCCGTACTTCTGGACCGACCAGTACGACATCAAGATCCAGGCCCACGGCCTGCTGTCGGCGGCGGCCGAGGTGAGCATCGCCGAAGGCGACCCCGAGCAGGGC
The DNA here is from genome assembly GCF_039531895.1 of Nonomuraea monospora. Classification (NCBI taxonomy): domain Bacteria; kingdom Bacillati; phylum Actinomycetota; class Actinomycetes; order Streptosporangiales; family Streptosporangiaceae; genus Nonomuraea; species Nonomuraea monospora. The sequence continues at coordinate 172,865 of NZ_BAAAQX010000004.1, forward strand.
CGCTTCGCCGCGCTCTACCACGAGAACGGCCAGGTCACCGGCGTGCTCGGCTGGAACATGGCCAAGCAGGCCCGCGTGCTGAGGCAGCAGCACCTCACCGCACGTCCCGTCACAGCGTGACAACAGCACCTCACCGCACGTCCCGTCACAGCGTGACGGCAGAAATCCAGGCATGAACACCGGCCGCCCGGTGGCGGTCGTCCGATCCGCGCACGAGGAGAATGCCGAATGAGTGTGAACGAGCAGGTCCTGAGCTACCCGATCCCCAACGACGCGGCGCTGGACCCGCCCGCCGAGTGGGCCGAGCTGCGCAGCGGGTGCCCGGTGGCGCACGTGAAGCTGCCCAGCGGCGACGCCGCCAAGCTGATCACCCGCTACGAGGACGTCAAGCAGGTGCTGGCCGACCCCCGTTTCACCCGCCAGCTCACCGCGCCCGACGCGGCCCGGCTGTCGGCGGACGGCGGCGGGGTGTTCAACAGCGACGTGGCCCAGATCATCCCTGACAGCGGCGACGGGCACCTGCACTGGCGGCGCCTGGTCGGCAAGTGGTTCACGGCCAAGCGGATGGCCGCCATGCGGCCGCGGATGGCGCAGATCGCCGAGGACCTCATCGACGACCTGGTCAAGCGCGGCGCTCCCGGCGACCTGCGGGCCGCGCTGGGCTTCCCGCTGCCGGTGTACGTGATCTGCGACATGCTCGGCGTGCCGGCCGAGGACCGGGACAGGTTCTCGTACTGGTCGGACACGCTGCTCAACCTGACCAGGTACGGCAAGGAAGAGATCGAGGCCGCGCAGGCCGAGTTCTTCCAGTACATGTCGGACCTCATCACGGCCAAGCGCGCCGAGCCGGGCGACGACCTGCTCAGCGAGCTGCTCGCGGCCGGCGGCCCCGACGACGGCGGGCTGGCCGACCTGCAGATCATCGTCACCGGCATGGCGCTGCTGGTCGCGGGCCACGAGACCACCGCGAACATGATCGGCAAGATGGTCTCCATGCTCCTGGCCGACCGCGCCCGCTGGGAGGCGCTGAAGGCCGACCCGTCACTGATCCGCACCGCCGTCGAGGAGACGCTGCGCCTCGACGCCAACTCGGGCTTCGGCCTGCCCCGCTACCTGCCCGTGGAGGCGGAGATCGGCGGCGAGACGCTGCCCAAGGGCACCACGGTGATCTGCAGCATGGCCGCGGCCAACCGCGACGAGAGCGCCTTCGAGGACGCGGCCGAGATGGACCTGACCCGCAGCCCGAACGCGCACCTGGCCTTCGGCTCCGGCGCCCACTCCTGCCTGGGGCAGTCGCTGGCCCGCACGGAGCTGCAGGTCGTGCTGGAGGTGCTGCTGCGCAAGCTGCCTGGGCTGGAGCTGGCCGTGCCGGTGGCGGAGCTGGAGCGGGTGGAGGGGCTGGCGGTCGGCGGCCTGCGTACGGTGCCGGTCCGCTGGTGACATCGATTCACGAGGAGGGAACGCTGATATGAGAGTCACCGTCGACGAGGACAAGTGCTGCGGCGCAGGCTCGTGCGTGCTGGTCGCGCCCGAGGTGTTCGACCAGCGTGACGAGGACGGCATCGTGGTCCTGCTGAACGCCGAGCCGGGCGAGGGCCAGCACGCGGCGGTCCGCGAGGCCGCCGTGGTGTGCCCCGGCGCCGCCATCGAGGTGAGCGAGTAACCCTGAAAGACCGAGGGCGCCCGTGCGTGATCGCACGGGCGCCCTTCTCATGTCCTGCCCGTGAGGATGGACCTGGTGCGCTGGGGCGCGTGCGCGGGCAGCTCGGCCAGGATGTCGGCGAGCGTGACCCCGGCGAGGCTGGCCCGCCACGCGCGATGCGCGTCGGCCATCTTCTCCGCCAGGACGCAAGCCCGACGGCACTCCTCCGGCGGCAGCGCGCCCCGCCCCTGCGCCCGGATCTCACGGCACTCGTACGGCATCGCCGCGCCGTCCACCGCCTCGACGATCTGCAACATCGTGATGTCGGCCGCCGCCCGCGCGAGCCGGAACCCGCCCCTCGGCCCCGTCGTCGCCGCCAGCACCCCGGCCCTGACCAGCGCCTGAAGCTGCTTGGCCAGGTAGGGAGCGGGCAGGTCGTAGTAGTCGGCGAGCTGCGCCGCGGACGCGGTGACCCCGGGTTCGAGCTGGGCCAGCGACGTCGCGCAGTGCAACAACCACTCGGTGCTCACAGGCAGCTTCACGATCGACATCATATCGCGGACATTGCGGATCTGTTTAGTCCGAGATACGGTCGGGGCGACAGGAGATCGAGAAGGAGAACGTCATGCGGATCGCCGTCGCCGGCGCGACCGGGAACATCGGAGCCCTCACCACCGCCGCCCTGGAGCGGGACGGCCACGACGTGGTGCGCATCAGCCGCTCACTCGGCGTGGACCTCGTGACAGGCGAGGGCCTCGACGCCGCCCTCACCGGCGTGGACGCGGTGGTGGACACGGTCAACGGCCCCGAAGGCTCCCTGGAGGAGACGGTGGCCTACTTCGCCGCCACCACGCGCAACCTGCTCGCCGCCGGGGAACGGGCCGGCGTGCGGCACCACGTGCTGCTGTCGATCGCGGGCGTGCACCGGATCCAGGGCAACGCCCACTACGCGGCCAAGCGCGAGCAGGAGCGCCTGGTGGAGGCGGGCCCGGTGCCGTGGACGATCGTGCCGGCCACCCAGTTCCACGACTTCGCCGCGATGGTGGCGAGCTGGACCGAGCGCGACGGCGTGGCCACCGTCGCGCCGCTGCTCGTGCAGCCGATCGCGCCCGCCGACGTGGCGGACGTGCTGGCCGAGATCGCCGCCGGTGAGCCGAAGGGCCGCTACGCCGACGTCGCGGGGCCCGACCCGCAGGACCTGGTGGACATGGCCCGGCGCACCAACCAGGCGCGCGGGCGCGAGGTGAAGCTGGTGCCGTCGTGGTCGGGGCTGTTCGGCCCGGAGATGGCCGGCGACGTGCTGCTGCCCGGCGAGGGCGCCCGCCTCGCACCGACCACCTTCGAGGAGTGGCTGGACGGGCAGCGCTAATCTGGGTGCTTTCGAGCGCGGAGGGCTGAGATGAGCGAATTGGTGGATCTGTCGCATGTCGTCGAGCACGGCATGGTCACCTACCCCGGGCTGCCCGGCCCCGAGATCTCCGACCACCTCTCCAGGGAGGCGTCGCGCGGCGTGTACGCCCCCGGCACGGAGTTCCAGATCGGCCGCATCAGCATGGTCGCGAACACCGGCACCTACCTCGACGCGCCGTTCCACCGCTACCCCGACGGCATCGACCTGAGCGAGCTGCCCCTGTCGAGGCTGGCGGCCCTCGACGGGGTGCTCGTGTCCGCAGGGGAGCCGAGGGCGATCGGGCGGGAGGCGTTCGACAAGCACGAGGTGCGCGGCAAGGCCGTGCTGGTGCACACCGGCTGGGACCGGCACTGGCGCACCGAGCGGTACGGGCACGCCTCGCACCCGTTCCTCACCTCGGACGCCGTCGAATGGCTGGCCGAGCAGGGGGCCGCCCTCGTAGGCATCGACTCGGTGAACGTCGACGACGTCGGCGACCCCGCCCGCCCGGCGCACACGAAGCTGCTCGCCGCCGGCATTCCGGTGGTGGAGCACCTGACCGGGCTGGAGCGGCTGTCGGGGCGGTCGTTCGAGTTCCACGCCGCGCCGCCCGCCGTCAAGGGCATGGGCACCTTCACCGTACGGGCGTACGCGGTGCTCCGAGACTGAGCCGTGGAGCGGCTGGCGCGTGGAGCGGGCCTATTGGCGTAGTTCGCGGCGCTGCTCGGCGTACTGTCTGGTCTCGAAGGCGATCAGCCCGGCCAGGACCAGCACCAGCGCGCCGAGCGCGACCAGCGGCGGCACGGCGATCGCGCCCGGCAGCGCCACCAGCAGCACCGCCACCGTGACGAGCCTGGGCACCTTCACGGTGGCGTGCAACCGGTTGCCGAACAGCACGTGCCCGCCCAGGTAGAGCGCGGCCCCGCCGAAGAGCGCCGGTGCGTAGAACCCGCCGTGCGCGCCCGCGCCCACCCCGATCGCCGCCACCGACTCGCCGATCGCCAGCAGGACGAACAGGCCGCTCCAGTGCGCCGCGCTGTACACCCGCCAGTTGCCCTGACGGGAGGTCACGTAGGTGCCGATCCAGTCAACCAGCAGCGCCCCGGCGAACAACGCCGTCTGCGCCCACCCGCCCAGCAACGCCCCCACCACCAGGAACGGCGCCCCGGCCAGCAGCGACGCCCAGGACAACAGGATCTGGCGGCGCAACTGAGCGTCGCCGCCCGATGGCCAGCGCCACCACGAACACCGCCGCCGTCGCCGCCGCGGTCCCGCCGCGCAGCGCGCCCTCGTCCGCCCGCGCCTGGTTGCCCAGCCAGGTGTACGCCTCCCACGTCCACCACAGCAGGGCCAGCAATAACAGGCCTTGCAGCAGGCCGTGGCGCTGTGCTCGTGCGCCATGAAAGCGGTGACGCGGGTGGCCGCGAAGACGAGGAGCGGTGGTCTCCGGCCGCGTCTAGAAGTACTGCTTGACGCGGAATTCCCGGACGAAGAGCGAGGCCGAGGCGCGGCCGAGCACCTTGACCTTCCTGAGGTGGGTGGCCTTGTCGATCGTCACCTTGACGCACTTCAGGTGCACCTCGTGGTGGCCGGGGGGCGCGTACCGGGAGATGCCGACGCCGTCCCTCCCGAGACCCCGCCCCGACAGGCCGATCCCCACCTCGCGGTAGGTGCGCCAGGAGCCCTTCAGCATGAACGCGGTGGAGCCGACGATCGCGTGGTTCGAGTCGTCGGGGCAGTGCAGGAGCACCCGGACGAAGTCGTTCTGGTGGGGGGCGTGCGGCATCACGAAGAAGGACGTGAGCTTGCGCCACGGCGGTGTCCCGGCGTGGGCCTGTGTCGCCGTCACGATGGTGAGGGCGGCTGCCGCCGCCATGCCGATGATGGCCCGCATCCGCCCTCCCCGCGCCGTGACCAGGCTTTTCCCATTGTCACCGCCGGTGCTGCCGCTCCGGGTGACGCCACGCCGGGCGGCCCGGCCTGGACGTTCAGGCCGCCAGGCCGAGCACGAACGCGCCGATCACCGGCGCCAGGTACAGGAGGGGGAACGGGAGGTGGCCGTACGAGCGGGCCCTGGCGACGGTGACGACGGCGCCGGTGAAGTAGACGGCCAGGCCGATGGTGGCCAGGACGCCGATCAGCGGCACGAACAGCCCCACGAGGAGGCCGAGGGCTCCCGCGGCCTTGGCGGTGCCGAGCCAGGGCCACCAGCGGGCGCCGACGCCGTACTCGGCCAGCGGCTCGACGACCCACTTGGCGCGGATGAAGACCGACAGGGCCGAGAAGCCCACCCAGAGGGCGGCGAGGACGGTGACGATGGTGTGGGCGGTGCTCATCGGATGCTCCCTTGGTGCGGGTTCGTTGCCTTCGTCGCGTTGACCCCGGGCGCCGGGAAAGTGTGACCGCCTGACTCATCCAATTTTGTACGTCGTTCGAAGAGACTGTGGAACCGGCCGATCGAAGGGACGTCCCATGCGTAACGCCATCAAGGTCATCGTCATGCTCGCCGTCGCTCTGCTCGCCGTGATCGCCGTGCAGGCGGCGGCCTCCGCCGCCACCGCCATCGAGTACGGGCTGATCGCCGCGCTCATCCCCTGATCGAACGCTGGATCGAAGTCCTGATCGAAGCCCGCCAGTAGACTGCCCGATATGCGGCGTTTGAGCAGTACGGTGGTCGTGGTGGCGGGGGACGGCGCCGCCGGGGTGGTCGCGGGGCTGGACAGGCTGCACAACGTCCGGGCGATCACCCGGGGCGAGCGCGGCGCCGCCGAGGTGATGGAGATCGCCGGGCGGTCGGCGGCCACGTACGTCGTGCACGACGCCGACCCCCTGGCCGACGTGGCCGCGGCGTGGGCCGCCTACTTCGACGGCACCGGCGTGGCCGGCGCCCTGGAAGTGGCCATCGAGGCGGCGCTGGGCGAGCTGCGCGCCGGGCGGCTGGTGCTGCCCGACTACTACCTGGTGCTGGAGCCCGACGAGCTGACCCAGACGTGGCGGCACTGGTGGCTGGGGGTGCTGGCGGGGGCGGCGCCCGTCCGGGTGGTGCCGGTGAGCGCGTCGTCGGGGGCGGTCGCGCAGGAGCTGGGGCGGCTGGCGGCGGGCCGCTGGTGGCCCGCCGACCTGGAGGCCTGGCTGCGCGCGCTGCCCAAGGTCGTGCCGGACCAGGCCGGCCTCCCCACCGCCTCCCGCTGACCAGGACGATGACCGGCTCGTCGCCAGATCACAGTAGCCAGCCGGCGCACGGGTCCATCGGACCTGCTCTGAGGGACTTTGGTCCCTGCCTCAGCCGTGGCGGACCACGAGACTCTGGGGTGCATGTCTGCTGATGTCCCCGTGACCGAGCCCGGCGCGCCGCCGCCGTTCGCGACGCGCGCCGGGGTGCGCAGGGCGGTCAGCGCCGCCGTGGCCGCGCCGTCCGTGCACCACACCCAGCCGTGGCGGTTGCGCCGCGTCGACGACGCGACCATGGAGCTGTACGCGGGCCTCGACCGGTTGCTGATCGTCACGGACCCGATGGGGCGCGGGCTCGGCATCAGTTGCGGGGCCGCGCTGTACAACCTCAGGCTGGCGCTCCGGATGACCGGCCACTACGCCCGCGTTACGGCCCTGCCCGACCCGGCCGAACGCCCCGGCCTGCTGGCCACCGTGCGGGCCCTGCCCGGCGAGCCGCCCCGGCCCGGCGAGCGCCTGCTGTTCGAGATGATCCCGCGGCGGCGTACCAACCGGTTCCCGTTCGACGGGGAGCCGCCGCCGAGGGAGGTCTTCGTCGAGCTGGTGCACGCCGCCCACGCGGAGCACGCCACGCTCGTGCCGGTGACGGGCCGGGTCGCGCGGCGGGTGCTCGAACTGGTGGGCACGGCCGTTCCCGTACGCGGTGAGCCGCCCATGCAGGACTTCGCCCCCGGCACTGCGCGGCCCGACGCCGCCTTCGAGACAGAGCCGCGGCCGGACGCCACCTTCGAGGCGGAACCACGGCTGGCTGCCCTGTTCACCCGCGAGGACGGGCCGCGCGACTGGCTGCGCGCGGGGCAGGCGCTGCAACGCGTGCTGCTCACCGCGTCCGCGCACGGCGTCGCGGCCTCCTTGTTCAGCCAGCCGCTCGACCCGCAGCACCGCGGCGACCGGGCAGGGCCGTTCGGGTACGTGCAGATCCTGGCCAGGTTCGGCTACGGGCCGCCGGACGGGCAGGTGCCGCGGCGGCCCGTGAACGAGGTCACGGAGGGCCGTCGTGACTGAGCCCGCCCGCCCTGTGCTGATCCAGGGCGGCATGGGGGTCGGCGTGTCGGGGTGGCGGCTGGCACGCGCCGTCGCCACGACCGGGCAGCTCGGCGTCGTGTCCGGGACGGCGCTGGACGTCACCCTGGCCAGGCGGCTGCAACGCGGTGACCCCGGCGGGCACCTGCGCCGGGCGCTGGCCGGTTTCCCCGTGCCTGAGATCGCCGAACGGGTGCTCGGCCGCTACTTCGTGCCCGGCGGGATCAGGGAGGGGAAGCCGTATCGGCCGGTGCCGCGGCTGGGGCTGCGGGGTGGCCGGGATCTGGACGAGCTGACCGTGGTGGCCAACTTCGCCGAGGTGTTCCTGGCCAAGGAGGGGCATTCCGGGCCGGTCGGGGTCAACTACCTGGAGAAGATCCAGCTTGCCACGCCCGCCGCCGTCTACGGGGCGATGCTGGCGGGGGTGGATTACGTGCTGATGGGGGCGGGGATTCCGGTGGAGATCCCGCGCCTGCTCGACGCCCTGGCCGAACACCGTCCGGGGCACATCTCGGTCACGGTGGCGGACGAAGGAGCGGGCGGCCCATCCAGCGGCCCATCCGGCGGCCCATCCGTCGGTACGACGGGCGGCACGACGGGCGGCACGGCGAGCGGCACGGCGAGCGGCACGGCGAGCGGCACGACGAGCGGCACGACGAGCGGCACGACGAGCGGCACGACGGGTGGTGAGGGGCGCATGATTGGGATCGACCCGGTGGCGCTGCTCGGCCGGCGGCTCCCGCCGCTGCCCCGCCCCCGCTTCCTGGCGATCGTGTCGTCGCACGTGCTGGCCGCGTACCTGGCCCGCAAGCCGCTGACCCGCCCCGACGGGTTCGTGATCGAGACCCCGGTGGCGGGCGGCCACAGCGCGCCCCCGCGTGGCCGCCTGGTCGTGGACGCGGCGGGCGAGCCGGTGTACGGGCCGCGCGACGAGGCCGATCTCGCCATGATGGCCGCGCTCGGGCTGCCGTTCTGGCTGGCCGGCGGCTACGGCACGCCCGCGGGGCTGGAACGGGCGCTGGCGGCGGGCGCTGACGGCATCCAGGTGGGGTCGGCGTTCGCGCTGTGCCGCGAGTCGGGGCTCGACCCCGCGCTGCGCCGCCGGCTGCGCAGGCGGGCCGACCTCGTCCGCAACGACCCGCGGGCCTCGCCCACCGGCTTCCCCTTCAAGGTCGCCGCCGTGCCGGGGACGCTGTCGGAGCAGGACGTGTACGAGGCCAGGCCCCGCCTGTGCGACCTGGGTTACCTGCGCACCCCGTACGAGAAGGCCGACGGCTCGGTCGGCTACCGCTGCGCCGCGGAACCGGTGGACGTGTACGTGCGCAAGGGCCGCCCTGCGGAGGAGACGGACGGGCGGCGCTGCCTGTGCAACGGCCTGCTGGCGGCGATCGGGCTCGGCCAGCGGCGCCCCGGCGGGTACGCCGAGCCGCCGCTGCTGACGCTGGGCCAGGACCTGGGCTTCCTCGACGGCCTGCCCGACGACTACTCTGCCGCCGACGTGGTGGCGCGTATCCTGCTGGGCGCCCACGTGTGAACGGCTGATCCCGGTCTGCGCAAAAAAGGGCAGACCGGGATCACGCGTTGCCGACGACCAGCGGCAGGCGGCAGGTCAGGCGGCCAATAAAACGTCCGGTCAGGCGGCGGGGACCTCGGCGGCGCGGCGGGTGACCGACGCCCGGATCACGGTCATCGTCAGAACCAGGGTGATCACGGCCGTGACCGACAGCAGCGCCAGCCCCAGCCCGTACGACCCCAGCTCCCCATAGACGAACCCCATGAGCAGCGGCGGCACGAACCCTCCGAGCCCGCCCGCGGCCCCCACCAACCCGGTGACGGACCCCACCTTGTCACCCGGCGCGACCTGGGCGACCAGCGCGAACGTGGCGCCGCTGCCCGCGCCGAGCGCGGCGGCCATGGTGAGGAACGCGATCGTGCCGAGCGGCATCAGCCCCGGCGTGAGCGCCTGCACCCCCGCCATCACAGCGATCGTCGCGTACGCCCCCGCCAGCACGGGCACCGGGCCGACGCGGTCCGACAGCCAGCCGCCGATGGGCCGCAGCAGCACCGCCAACACCACGAACCCGGCCATCCGGTTGGCGGCGTCGCCCTGTTCGAGGCCGTAGCCGGTCTGCAGGTAGGCGGGCAGGTAGACGGAGAAGGCGACGTACCCGCCGAACGCCACCGCGTACAACACGCAGGCCTGCCAGGTGATCGGCAGCCGCAGCGCGGCGGACATGCGCGCGGTGAGCGGCTCGGTCGCCACCGTGCGGCCGGGCGCGTCCCGCAGGACGAGCCAGGCGACGGCGGCGTAGCAGGCCAGGACGACGGCGGTGATCAGGAACGGGGTGGCCGCCCCGCCCGCCTTGACCAGGCTCACGGTGGTCAGCGCGCTGATGGCGGTGCCGCCCATGCCGGCGCCGAAGACGCCGACCGCGAAGCCGCGCCGCCGCGGCGGGAACCAGGCGTTCACGAACGGCACGCCGACGGCGAAGACCGTACCGGCGATGCCCAGGAAGAAGCCGCCCGCCAGCAGCGCGGCGAACGACGTCTGCCCCGCCACTCCGATGAACAACACGGGCACGATGGTCGCGGCGGAGATCAGGGGGAACATCACGCGCCCGCCGAACCGGTCGGTGAGCGCGCCCACGGGGATGCGGCCGATCGAGCCGACGATCACCGGCACGGCCACCAGCAGCGCCTGCTGCGCGGCCGACAGGCCGAGCAGCTCCTTCAAGCGGGGGCCGAGCGGGCTGAGCAGCGCCCAGGCCCAGAAGTTCACCGCGAAGCCCAGCGTGGCGAGGGCGAGCATCAGCACCGGGCGGTGGCCGGTGGGCGAGGTGTTCTTCATGTCTTCCTCACAGGTGTTGCGTGGAGTCGCGGCGCCGGCTCACGGGGGATGCCGGTGCCGCCCAGCCTGAGCCGGGTGTGGAAGTCCTCCACGGCGGCGAGCACAGCCGTGGTGGTGGTGGGGCGGCGGCCGGTCAGCGACTGGTGGTAGGCGGTGGCGGTGTGGACGGCCGCCGTCATGTCGGCCAGCGGCTCCCCCGGCAGGCGGCCGTCCGTCACGGCTGCCGCGATCCAGGCCAGGTAGGCGCGGGCCCGGCGCAGGTAGACGGCCCTGCTGGAGGGGGCGAGGTGGGAGCGGGCCAGGGCGGCGGTGTAGGCGCGTAACAGCGCTTCGTACGGGGCGGGCAGCATCCCGGCGGCCCTCACCCGGTGGTGGCGAGCAGCGCCGCGCCGAGGTTGCGAGCCGCGCTCATTTCCCGGCCCCCGTCGGCACGGCCCGCCGCCGGTAGACGATGTACGGCCGCCACAGGTAGGCGATGGGCGCCGACCACACGTGCACGAGCCGGGTGAACGGCCAGATGGCGGCCAGCAGCCAGGCCGACAGGGCGTGGAGCTGGAAGACCAGTGGCACGTCCGCCATCAGCGCGGGATCGGGGCGGAAGGTGAGCACGCCGCGGAACCAGCCGGCGATGGTGGCTCGGTAGTCGTAGCCGCCGCCGAGCAGGTTCTCGCCGATGGTCGCGCTCACGCCGAGCAGCACAGTCACGCCCAGGACGGCGAACAGCACCTTGTCGGCGGTCGTGGTGGTGCGCCGGACACGGGGGCTGGTGAGGCGGCGGGCCAGCAGCAGGCCGAGCCCGGCGACGACCATCAGCCCGGCCACGGTGCCTGCGCTCACCGACACGAGGTGGTAGAGGTGCTCGTCGACGCCGATCGCGGCGGTCCAGGTCTTCGGTACGAGGAGGCCGAGGGCGTGTCCGGCGATGGCGGCGAACGCGCCGAGGTGGAACAGCGGCGAGCCGAGCCTCAGCAGGCGGCTCTCCAGCAGCTGGGTGGTCCGGGTGGTCCAGCCGAACTGGTCGACCCGCCAGCGCCAGACGTGGCCCACGACGAAGATCGTCAGGGCGATGTACGGGATCACGACCCAGAGCGCGACGCTCACGGCCGTACCTCCCTTCCGTCCAGCGGCGGATCGTACGAGTCGAGGGGCGGGCCGTACGGATCGAGGGGCGGGCCGTACGGGGAGAGGGGCGGGCCGTACGGGGCGAGGCCGACCTCCTCGGCGGGCGGCCCCGCCAGAGCGAGGTCGGCGACGGCGGCGCGGTCGGCCGCGGACAGCTCAGGCAGTTCGGCGCAGAGCGCGTCCAGCACCAGCGCGTACGCCGACCCGCCCGAGCGCAGCGCCGACCGGATCAGCTCCAGCCCCTGCCGGTGCTGCCGCAACGGCGCCTCACCGGTGACGGCCCCGGCCAGCGCGGCGAACTCGCAGACCACCGGCAGGAAGTCGGGCAGCTCCCCCTCGGGCGGCACGAGCCCGGCCACCCGGTAGCGCTGCTTGAGCGTGAGCAGCGCCATCCCGCGCCGCCGGGTGTCCCCGTGCAGGTAGTAGGTGAGGTAGAGGCTGGACTTGCGGCGCAGGTCGAAGGTCTCGACGTAGGACCGGGCCAGCGGCATGGCCTCGCACTCCCGATACCACTCGGTGAAGGCGATCAGGGGGTCGCGTCCCGGCGAGGCGGGCAGCGCGGCGGCGGCGCGGCACAGTGCGTCGCGGGCGGCGAGCAGGCCGGCGTCGGGGTACTGCAGGAGCAGCGACACCAGCCGCATGAACGCGGCCCGGTCCTGCGGGGGCCTGGCGCGCCGTCCGGCGCGTGCGGGCCTGGTGAGTGCTCTCACGCCGCACCTCCCGTTGCGGGCCTGGTGAGTGCTTTCACGCCGCACCTCCCGTGCCACCGGTGAAGAGCTTCAGCGCGGTACGCCCGTCCGAGCGTCTCAGGGTCAGCCCGGTCGGCGGGACGCCGCCCATGCCGGGCCCGCCGTCACCGTCGAGGCTGCACCCGTCCGGCAGCCCGGCGAGGGCGGCGGCGTCCTCGCGGTGGGCGGCGGGCACGATGTAGCGCTCCTCGTACTTGGCGATGGCCAGCAACCGGTACATCTCCTCCATGTCGGTCGCCGTCATGCCGACCGGCTCCAGCAGCTCGGTGGGCCGGCTGCCGTCGATGGTCCTGGCCCGCATGTACGCGCGCATGGCCGACAGCTTCATCAGCACCCCGGCCACCACCTCGGTGTCCCCGGCCGCGAAGAGGCTCGCCAGGTAGTCGAGCGGGATGCGCAGGTCGGTGATGGCGTGGAAGACGTTGTCGGGGTCGTCGGCGTCCGCGCCCACGCCGGTGACGGCGTCGAGCACGGGCGACAGCGGCGGGATGTACCAGACCATGGGCAGCGTCCGGTACTCGGGATGCAGCGGCAGCGCCACCCGGTAACGCATGGCCAGCCGGTAGACGGGCGAGCGGCGGGCGGCGACGATCCAGTCCTCGCTGATGCCGGCGGCGCGGGCGGCCTCCATGACGGCCGGGTCGTCGGGGTCGAGGAAGACCCGGCGCTGGGCCTCCAGCAGGTCGCGCGGATCCTCGACGCGGGCGGCGCCGAGGACGGCGTCGGCGTCGTACAGGACGAGCCCGATGTAGCGCAGCCGGCCGACGCAGGTCTCGGCGCACACGGTGGGCTGCCCGGCCTCGATGCGCGGGAAGCAGAAGGTGCACTTCTCGGCCTTGCCGGTGTTGTGGTTGACGTACACCTTCTTGTACGGGCACGCCGACACGCACATGCGCCAGCCCCGGCACCGGTCCTGGTCCACGAGGACGATGCCGTCCTCCTCCCGCTTGTACATCGCGCCCGACGGGCAGGCGGCCACGCAGGCGGGGTTGAGGCAGTGCTCGCAGATGCGCGGCAGGTGGAACATGAACGTCTTGTCGAACTCCAGCTTCACCTTCTCCGCCATGGCGGCCAGGTTGGGGTCGGCGGGGGCGTGCTCGGGCGCGCCGCCCAGGTCGTCCTCCCAGTTCGAGCCCCAGGTGATGGACGTGTCCTCGCCGGTGATGGCCGACTTGGGGCGGATCACCGGGGTGTGCGGGCCGGCGGGGGCGTTGAGCAGGGTGTCGTAGTCGTAGGTGACGGGCTCGTAGTAGTCGTCCAGGTCGGGCAGGTCGGGGTTGGAGAACAGGTTGAGCAGCCGCTTGATCCGGCCGCCCGAGCGGAGCTTGAGCCGGCCGCGCCGGTCGAGCTGCCAGCCGCCGCGCCAGCGTTCCTGGTCCTCGTAGCGCTTGGGGTAGCCGACGCCCGGCTTGGTCTCGACGTTGTTGAACCAGACGTACTCGACGCCGTCCCGGTTGGTCCAGGTCTGCTTGCAGGTGACGGAGCAGGTGTGGCAGCCGATGCACTTGTCCAGGTTCATCACCATGGCCACCTGTGCCATGACCCTCATCAGTAGGTCACCTCCTGGGCGCGGCGGCGGATCACGGTGATCTCGTCGCGCTGGTTGCCGGTCGGCCCGTAGTAGTTGAAGGCGTAGGTGAACTGCGCGTACCCGCCGATGAGGTGGCTGGGTTTGAGCATCAGGCGGGTGAGGGAGTTGTGCACGCCGCCGCGCCTGCCCGACCGCTCGGTGAGCGGCACGTTCACGTTGCGGTCCTTGGCGTGGTACATGTACACGGTCCCGGCCGGCATGCGGTGGGAGACGACGGCTCTGGCGACGACCACGCCGTTGCGGTTGTACGCCTCGATCCAGTCGTTGTCGGCCACCCCGATCCGGGTGGCGTCCTCGACGCTCATCCAGATGGTGGGCCCGCCGCGCGACAGCGCCAGCATGTACGCGTTGTCCTGGTACTCGGAGTGGATGGACCACTTGGAGTGCGGGGTCAGGTAGCGGACGGTCACCTCGGCGGCGTCCCCGTCGCCCTGCTCGCCGTAGTGGCGCGGCAGGTTGAGCGGCGGCCGGTAGGCGGGGAGCTGCTCCCCCAGCTCGATGATCCAGTCGTGGTCGAGGAAGAAGTGCTGCCGGCCGGTGAGCGTGTGCCACGGCTTGTCGCGTTCGACGTTGATCACGAACGCGGAGTAGCGGCGCCCGCCGGTCTCCGAGCCCGACCACTCGGGCGAGGTGATCACCGGCTGCGGCCTCGACTGCGTGTCGGCGAACGTGATGCGCTTGCCCTCGTGCTCGGCGGCCAGGTCGGCCAGCCGGGTGCCGGTGCGCCGTTCCAGCGTCTCGAACCCTTGCGTGGACAGGCGGCCGTTGGTGGTGCCGGACAGCGCCAGGATGGCCTCGCACATGCGGTCGGCGCTCTCCAGCGAGACGCGGCCCTCGGGAGTGACGCCGTTCTTGTCGCGCAGGCGCACCAGCTCGGGCCCGACCTGGTAGGTGATGCCCTTGGTGGTCAGCCCGAGCTTGCCGAACAGCGGCCCGATGCCGCGCATGCGCTCGGCGACGGCCGCGTAGTCGCGCTCGATGGTGACGATCTTCGGCATCGTCCTGCCGGGGATCGGCTCGCACTCGCCGCGCCGCCAGTCGAGCACCCGCCCGCCGGGCTGGGCCAGCTCGTCGGGGGTGTCGTGGGTGAGCGGCACGGCCAGCACGTCCGTGCGCCTGCCGAGGTGCTCGGCCGCCAGCGCGGAGAAGGCGTCGGCGAGGCCGAGGAAGACGTCGTAGTCGGCGCGGGTCTGCCAGGGCGGGGCGATGGCCGGGTTGAAGGCGTGCACGAACGGGTGCATGTCGGTGCTGGACAGGTCGTGCTTCTCGTACCAGGTGGCGGCGGGCAGCACGACGTCGGCGAACAGCGCCGTCGAGGTCATCCGGAAGTCGATCGTGGTGAGCAGGTCGAGCTTGCCCTCGGCGGGCTCTTCGCGCCAGGTCACCTCGGCCGGGCGGGCGCCTTCCTCGTTGCGGGTCTCGGCGTCGGTGCCGAGCAGGTGGCGCAGGAAGTACTCGTTGCCCTTGCCGGACGAGCCGAGCAGGTTGGCCCGCCAGACGGTGAGCACGCGCGGGAAGTTGGCCGGGTCGCCCGGGTCCTCGGCGGCGAAGCGCAGGCGGCCCGCGGTCAGCTCGTCCACCACGTGCTCGGCGACCGGGACGCCCTTGGCCTCGGCCTCGTCGGCGAGCACGAGCGGGTTGCGGTCGAACGTCGGGTGCGACGGCAGCCAGCCCAGCCGGGCGGCCTGCGCGTTGCAGTCGGCGAACGACCGCCCCTCGAACAGGCCCTCGCCCAGCGGGCTGGCCAGCTCGTCCGCCCCGATCTTCTCGTAGCGCCACTGGTCGGTGGCCAGGTACCAGAACGCGGTGCCGGCCATGTGCCGGGTCGGCCGCTGCCAGTCGAAGGCGAAGGCCAGGTGCTGGAAGCCGGTGATCGGGCGGACCTTCTCCTGGCCGACGTAGTGCGCCCAGCCGCCGCCGTTGACGCCCTGGCAGCCGGTCAGCGTGGTCAGGGTCAGGAACGCGCGGTAGACCTGGTCGGAGTGGAACCAGTGGTTCGTGCCGGCGCCCATCGCGATCATCGAGCGGCCCTGGGTGACCTCGGCGTTGCGGGCGAACTCGCGGGCGATCCTGGCGGTCGTGGCGGCCGGGACCGAGGTGATCTCCTCGGCCCAGGCCGGCGTGTACGGCTGCGCCGCGTCGTCGTACCCCGTCGGCCATTCCCCCGGCAGGCCGTCGCGCGCCACCCCGTACTGCGCAAGGAGCAGGTCGAACACGGTGGTGACGAGCCTGCCGCCCACCTCGGTGACGGGCACGCCGCGCCGCATCACTGAGCCGCCCTCGGTCTCCCCCTCGTCGAAGCGCGGCAGGTCCACCTCGACCGCGCGCCCGCCGAGCGTCGAGTGAGCGGGCGTCGCACCGTCCAGGCCGAGCAGCGTCAGCGTGGGTTCGGCGCCGTCCAGGTCGAGGTTCCAGCGGCCCTCGCCCTGCTGGCCCCAGCGGAAGCCGAGCGAGCCGTTCGGCACCACGGGCACGCCGCTGCGCTGGTCCAGGAAGACGGTCTTGAACTGCGCGTTCTCGCTCTGCGAGCCGAGGTCGGCGGCGGTCAGGAAGCGGCGCGGCACGTACGCGTCGCCGCGCGGCTCCAGCGTGACCAGGAATGGCAGGTCCGTATATTTCCGGACGTAGTCGGTGAAGTAGGGGACCTGGCGGTCGCGGAAGAACTCCGAGAGCACCACGTGTCCCATCGCCATGGCCAGCGCGCCGTCGGTGCCCGGATGCGGCGACAGCCAGTCGTCGGCGAACTTGACGTTGTCGGCGTAGTCGGGGCTGACCGCGACCACCTTGGTGCCCTGGTAGCGGGCCTCGGTCATGAAGTGCGCGTCCGGCGTCCTGGTGACAGGGATGTTGGAGCCCCACATGATCAGGTAGCGGGAGTTCCACCAGTCGGCGGCCTCCGGCACGTCCGTCTGGTCGCCCCACACCTGCGGCGAAGCGATCGGCAGGTCGGCGTACCAGTCGTAGAAGGACAGCAGCGTGCCGCCGATCATCGACAGGAACCGGGTGCCGGCCGCGAACGAGGCCATCGACATGGCGGGGATCGGCGAGAACCCCACGACCCGGTCGGGCCCGTACCGCTTGATCGTGTGCACGTGCGCGGCGGCCATCAGCTCCTGGACCTCGTCCCAGCTCGACCGCACGAACCCGCCCTTGCCGCGCGCCCGCTTGTAGGCCCGCGCCCGCTCCGGGTCGCCGGTCAGCTCCGCCCACGCCAGCACGGGGTCGCCCAGCCGCTCGCGGGCCTCCCGCCACATCTCCAGCAGCACCCCGCGCACGTACGGGTAACGCACGCGGGACGGCGAGTAGGTGTACCAGGAGAACGACGCGCCACGGGGGCAGCCGCGCGGCTCGTACTCGGGCGATCCCGGGCCCACCGACGGGTAGTCGGTCGCCTGGTGCTCCCAGGTGATCAGGCCGTCCTTGACGAAGACCTGCCACGAGCACGAGCCCGTGCAGTTCACCCCGTGGGTCGAGCGCACCACCTTGTCGTGCGCCCACCGGTCACGGTAGAACCGGTCCCACGCGCCCGGGTCGATCTGGTGCAGGGTACGGCCGTCGGCGGACACCTCCGCCTTGGTGAAGAACTTCCTGGCAGCAAGCAACGGCCCCATGCCGGGGATCGCGTCGATATCACTCACGACGTCAGTCTGAGACCGATCCCCGGCCCGGGGCAGGGACCAAAGTCCCTAGTGAGAGGTCCGATGGACCATGGGCTACCAGGTGACCCAGAGGTCCTGGAGGCCGCCCGAGATCATGCCGGTGCGCAGGCGCAGGTCGTCGGGATGGTCGCGAAGCCTTAGGCCGGGCAGGCGGCTGGTCAGCGTGCCGAGCACCACCTGCAGCTCCAGCCGGGCCAGCGGCTGCCCGAGGCAGTAGTGCGGGCCCGCGCCGAACGTCAGGTGCTGCGCGCTGTTCTCGCGGCGCGGGTCGAACCTGTCGGGGTCGGCGAACTTGGCCCTGTCGCGGTTGGCCGCCGGGATGTGCGGGATCACCGTGCTGCCCGCCGGCACCATGGACTCGCTCAGCTCGACGTCCTCGGTGGCGAACCTGGGCACCCCGCCGAGCACCGACAGCGTGCTGTCCAGGCGCAGCACCTCCTCGACGGTGCCGGGGACCAGGTCGGGGTCGTCCACGACGTCCTCGTAGCGGCTCCTGTCGGCCAGCAGCATGGCCGCCATGATGGCGATCATGTTGGACGTCGTCTCGTGCCCCGCCAGCAGCAGCGCCCGCACGGTGGCGATGAGTTCCTGGCGGCTGAGCCGGCCGTCCTCGGCGTCGGTGATCTGGGTCAGCTCGCTGAGCAGGTCGTCGCCCGGGTCGGCGCGGTTGCGGTCGATCAGGTCGGAGACGTAGCCGTTGAACTCGCGGTAGGCCTGGTCGACCTCGGCCTGGGTGTAGCGGGTCAGCGTCAGCATGACGCGCGACCAGTGCGCGAGCCTGTCCTGGTCCTCGGCCGGCGCGCCGACCAGCGCGCAGATGACGCGTACGGGCAGCGGCAGCGCCAGGCCGGCCGACAGGTTCCCCGGGGAGCCTTTGGCGAGCATGGCGTCGAGCAGGTCGTCGGTCATCGCCTGGACCCTGGGCCGCCACAGGTCCATCCTGCGCAGCGTGAACCAGCCGCTGAGCAGCCGCCGCCAGCGCAGGTGCCCCCGGCCCTCGCGGATCTCGGTGGCGCTGGCCCTGCGGCGGTTGAAGAGCCCGCCGTCCTCGGTGGTGGCCAGCCTGGCGGCGCCCTGTCTGGCCAGGTCGCGGCTGAAGCGCGGGTCGGCCATGACGGCACGGGCGTCGTCGTACCTCGTCACCATGGCGGCCACGTCGCCGCTCGGCAGCCGTACGTGCGCCACCGGGCAGCTCTCGCGCAGCTCGGCGAGCTGCGGCGGCGGTTCCAGAGCGGTGGGGCGGTCGAACGGGAAATCGGGGATCGCGTCAGCCATCACCATTGTCCTCCGACTGGGGAGTCCGGCCTCTTCGAATATAGAAAGATCATCAATTGCTGACAATCGTCCTGACTCGATGAGAACGGATTCGCCGCCCACCACCCGGAACCTCTAGTGAGCGGCTTCGTACTGCTCCACGACGGTGGAGGCGATACGGCCCCGCTCGCTTACCGGCAGGCCCTGAGCCTTGGCCCAGCGCCTGATCTCGGTGGCCTTCTCACGGCTGACGGCGCGCGAGGACAGCGCGCCGGGGCGACGGCCGCGCAGCACGCGGTCGGCGCGGACAGCGCGGGCCTTGGTGATATAGGGCGCCAGAGCCTTCTCCAGCTTCTCCCTGTTCGTGCCCGACAGATCGATCTCGTAGGTCACTCCGTCGAGCGCGAACCTTGTCGTGCCCTCGGCCTCACTGCCGTCGATGTCATCGATAAAGGACTCAACAATACGCTTCGCCATAAGGGTGCTCCAATTAACGTCACGGGCTGCAGGTACTGTAGCCCGCTTCAGCACATCGTGCATCACCGAGGGGGCTGATACCTGCGCAAACGACTTTAGCGAACCCGCCCCGCACCTGGACGTGACTTGCGCATGATGGAAGGAGACAGATGCTCGTCCGAGACCATCCGCGGCCCCGCATTGAAGTCGAATTCAAAGATTCCCTTGCTGCATAGGGCTTTCCGGCAAGGGCCCGGCCCGCGTCAGGAGTCTTCCGGGACGCGCGCCGTGGGCTCTACCTGCCGCGCCGTTTCCCAGAGATAGTCGAACTGCTCGACCCAATAGGCGTACCAGCGCTCGTGGCGCTCGCGGGTGAGGTCGACGTGCATACGCGCGAAAGTCGACCGGCCCGCCCCGTGCAATTCGACGATGGCGCGGCCCTGCCAGGCCTCGGGATCGGTGAGGACGAGGCTGAAACCGGGGTTGTAGGGGAACAGCCGGTACTCCACCTTTCCCGGCGTCTTCCAGCCGGCCATTCGGCCGAGCCGTTCCAGGACCGCGCCGAGCGCGACGGGCAGGCTCTGGATCTGGTGGTCGTCCGACTCGTCGAGCTGCCTGCGGGCGATCCCGACGGCGTCCTGCCGGTCGGGGTCGAGCACCACGACGCGCACCCGGGCGTCCTGGTGCTGCAGCACGCTGGTGCGCAGGGTCTCGCACACGTACGGGGAGAGCAGGTTGGCGGCGGAGGGCGCGAAGATGCGCACGTCGCGGACCCCGTCGAAGAGCCTGGGCACGGGGGTCTCGTCGAAGTCGGCGCGGTCGCCGAGCACGTCCCTGCCGCCGCGCGGCTGCTCGGGCAGGGTGGCGCGGTAGAGCAGCACGCCGATGCCGGCCAGCACGGCCGCCCACTTGACCTCCTCGGACACGACGTCGCTGATCACCGAGACGACGGCGAAGAGGAGCAGGATGAAGGCCATCGTGTAGGTCTCGATGTTCTGGCGCGCCCGCACGTCGGTCTTGATCCGCCGCAGCAACCTCATCGCCACCGCCTCACGTCGGCCCCGGTCCTGACTCCATTCTGGTGCGCCGCCGCCGGGCCCGCCCATGAAACTTTCATCCCCGCGGCCACCGGCCTTCCGGCCACCGACCTGGGCGGAGTCGTGGAGTGCCGCAGCGGTGCAGGCCAGATGTGCAACCGGTTGCAGGAAGCGCTTCACGATCGCGATCCGGCTGTGGTTGACTCGCCCTCACTTCGGGAAAGCGCTTACCCATTCCTTGTCTCGAAACGGAGTTCGGCGTGCGCGAAAACGAACGTATCGGCAGAAGGCTGGCGGTTGTGCTGGCCACCGGCCTCCTCGCGACCGGAGGACTGGTGGTCGCGCTCAACAGCCCCGCCTCGGCCGCCCCGTCCAACGGCAACTACACGCTCGTCAACGCGGGCAGCGGACTGTGCGCCGCCGTACCGAACCAGAGCACAGGCGACGGCGTGCAGCTCGTGCAGAGCGCCTGCTCGGGCGGCGCGGGGCAGGTCTTCACGCTCACCGCCTCGGGAAGCAACTACACGATCAAGGCGCAGCACAGCGGCAAGTGCGCCGGCGTGCGCGACGCCTCCACGAGCGCGGGCAAGGCCGTCCAGCAGGAGGGCTGCACCGGGGGCAGCTCGCAGACCTGGCAGCTCACCGCGTCCGGGTCGGCCTACCGGGTGGTCAACGGCAACGGCGGCAAGTGCCTCAACGTCAAGGACAACTCAACGACGGCGGGCGCCGTCCTGCAGCAGAACTCCTGCGACTCGGTCGCCACCAAGCAGTGGACGCTGCAGCCCGCCGGCGGCTCCGGCCCCGACCCGACCACCACGCCGACGCCGACGCCGACCGTCACCCCGACCAGCGGCGGCGGGGACGGCAGCGGCGCCTGGCCGAGCGCCACCGGCAGCGTCAAGCTCGCCGACACCCAGCAGGTCACCAACTTCGACGGTGGCATGAAGAGCTACTACGGCATCGGCGACGGCGGCCAGAGCGAGAGCCAGGACCCGATGTTCGAGGTCGCCAACGGCGGCACGATCCAGAACGTCATCATCGACGCCCCGGCCGGCGACGGCATCCACTGCCTCGGCTCGTGCACCATCCGCAACGTGTGGTGGAACGACGTCGGCGAGGACGCGGCCACGTTCCTCAGCTCCAGCTCCTCCGCGACCTACCTGGTGGACGGCGGCGGCGCCAAGTCCGGCTCCGACAAGGTCTTCCAGCACAACGGCGCGGGCACGGTGACCATCAAGAACTTCCAGGTGCACAGCTCCGGCAAGCTCTACCGGGCCTGCGGCAACTGCTCCTCCTCCTACAAGCGCAACGTGGTGATGGACGGCGTGACCGCCCGCTCCACCAAGGTGCTGGCCGGCATCAACACCAACTGGGGCGACACCGCGCGCTTCAGCCGGATCACGGTGTACGGCAGCGCGGTGATCTGCGAGAAGTACAAGGGCGTGCCGAAGGGCAGCGAGCCCACCAAGATCGGTGAGGGCGCCGACGGGGTGAACTGCCTCTACTCCTCCTCCGACATCACCTGGCGATAGAACCCTGGAGCCCCCGGCCTGCCACCGGGGGCTCCCTTCTCACTCCGAGCGGTCGTCCGGGATGGTGGCGAGCTTGTCGGGGTTGCTGACGACGTAGACGTCGCGCACGTGCTCCCCGTCGGCCGCCAGGTCCAGCACCATCACGGCGAGCGGCCCGTCCTCGGCGAACAGCACGACGGACGGCTCGCCGTTGACCTGCCGGTAGCGCAGCTCCACGTCCTCGTTGTGGCGGGTGCCCGCGACGATCGTCCTGGCCACCTTGTCCCGGCCGCGGATCGGGCGCGGCCCGCCCACCGGCGACTTGCCGCCGCCGTCGGGCCAGAGCGTGACGTCGGGCGCGAGCATCTCCATCAGCGCGCCCAGGTCGCCGCCGAACGCGGCCTCGACGAACCGCTCGGTGACCGCCTGGTGCGTGCGCCGGTCGATGCGCGCCCTCGGCCGCCGCGCCTGCACGTGCTCGCGGGCCCGGTGCGCGATCTGCCGGACGGCGGCCGGGCTGCGGTCGAGCATCGTGGCGATCTCGGTGTGCCGGTAGGCGAACACCTCGTGCAGCACGAACACCGCCCGCTCCAGCGGGGTGAGCGTCTCCAGCACCACCAGCATCGCGATCGACACCGACTCCGCCCGCACGGACGGCTCGGCCGCGTCGGTGGCCAGCGGCTCGGGCAGCCACGGGCCCAGGTAGGTCTCCTTGCGCCTGCGCAGCGCGCTCTGGTGGGCGAGCGCCTGGTTGACCGCGATGCGCACCAGGTAGGCGCGGTGGTGCTCGATCTCGTCCAGGTCCTTGGCCGACCAGGCCAGCCAGGTCTCCTGGAGCACGTCCTCGGTGTCGCCGACCGTGCCGATCATGTTGTAGACGATGGAGAACAGCAGCTCCCGATGGCCGGCGAACACCTCGGAGGCCCTGCTCTCCCGCTCTTGCGTCCGTTCCATCCCCGCTCCCCGGTGCCGGTCCTGTCGGTCTCGCGATTAAGAGGGCTCCGGGGTCGCCGACTGTGACGCGGACGACGAAGATGTGATCCGCATCATAGGAACCCCCTGCAAGTGTCACAAACGCGACCGCCAGGACGTCTTAGAGGTACCTGAGTGACAGCGAGGTGAATCATGGCCTGGCGGATCGCCATGGACGCCACCGAGGCGACGCTCTCGGCGGGCGCGTCCGACGAGCCCCTTTACACGTTTCCCGAACTCGACGGCGCCTTCTACCTTCGCCCCGGCGGCGAGCTGGCGGGCTTCGCGCTGCGGCTGCCGCTGCGCTCCGGCCGGGGCGAGCCGCGCGACCTGTGGTGGGAGGCCGCCGACCTGGATCGCGAGGGCCGGGCCTGGCTGCGGTACGGGCAGCAGGAGGTGTGCAGGGCCGTGTCCGTGCTGTGCCGGGAGATCCCGGGCGAGCGGCCCTACGAGAAGATCGTCCTGGAGACGGCGTTCTCCTCCTGGGGGCTGCGCCTGCCGGGCGTCCCGCTGCTGCGCCCGCGCCGGGTGACGTTGCGGCTGTTCAGCGAGCTGCGGACGGTGGTGCCCCACTGAGACCTCCGTTTGCCCCCTGCTCAGCGGTCGCGAGCGCCCGCCAGCTCCTGCCCGTCCTCCGACGCGTCATCGTCGTCGTCGATCAGGAACCCGCCCGACTGGTGCCGCCAGAGCCGGGCGTACGGGCCCTGCGCCTGGAGCAGCTCGCTGTGGGTGCCCTGCTCGACGACGCGCCCCTTGTTGAGCACGATCAGCCGGTCCATCCGGACGACCGTGCTCAGCCGGTGGGCCACCACCAGCGCGGTGCGCCCCTGCATCAGCCGCCACAACGCCTCCTGGACGAGGATCTCGCTCTCGGAGTCGAGGGCGCTGGTGGCCTCGTCCAGCAGCAGGATCGGGGCGTCGCGCAGGATGGCGCGGGCCAGCGCGATGCGCTGCCGCTGCCCGCCGGACAGCTTGACGCCGCGCTCCCCCACCAGCGTGCCGAAGCCGTTCGGCAGCGACTCGGCGAACTCCGTGACGTGCGCCGCCCGCGCCGCCTGGAGGATCTCGGCGTCGGTGGCGCCCGGCCGGGCGAAGGCGATGTTGTCGCGGATCGACCGGTGGAACATCGCCGGCTCCTGCGGCACGTACGCGATGAGACTGCGCAGGTCGGCCTGGCGCAGGCGGGCGATGTCCTGGCCGCCGATGAGGATGCGGCCGCCGTCGATGTCCATGAGCCGCAGCAGCAGCCGGGTGAGCGTGCTCTTGCCGCCGCCCGACTGGCCGACCAGCCCGATCCTGGTGCCGCTGCGGATGTCGAGGTCGAGCCGGTCGAACAGGGGCGGGCCGTCGCCGTAGGCGAACCGCACCCGGTCGAAGCGCACGCTCGCGTCGGCGGGCCGCAGCGGCAGCGGGTCGGGCGGGTCCACCACGGTCGGCGGGTCGAGCAGCAGCTCGGTGAACTGCGCGGCCTCCGTGAGCACGCTCTCCAGCCGCCGGTAGATCTGGTTGAACTCGAACATGATGCTGATCGTGTTCGTGTAGTAGGTGAAGGTCACCACGATGGCCTCCACGCCCAGCCCGCCGCGCAGCGCCACGGCCAGGAGCAGGCCGACGGCGCTGGTCAGGACCGACATCGGCGCGACGACGGTGTCGACGCGCAGGTTGCCGTAGTCCCACGAGCGCAGCGACAGCCTCGCCTGCTCGGCGATCCTGGCGCGGTGCTCGGTCGCCTCCCGGTCCTCGGCGGCGAACGCGCGTACCGTGTCCATGTTCGACAGCACGTCCGCCACGTGGCCCGACACCAGCACCTTGGCCGCCTCCCGCTCGTCCACCAGCGCCTGGCGGCGGCGGATGAGCGGCGCGACCAGGAAGCCGGTGACCACGATCAGCCCCAGCAGCACGATGACCAGCAGCGGGTCGTAGCGCCACAGCACCACTGAGGCGAACGTGAGCGGCACCAGCTTCGCCATGATGGAGAACGTCATCGTGTCGACGAAGTCCTCGAACCTGCTGGAGAAGCCCAGCACCCGCTTGGTCAGCGACCCGGCGAAGTTGTCGTGGAAGAACGCGGCGTCCTTGACGAGCAGCTCGTCCATGCCGACCACGCCGAGCCGCTCGATGCCGCGCGCGTCCGTGCGGTTGAGGAAGTGCAGCCCCACCCGCCAGAACACCTCGCCCGCCAGCAGCAGGCCGCCGAAGGCGAGCACGTACGGCAGCAGCACGCCGACCTCGCCGTCACCGCCGCCCGCCAGGTGCCCGACGAGCCCGGCCACCGCGAGCGGCGCCAGGTAGAACAGGCAGACGTTGCCCAGCGCCGGCAGCGTCAGCGCGGGCGCGGCGACCCGCCACTGGCGCTTCAGCTCGCCGGAGTAGTGGCGCAGGACCAGCATGATCGCGGCTTTGCGCGGGGACGGAGTGTCTCCGGAGCCTTGTCGTGTTCCGAGCACAGTCATCCGCCCTCCCCGAACGCCAGACACCCGCCGTCGTCATGCTGCCGCAGTCCGTACGCGAGGAGCGACTGATTTTTTCCCGCCCGGTCAGGGACAGCGGTCATCCTCCTCGGCCGGAGGGGGCGCGTTCTCCAGGAAGTCCCTGGTCGTGGTGGTGTAGGCGGAGCACAGCACCTTGCCGACCCGCGTCGCCCGGCCGTCGCCCAGCCGGGTGGTGGGCACGCCCATGGCGTGCACGCTGCGCTCCACCGCCACGCTCGACACCGCGACGATCGTGTCGCCGTGCCGGTCCACCCAGCGGAACGCCTCCCAGAGCAGCGCCCTGGCCAGCGACCCGAACCCGGCCGCCAGCGCGCGGGACCGGCCTGGGCGGGTGGCCAGCCGGCTGAGCTCCCAGACGGCCGGGTCGCGCGGGGCCTGGCCGCCGCGCAACGCCGCGGAGAAGACGTCGCGCAGCATGTACGGGCCGTGGGTCGGCAGCAGCCGGCAGCACCCCGTCACCTGCCGGCAGCCGTCCTCGTAGGCGATCACGTAGACCGGCTGGCAGTCGTCGTAGAAGTCGCGTTCCCTCCCGTGCAGGCTGGCCACGTCCCAGCGCAGGCGCTCGTAGAACACCTCGTGGCGGAGCCGGAACATGCCGTCGAGCAGCCATTCCGGCAGCTCGGCCGCGCGGCCGACCGCGACCGCCCGCGTGCACTTCTTCCCCGTCGCCTCGTTCAAGCGCACCCCCGCGAAACCCCTGCCGGCCCCCTGGCCGATCAGCTCTTGTTCGCGCGACGAACGCCCCTGGACTACGGCCGGGGCGGTTGATCGCGACGACCGGCGTGACCGTCGTGCGCGCGACCGGCGTGCCGGGCGGAGGGGGTGCTCCGCCCGGCGGGTTCACGGGGTCAGAAGGCCAGCTCCTTCCAGGTCTTCACCTCTTCGGCGGTCAGCGTCCTGGCCAGGACGGCGGCGCGGTCCACGCCGCCGGTCAGCCGCTGGCCGCCGCCCTGGTCGGCGCCGAAGCGCAGCGGCCGGGCGGTGCAGCCGGTGATGCCGTCGGCGGTGACCTGCCCGGTCGCCAGGCGCGCGCCGTCCACGTAGAGGGCCAGCCCGCCGGTGCGGTCGAGGGTGACCACGAGGTCGATCCAGCGGCCGGCGGGCAGGGTGGCGTCCAGGGTGACGTTCGCGCCCGCGCCGATGAAGCGCACCTTGCCGGCCGGGGTGACGTCGATGAGCACGCCGTCGGTGCCGGGGTCGCCGGACGGCTGGGAGTCGAACAGCCGCCGGTACCCGCTGCCCACGATCTTGACCTCGGCGGCGAACGTGGCCTCCCGCACCACGCCGAGCGCGGTGTTCGCGGTGGTCAGGTACGTGTTGCCGTCGAGCGTCAGCCCGCTGCCCGTCGGGGCGGTGTCGTCGTAGGCGGCGGGGCCTCCCGCGACGGTGGCGTGACGGCCGTTGCCCGAGCTGTCGGCGACCGTGCCGCCCTCCTTGGGGTCCCAGGCGACCAGGACGGAGCCGGACGGCGCGGGCGCGCACGGCTCCAGGGCGAGCACGGCGGTGGCCGCGCCCTTCCACGAGTCGCCGGTGACCGAGGCGGACAGCACCGCCCGCCGCGTCCCGTCGGCGGGCCCCGGCGTGACGGTGAAGGTGGCGGTGCGCGTCCGGCCGGGCGCCACGCCCGCCAGGTGCCGGGTGGCCGGTTCGACGCTCCAGCCGTCCGGTGCGGTGAGCGTCACGTCGGAGGCGGGCACCGGCCTGCGGCGGGTGGCGGTGACGGTGAGCCTCGCCTCGAACGGCGTGCCCGGCGTGGCGGTGCCGGGCGTCCGCAGGGCGACGGCGGCCTCGTTCTGGATGGTGTACGTCTTGCCCGCGCGGGCGTTCCAGCTCAGCGTGTCGCCGTCGCGGCGCGGGCCGACCTCGTGCCCCTGCTCGTCGTGGACGCGGTAGCGGCCGGCGATGAACGACGACCTGACCTTGATCGGCCCGGTGCGGCCGGGCCGGACGGTGATCGTGTCGGGGGCGCCGTCCTTCCAGGCGGCGTCCACGGTGACGTCGCCGCGGGCGCGCAGGCCGCGCACCGAGCCGTCCTTCCACGCGGACGGCAGCGCGGGCAGCACGTGCACCACGTCGTGCTGGCTCTGCAGCAGCATCTCGGCGATGCCGGAGGTGGCGCCGAAGTTGCCGTCGATCTGGAACGGCGGGTGGGTGTCCCACAGGTTGTCCAGCGTGGAGGCCTTGAGCTGCTCGGCGAGCATCTTGTGGGCGTGGTCGCCGTCCAGCAGCCGCGCCCAGAAGTTGATCTTCCAGGCCTTGGACCAGCCGGTGCCGCCGTCGCCGCGCGCGGTCAGCGACACCTTCGCCGCCTCGGCCTCGGGGGTGCCGGGCGTGATCTGGTTGCCGGGGTGCAGGGCGTACAGGTGGGAGACGTGCCGGTGGGTGTCGGTCTTTGCGTCCCAGTCGCTCTTCCACTCCTGGAGCTGGCCCCAGGAGCCGACGCGCAGGCCCGGGTCGAGTTTGGCCAGGGCCGCGCTCAGCTCGTCCTGGAAGCTCTCATCGGTGTTCAGCTTCTTCGCCGCGGCCAGGGCGTGGGTGAACACCTCGCGGACGATCTGCTGCGACATGGACGCGCCCGCCGAGAAGTCACCGTGCTCGGGCGAGTAGCTGGGCGAGACGACGAGCTTGCCGTCGCGCGGGTCGGTGTGCAGGAAGTCCAGCCAGAACTCGGCCGCGCCCTTGATCACCGGGTACGCGGTCTCGCGCAGATAGCCGAGGTCGCCCGTGAAGCGGTAGGTGTCGTACAGGTGCTGGGTGGTCCAGGCGGCGGCCTCGGGGAACCAGAAGGAGCTGGCGTAGTTGTGCACGCCGGTGAAGCCGAACGGGTTGGTCTCGTTGTTGACCACCCAGCCGCGCGCCCCGTACATCTCCTGCGCGGTCTTGCGGCCGGGCGCGACCAGCGAGGTGATGTAGCGGTCGTAGGGCGTGGTGGTCTCGTGCAGGTTGGTCTGCTCGGCGAGCCAGTAGTTCATCTGCAGGTTGATGTTGACGTGGTAGTCGGCCGACCAGGGCGGGTTGGTGACGTTGTTCCACACGCCTTGCAGGTTGGCCGGGAGCAGGTCGTTCTCGCGGGAGGAGGCGATGAGCAGGTAGCGGCCGTAGGCGAAGAACAGCGACTCCAGCGCCCGGTCGGCGGCGGAGTCGCCGCCGGTGTAGCTCCTGCGGAGCTGGTCGGTGGGGATCTGCGGCGGCGAGCCGCCGAGGTCCAGCCTCACCCGGTCGAACAGCTCGCGGTAGTCGGCCACGTGCGCGCGCCTGAGCTGGTCGTAGCCCTGGGCGGCGGCGGTGTCCACGGCGGCGGTGACCTTGGCGTGCGGGTCCTCGCCCCGGTAGGCGGGGTAGGCGTCGGCGTAGTCGGTGCCGGCCGACAGCACGAACACGGCGCTGTCCGCGCCGGTGACGGTGATCTTGTCTCCTGCGTCGGTACGGGTGCCGCCCTCGGTGATCACCTGCACCTGGGCCTCGAAGTTCATCTTGTTGTCGCGGAGCTGCCCGCGGATCGTGAGCCGGCCGTTCGCGGCGGTGACGGTCTTGTCGTCGCGCGGCGAGGTGTGCCGCAGCGTGAACGACACCTTGCCGCCCTGGTCGGCGGAGATC
The DNA here is from genome assembly GCF_039531895.1 of Nonomuraea monospora. Classification (NCBI taxonomy): domain Bacteria; kingdom Bacillati; phylum Actinomycetota; class Actinomycetes; order Streptosporangiales; family Streptosporangiaceae; genus Nonomuraea; species Nonomuraea monospora. Next base: position 201,439 of record NZ_BAAAQX010000004.1, read on the forward strand.
CTGCCGACGATCACGTTGCCGGGGTTGCTGGCGAAGTACTCGCGCGAGTAACGCACCCCGTCGGCGGTGTAGCCGACGCGGGCGACGGCCTCGCGCAGGCTCAGCTCGCGCCGGTAGCCGGTGGGGGCGGCAGAGGCCTCAGGGCCGAAGTCGAGGAACAGGTCGCCGAACGTCTGGTACGCGCCGAAGCCCGTCTTGGGCTGGCCCAGCTTGGCGGCCACGGCGTCCGGCGTCATCCTGCCGTCGCGGTCGATCTGCGCCTGGACCTCGTCGATCGCCCCCGGGCGGGGCGTCTTCCAGTTGCCGAAGTCGTAGCCGGAGACGCCGGGGCCGCCCGTCCACAACGTCTTCTCGTTGAACTGGAGCTGCTCGGACGCGACGCCGCCGAAGACCATCGCGCCCAGCGGGCCGTTGCCGATGGGCAGGGCCTGGGTCTCCCAGTCGGCGGCGGGCTTGTCGTACCAGAGGGATAAGTCATCGGGTGTCTCGGCCGTGGCGGCGTTCGCGCCGAGCGGGGCGGACAGGCCCGCGGCGAGAGTGAAGACGACGATCAAGGCGCTGCTGAAGCGTCGTCGCGGGGGGTGCGGCACGGAATCCTCCGATCACAGGAGCCTTGATCCAAGGAGATAGCACCGAAATCCGGATGTAACAAGTCTTCTCATCCGATGTTTCGTGGGGAACGCTGGGTGGTACAGCAACCATGCGGCACGGACGTATCCGTCCGATCATCGAGGGCGTCGAGCATCCGTCAACGATCCGTCGACACGTATGCCCTATCTTCGTACGCCATGTCCACTGACCAGGTCGCGGCAGAACGCACCGCTCCCCAAACGCTCCCCGAGAGCGACACCCCGCCCGGCGAAGAAGCCAACGGCGGGGTCCTCTACCTGCTCGAACGCATCGGCTCCGTCATCGTCCCGATCGGCGTGACGCTCTACGCGGTGCTCTACCTCGGCGTAGAAGCGATGTACCAGGTCTTCGGCATCAGCCCCCAGCAGGCGGGCATCGACCAGTCCGTCCTGCTGGGCCGGTTGATGGGCACGCTCATCCTGATGCTGCTGATCCTCATCCCCACCCTCGGGCTGGTCGTCGGCCTGTTCTGGATCCTCGACAAGCTGACCCGGGGCGCGTTCGGCCGGCTCATCGAGGGCATCCGGCGGCGGCCGTGGATCGCCGCCCTGATCGCCGCGCTGTGGTGCGGCGCCACGTACTGGGGGCTGTTCACCCTCTTCGGCGACCTCGACCTGGCCGTCATGGTGGTCGTGGCCGTGGGGCTCGGCGTGCTGACCTTCCTCGTGCCGTTCCGGCTGCTGCGCCGCAAGCCGGTCGGACGCGCCGCCACCAAGGTCCTGCTCGGCGCCCTCACCGGGGTGGGGCTGGGCTTCCTGCTGATCCTGGCCATGGTGCAGGGGGCGCTGGAGGTGCAGGAGACCGGGCAGGCCAACGATCTGCTGGGGTACGTCGGCTTCCAGGACCAGTGGACGATCATCAAGAACGCCGAGGACGACAAGCCGCTGTACGACGGGCGGTGGATGATGTTGCTCGGGGAGAGTGACGGGACGTACATCTTCTACGACTGCGACAAGTACGAGACCTTCCGGCGTCCCATGGAGACGACCAACCTGGGCTCGATCCAGCTCGACCCCGAGCGCGAGCAGGGCTACACCTGCGGGTCGCTCGCCGAGCAGCAGTAGCACCACGCACGGAGGGACGCGGCGTGCGGCCGGAGGGGGCAGCACGCCAAGCGACGCCCGGCACCCGGCACCCGGCGCACGGCACCCGGCGCACGGGGCGACGCGGCACGGCGCGCGGCTGGGTGCACGACCCGCCGCCCGGGGGCGCGGGCCAAGGCGGGCGGCAGCTCCGAACACAGGCGTGGCGGGGCGTGCGGCGGGAGGTCCGGCAGGGTGTGCGGCCGGAGGGGCGGTCGAGGCGTGTGGTGGGCGGGTCAGGGTGGGTCGGTCGGGGGGTTGAGGGTGGTCAGGAGGGTGCGGACGTCGGCGGCGTCGGGCGAGCCCTGCCGCTCCATGATCGCGAGCGCGCCCGTCAAGCAGGCCGTGGCCCGGCTGCGGCGGCCGAGGCCGTGGAGGGCCCGGCCGAGTACGGCGAGTGCCTTGCCGCGCATCCACCCCTGGTCGGCCTCGTGCAGCATGGCCAGCGACTCCTCGGCATGATCCACGGCCCGGTCGGGACGCCCCATGAGGAGGTAGGTCTCGGCCATCCTGCGCAGGGTCAGCCCCTCCCAGGCGTGCTGCCTGAGCCGCTGGAACTCGGCGCGGCCCTCGCCGAAGCGGGTGAGGGCCTCCTGGTGGCGGCCGGCGGAGCCGAGTGCGACGGCGAGCTGGTAGAGGATCTGCGGGTTGGGCCGGCCGCCGCCCAGCTCGCGGGTGATGGCGACGGCCCGCTCCCCGACCTCCACCCCTTCCTCGCCCCGCCCGGCCTCGGCGAGTACGAGCGCCAGGTTGCCCATGAGGATGGCCTCCTCGGAGCGGTGGCCGAGGGTGCGCCAGGTGGCGAGGGTCTCGTTGTACATGGCGATCGCCTCGTCGTAGGCGCGCCTGTCGTGGGCGAGCATGGCCAGGACGTTGACCGCGCAGGCGTGGTCCGCCGGGCGGGCGTCGGCGCGGTCGCGCACGGCTCTGGCCTCGGCCTCGGCCGCCTCGGTGTCCCGGCGGGCGTAGAGGATCTCGCCGCGCTTGCGGCGGGCGTGCGCCTCGGCGGTCCATTCGCCGCGTTCCGCGGCGGCGGCGGCGAGCCGCTCGACGACCCGCTCGTAGCCGCTGGGGCTGGACTCGAAGTCGAAGACGAGGGTCATCATGTCGAGCAGCGACACGGCGTCGTGCAGCGCGGTGCCCGGGGTGTCGGCGATCTGGTGGAGGCAGCCGAGCATGCCTTCCTCCTCGGCCTGCCCCCACTCGATGGCGGCGTCGAGGTCGGCGAACGACGGGCGGGGCGCGGTCGTCTTGACGTAGTCGAGCACCGGGTCGCCGGGGTACATCACGTCCACGAGCCAGGCCATGGCCGCCAGGTAGTGGCCGAGCAGCCGGTCGAGGGCCTGGCGTCTGGGCTCCTCGCCGTCCAGGCGGGAGCGGGCGTAGAGCTTGAGCAGGTCGTGGTGGCGGTAGCGGCCGGGCGCGGGCGACTCCATCAGGTGCACGTTCACCAGCGCCTCGCAGAGCTCCTCCGCCTCGGCCTCCGTGACGTCCAGCACGGCCGCCGCGGCGGGTGCGGGCAGGTCGGCCGCGTTGGGCACCGCCAGCAGCCGGAACGCCGCCGCGTGCGCCTCGTCGAGCTGGTCGTAGCCGAGGGCGAACGTGGCCTCCACGGCCAGGTCGTCCACGCGTAACTCGGCGAGGCGGCGCCGCTCGTCGGCCATCCGGTCGAGCATCCTGGCCAGGCTCCAGCCGGGGCGCGCCGCCAGCCGCGAGGCCACGATCCTGATCGCGAGCGGCAGGTATCCGCAGGCCCGCATCAGCTCGTGCGCCGCCTCCCGCTCGGCGGCCACCCGTTCCTGCCCCACCACTTTGGCCAGCAGTTCCAGCGCCTCCTCCGGGCGCATCGCCTCCAGGCCGAGGTGGCGCGCGCCGGAGAGCGCCGACAGCCTGGCCCGGCTGGTCACCAGCACCGCGCATCCGGCGGTGCCCGGCAGCAGCGGGCGCACCTGTCCCGCGCTCGCCGCGTTGTCGAGCAGGACGAGCACCCGCCGCTCGGCCAGCAGCGAGCGGTAGAGCGCGGCCCGCTCGTCCAGCTCCTCGGGCAGCGCGGCCATGTCGGCGCCGAGCGCGCGCAGGAACCCGCCGAGCACGGCCTCCGGCGCCAGCGGGCGGGGGCCCGCGCCCTGGAGGTCCACGAAGAGCTGGCCGTCGGGGTAGGCGGCGGCCAGCCGGTGCGCGACGTGCACGGCCAGCGTGGTCTTGCCCATGCCGCCGGCGCCGGCCACGGCCGAGATGACCAGCGCCGAGCCGTTGCCCTCCTGGAGGGCCCGTTTCACCTGCTCGACGTCCGGCTCCCGGCCGGTGAAGTCCGTCATGTCGGCGGGAAGCTGACGCGGCACCGGCGTCGCGGCCTTGCCCGTCCCCTCCGGTTCGGCGCCGAGCGCGGGGTCGGCGGAGATGATCCGCCGGTACAGCTCCGCCAGCTCCGGCGACGGGTCGACGCCCAGCTCCTCGGCCAGCAGCTTCCTGAGGTCGGTGAACACGCCGATCGCCTCGGCCTGCCTGCCTGAGCGGTACAGCGCCAGCATCAGCAGGCCGGCCATCCGTTCTCTGACCGGGTGCTCCGCGCAGAGCGAGGTGAGCTCGGCGACGACCTCCGCGTGCCTGCCCTGCTCGACGTCCTCGCCGAGCCTGCGTTCCAGCAGCGTGAGCCGCCGCTCCGCCAGCCGCGCCCGCTGGGCGTGCGCGTATCCGCCGTCCAGGCCGGTCAGCGGCTCGCCCTGCCACAGCGCCAGCGCCTCGCCGTGCCGTCCCTCGCGCGCCAGCTCGTCCAGGACGGCGAGGTCGCAGACGCCGGCGGTGAGCGCGTAGCCGCTGCCGACGGAGGAGATCGCGTCCGGGCCGAGTGCGGAGCGCAGCCGGGAGACGTAGGTGCGCAGGGTGCCGACGGCGCTGCGCGGGCGCGCCTCGCCCCAGATGGCGTCGAGCAACTGGTCCTGGGCGACCACCCTGCCGCCGGCCACCAGCAGCACCGCCAGGACCAGCCGCTGCTGCGGCGAGCCGACGTCCACCTCGGCGTCGTCCCGCCACGCCCGGACGGGGCCGAGCACCGAGAACCGCAGCTCAGGATCATTCATGGGGTACCACGGCGACGCGCTCGTCTCCTCTGCCGGGACCGGCGCCTCGCGGGAAACGGCGAGAACGCGAATCCCGCTCGCGCAGGCATCAGCTGATCAGGGCAAGCATCATAGGGGACGCCCGCGGGGCGGCGTGGCCCGTTCCGCCCCTCGGGATCGGCGGCTTTTCGGCCCGTTTGTTACGGCTATGAGTCGCGCCTGCTCAGCAGCCTGGGCAGGGCGGCGAGCGTCGCGCCGCCCGCGCCGCCGCCGCTGAGCAGGGCGCCCGGCCAGTGGGCGCCGGAGGCCAGGACGAGGGCGCAGGTGATCGCGGCGATCATGATCGACAGGGTGAGCGTGAGGAGCTGGCGCGTGGTGAACAAGGTGGTTGTCCCCTCGGAGGTGTTGGATGCGGCCACCTTGCGGTCTGGTGAACGCCTCCTGCCAGCGCTCCAAACATGCTCGGACGGGGCCGAACAAGGCCGAAACAATCCGGCGGCCCTCCGATCCCGTCCGGACTCGTCCGGATTAATCCGGAAATCTCGGTGCGGTGCCGCTCTTGGGTCGGATGGGCAGACGATCAGCTGATGTGACCTGCGATACCGGATGAGATGGGATCTGCGAAGTGGCGTCTATCGTGAAATCTCTTCTGGAAGCATGGCGGCACCAGACCAAATTCTCAGAATCGATCATCAAGGATGATGGCTGACACTCATAGGGCAGGAGCCCGTTCAGAATTCATCGCCGCGCTCAAGGAGCTGCGGGAAGCGGCAGGCCAGCCGCCCTACTCCCAGATGAAGCGGTTGTCACGCGCCGGCGACGTCCCCAAGGAGCTGCCGGAGAGCACGCTCAACGACATACTCAACGGCAAGCGCGAACGCCTGCCCGACTGGCAGCTCGTCGCCTCCTTCGTGATGGTCTGCCGCCGCCACGCCGAGCTGACCGGCCTGCCCACGGACGCGCTCGGCAGCGTCGCCCAGTGGCAGGCCCGCTGGCTCGCCGCCAGGAACGAACGCGCCCACGCCATCGGCTCCTACGACCTCTACGGGACGCCCGCCGACGAGGCCGAGCGGCGTACCACCAGGACCGTCGCACGCCTGGTCCGGCTGGCGGGCGACGGCGACGTGGAGTCCGCCTTCCGCCTGGCCGTCATCAAGACGCTGACCGGGGAGAACGCGGAGGCCGGCTACTGGCTGCACACCGCGCGGCGAGAGCGGCACCCGGACGCGGAAGCGTTCGCGGCCGCCGCCCGGCCGGTGGAGTTCGCGGCCCGCCGGTGCTTCGGCTACGGGCAGGACTACGAGCAGCGCGGCCAGGCCAAGCAGGACATCGCCAGGTTCTACTACAAACTCGCCGCCGACCACGGGCACCCGCAGGCCGTCGAGCGCCTGCGGGCGCTGCGCGCCGTCCCGTTCGGCAAGCTGCTGCCCGCCCCCGTCGTCTGAGAGGCGCCGCTCAGGCCAGGAACAGCTCCACCACCGGGACGGTGACGTCCGGGCGGGTGATGGGGAGCTGCAGGGTCAGCGTGTCCTCCGGCAGGCCGCGCAGGTAGTGGTGGAACGGCTCCTCGGGATCGATCGTGATCATGGGCACCTCGGAGGCGTCGTGCAGGAACTGGGCGTACTTCACCCTGCCGCCGAGCCCGGCGAGGTGCACGTACTTCATCGGCCACGACAGCAGGTGCAGGTAGAGGCGGTCGCCGCGCTGCGTGTAGCGGCAGTCCTGCGGCGGCTCGTACGCCGAGGCGCCCGCGCCGTGGATCGAGCGGGAGTGCAGGCGCATCCACCGCCCGATGCCGCGCAGCCGCTCGACGGCCCGCGGCTCGAACTCGCCGCGCGCGTTCGGGCCCACGTTGAGCAGCATGTTGCCGCCCTTGGAGACGGTGTCGACGAGCATCTTGACCAGCAGGTCCACCGGCTTCCAGTCCTGGTTGTCGCGGTGGTAGCCCCAGCTTCCGTTGAGCGTCTGGCAGGACTCCCACGCGGTGTGGCCGGGCACCCCGCCGGGCGGCATGACCTGCTCCGGGGTGGTGAAGTCGCCGGTGCCGAGGCCCAGCCGGTTGTTGACGAGGATGCCGGGACGCAGCTCGCGGACCATCCGCTCCAGCTTCTCCGAGCGCCATTCGCGCGGGCCCTTGGCGCCGAAGCCGCGGCCCTCGTAGGAGAAGTCGAACCACATCGTGTCGATGTCGCCGTAGCGGGTGAGCAGCTCGCGGACCTGGCCGTGCAGGTAGTCCGCATATTTCGTCATGTCGCGCTCGCCCAGGTCCTCGTCCCGCTGCGGGTGGTAGAGGTCGTTGGGGAAGTCCGGGTGGTGCCAGTCGAGCAGCGAGTAGTACAGGCCGGTGCGCAGGCCCCGCTCCCTGAACGCGTCGAGCATCGGGGCGAGCAGGTCGCGCCGCGCCTTGTAGTCGGTCAGGTCCGAGTCCCACAGGCAGAACCCGTCGTGGTGCTTGCTGGTCACCACGGCGTACTTCATGCCCGCGTTAACGGCCTCCTCCGCCCAGACCCGGGGGTCGTAGAGGTCGGGGTCGAAGTGCTCGAAGTAGCGGCGGTACTGCTCCTCGGTGAGCCGCTCGTACGAGCGCACCCACTCGTGCCGCGCGGCGGCGGCGTAGATCCCCCAGTGGATGAACAGCCCGAACCGGGCCTCGGTGAACCAGCTCATGTCCTGTCCCTCTCATGGACCGCGACTCCGGCGAGCCCGATCCGTCCCGTTCCGGTGCGCTGTATCCGTACGTACCGGCCCGCTGCGTCCACCGGAACCAGTGACGGGCGCAGCACCTTGCCCGCCAGCGGCACCACGGTCGCGCCGGCGAAGTCCGGCGTGCGCGAGACCAGCACCTGGACGTCGGCCGTGGTCATGCTCGCGTCGTTCCACAGCTCGACCGTGCCGATCGCGCGTACCTCGCCGAGGTCCACCTGCCACCATGAGCCCGCCGCCGAGGTGGTCCTGGTGTCGGTGACGGTGGAGCCGTCGATGGCGAGGCTTGCGACGCCCGTTCCCTCGGTGGCGGACTGGGTGGCGGTGCCCGCTCTGGCCAGGTCGGGTGCGAGCTGCTCCACCGGACCCGGCCGGGCGCCCGCCGCGGCGGCGACCCGCAGCGCGGCCTCGGGCAGCGACTCCAGCGCCGTGAAGTTGTCCACCTGCTGGGAGCCGCGGCCCGACAGCGCGGGCGCGGTGGTGTCGGTCCAGTTGCCCGTGGCGAGGTTCTCGATGCCGTAGCCGGCCCAGTTGGAGATCCACTTGTAGCCGACCCGGGTGATCACGTTGCCCTCGACCCTGATGTGGGAGCTCTGCTCGTCCAGGTAGACGCCGTTGCCGTCGCGCTCGGTGTTGCCGTACGCGGACCGGTTGACGTAGTTGCCGGAGATCACCGTGCCGGGCTGCGGGCCCTGCGTGTAGATGGAGCCGCCGTCGTGCTGCTGGTCGGCGACCAGCATGGCGTCCACGATCCGGTTGTTCGTCACCTGGTTGTCGCGCATGTCCGGGGTCTGCGCGACGGGCTGGTTCCAGCCCCAGCCGACGGAGATGCCCGAGTACGGCAGCCGCTCCAGCGTGTTGTGGTCCACGCGCAGGCCCGTCTCGTAACCGGCCCAGATCCCGACCGCGTCGGTGAACTCCCCGCCGGCCAGGGAGATCGTGTTGCGGGCCACGGTGTTGCGCTCGCCGCGCAGCTCGGCCGGCGGGTTGGGCTCGGTGTCGCCGACGTAGACCGCGCCGGACGACAGGTCGGTGAACGTCGAGCCGGTGACCGCCGAGTCCTTGGTGCCCGCTTGCAGGATCACGCCCGCGCCGCCGAGGTGCGCGAAGGCGGCGCCGGTGATCGTCACGTCCCTGCCGCCGTTCACGACGACGGCCGCGGCGGGCTTGGTGTAGTAGCGGCCCGCGTGGTCCTCGGGGCCGGTCGCGCCGGTCAGCGTGAGCCCCGCCTGGGTGCCCGCGTAGCCTTCATCGGTGCCGGGCTGGTGGTAGGCGGCGTGCTCGAAGCCCAGGCCCGCGATCCTGACGCGGCTCGCGCCGTCGATCCGCAGCAGCGTCTCCGTCGAGGGGACGACGGCCTCGGCGAGGTTCTCTCCCGGTCTGGGCAGGTACGTGATGGTCCGGTCCGTACGGTCGTAGACGAACTCGCCCGGCTCGTCGAGCAGCTCGCGGGCGTTCTCGAAGAAGGCGACGCCCGCGTAGCGGGAGGAGTCCACGGTCGTGGTGTCCCAGGCGGGGCCGGTGCGGCCGGTGCCGCTCGCGGAGTTCGTCCAGCACGGCTGCACGAAGGTGATCGTGTCCCCGTCCACGTGGTCGATCCGGCAGCGGTAGTTGCGCCACCTGACCTTGATGACCGCCTCGGCCTCCGGCGCGTCCTGCCAGCCCGCCACGCCGCTCGCGATCGCGCCGGTCATCCCTGTCGTGGTCGCGTCGCAGACGGAGGCCGGGCAGGAGGCGCCGCGGGCGCGGGTGGCCCGGGTGCCGCCGATGAAGAGCTGGCGCGGTTCCACGCCCTCGGGCACGGGAGCCACCTGGAAGCGGCCCTGGCGCTGCCAGCCGGTGATGGGCACGCCGCCGGTCAGGACCGGCCTGGCCCCGGGCGCGGCGGCCCAGGTCACCGTGTGGCTGCCCGCGCCGCCCGCGCCGCCCGCGCCGTCCTCGCCGTCCGGGCCGTCCGGGCCGTCCGTGCTTCCGGGCCCGGAGTCCCGCTCGTCAAGGACCAGCGGTTCCGTCAGCGCGTATCGGCCGCCGGCGAGCCGGACCTCGACGTCGCGGTCCATCCCATCGGCGACGGCCTGGCGGATCTTGTCCCTGGCGGCCTCCAGCGAGCACGGGTTCGGGCGGCTGCAGGCGGCGGAGCGGCCGTCGGGAGCGGCGTAGTAGACCTTGGGTCCTGGTGCCGCCGCCGGGGTCATGGACAGCAGCAGGACCAAGGCGATCGCGCTGTTCACATGCCCTCCAGCGGCGGGTTCTGGGCGCCGTAGAGCCAGGCGCGGAGGAAGGGGTCCAGGTCGGGCCGGTGCGTGGTGGCGGCGGCGTGGGCGATGAAGTCCTCGGTGGAGGCGTTGCCGTCCTTGTGCCGCTGCACCCACCTGCGCATGATCCGGTCGAAGGCGGCGTCGCCGACCTCGGTGCGCAGCGCGTACAGGACGAGGGCGCCGCCGTCGTAGATGTTGTAGCCGCCCAGCGCCTTGGGCTTGCCGGGCGGGCCGTCCTTGGCGCGGACCGCGTCGAGCTTGCCGTACACGGTGCGCATCCGCTCCAGCATCGGCTGGCCGCCGTGCTCCTCGGCCCACAGGGCGGCGTAGTAGACGGCCGGTCCCTCGTTCAGCCAGGCGTCCTGCCAGGTGGCGGGCGTGACGGAGTCGCCGAACCACTGGTGGACCAGCTCGTGCACCATCGTGTTGGAGTAGGTGGCCCCGTTGAACCAGCCGGTGCCGAACAGCGACAGCGTCTGGTTCTCCAGCGCGTCACTGTATCCGGGGTAGATGTGGATGCCGTAGGTGGAGAACGGGAAGCGGCCGAACCTCGCCTCCGCCCAGGCGATCTGCGCGCCGGTCTCGGCGGCGATCGGGCCGTAGCGCTCCTCCTGGCCCTGCGGGACGACGTGACGTAACGGCAGGCCGTGCGGGCCCTCGCCGTAGAGGTAGGCGCCCTTCACCACGGCCAGGCCGATCAGCTCCGACGCCATCGGCTCGCGCTCCTCGAACCGCCACACGTTCCCCCGCCTGCTCGCCAGTTCGCCGTTGGCGGTGGCGACGTACCCCTCCGGCGCGGTGACGCGGAAGGTCCAGGTGGCCTTGTCGGAGGGGTGGTCGTTGACGGGGAAGAACGTGTCGGCGCGGCTGGACTGCGCGGCGGCGGCGAAACCGCCGTCGGGGCCGAAGCGCCAGCCGGTCAGGCCGGCGCGCGGCGCCTTGCCGTTGCCGTGGAAGCGCACCTCCGCCTCGAACGGCACGTGCTCGCGCAGCGGCGCGGCCGGGGTGACGGTCAGCTCCTGCCCGCTCTGGCCGGGGGACAGCGACCAGGCGGCGGGCTCGCCGTTGACGGTGACCGACTCGATGACGTGCCCGTCGGTGTCCAGGTTGAAGGACGACAGCGCCTGGGTGGCCTTCGCGGTGAACGCGACCGTGCCGGAGAAGTCGTAGGTGACCGGGGTGAAGTCGAAGGAGACGTCGTAGTGGCGGACGTCGTAACCGCCGTTGCCGAGGGTCGGGAACAGCGGGTCGCCCAAGCCGGGGGCGCCGGGCGCGGGCTCAGCGGGGGCGGCGGCGGCCGTGCTGAGCAGCGCGGCGGCGGCCAGGGCGGCGAGCTTACTGCGCAACGGTCAGCCCACCTTCGGCGACTGGGCGAGTGCCTGCTCGAACTCGGCGCGCGCCTTGTCGCCGCCCTTGGCCCGCCAGTCCTTGACGAGCTGGTCGAGGTCCCTGACGGGGGCGCGGCCCGCCACGATGGAGGTCACGCGGTCGGTGCGCATGGTGTAGAGCGACTCGTAGCTGTTCTCGTTGGCCGGCGAGTACGACCCCACGGTCGGATCTTCGACGCCGACGGCGATCATCTTGCTGATCGCCTCGTGCATGGTCTTCACGGCGTCCGCCGAGGAGGAGTCGAACAGCGGCTGGGTGGGCGCGGCGACCATCTTCCACGGCACCGTGGTGTCCCTGCTGCCCTGCTCGGTCAGCACGGGGTTGCCCTTGTCGTCGCGCGTGTGGTCGGTGCCCTCGACGCCGTAGTTGAGCAGGGTGTACTCCTCGCTGCCGAACGGCGAGGCGAAGAAGTCGGCCACCCGCAGCAGCTCCTTGGCGCGGGTCTCGTCGCTCTTCCTCATCATGGTGATCGAGACGACGATGTTGTTGAGGTGCGCCTTGGCGGCCTGGCCGATGGGGATCATCGGCCTGGGGTCGGCCTTCGGGTCGATCTTCCTGGAGGTCTGCAGGTAGCCGGTGGGGCCGAGGTAGGCGGGCAGCCCGTCGTAGACGAGCGCCGCGCGGCCCGCGTTGAACTCGTTCTTGCGCTTGAGCCCGTCGAAGCCTTCGGAGCCGGGATAGATGATGCCCGCCTCGCGCAGCTTGCGCACGAACTCGACGGCGGCCCTGTACTCCTCGGTCTCGATCTGGTGGACGAGCTTGCCGTTCTCCAGCCGCCAGGCGTTGGGCGTGCCGAAGAGCTGGGCGAAGATCGACAGCCCGTAGACGCCGCCGGTCTGGGTCACCACGCCGTATTGGTTGTCCTTGGGCCTGGTGACCTCCTTGAGCAGCTCGAACAGCCGGTCCAGGTCGGTGATCTGCGCCGCGTCGGTGACGCCCGCCTCGGCGAACATGTCGGCCCGGTAGAAGCCGAGGCCGCCGACCAGGTTGCGGGGAACGGGGATGCCGTAGAGCTTGCCGCCGACGATGCCCTGCTTCCAGAACACCTGCGGGATCGCCGCCAGGTTCGGGTACTCCTTGGCCGCGTCGCCGCCGAGCAGCGCCGTCAGGTCGGTGCACTGGCTGGCGACGAACGCGGGCAGGTTGTTGACGCCCTGCGTGGAGACGTAGGTGAACAGGTCGGGCAGGGTGCCGCCGGCGACCATGGTGTTGAACTTGGTCGGCCAGTCGTCGGAGGTGACCGGCTGCATGTCGGCGGTGCCGCCGAGGCGCTTCTCGACCTCCTGCCAGGCGGGGTTGTCCGCGCGGCCGGGCGGGGGCGGCGAGAACGTCTGCACCGCGATCGACACCTTGCCGCCCGACATGGGCGGCTTGGCCACGGCCTTGAACAGCTCCTTGGGGTAGGTGAAGTACCCCTCGGGCACGCCGGTGGCGTCGCCGGGCAGGTCGGGGGTGAGTGCGCTGGTCAGCGGCGTGTACGTGGGCAGCTTGATCGTCAGGCCCTGGGCCTTGGCGGCGGGGGCGGGCGAGCCGTCGCCGCAGGCCGCCAGCACGGTGGAGGCGGCCGCGGCGGCGCCGAGGCGCAGGAAGCCGCGGCGGGACACGAGTTCTCTCATGGGGAGCTTTCCTTGGAGGTCGGGGGGTTCAGCCCTTGATGGCGCCGGTGAGCACACCCTTGGTGAAGTAGCGCTGGAGGAAGGGGTAGACGAGCAGGATCGGCACGATCGCCACCACGAGCACGGCCATCTGGATCGCCTGCACCGGTGCGGGCGCCTCGGCGGCGGCCAGGGTCTCCAGCGTCCTGCCTTGCAGGACGAAGGTGCGCAGGATGAGCGGGAGCGGGAACTTGTCCGAGTCGTTGAGGTAGAGCAGGGCGTTGAAGAAGGCGTTCCAGTAGCCGACGGCGTAGAAGAGCGAGATGACCGCGAGCACCGCCTTCGACAGCGGCAGCACGATCCTGACGAGGATGCCGAAGTCGCCGGCTCCGTCGATGCGCGCGCTCTCCAGCAGCTCGCGCGGCAGGCCCATGAAGAACGAGCGGAGCACGACCAGGTTGAACGCGCTGACCAGGCTGGGCAGGATCAGCGCGCCGAAGGAGTCGATCAGCCCGACCTGCTTGACCAGCAGGAAGTTGGCGATCAGGCCGGGGTTGAAGAGCATGGTGAGCAGGGCCACCAGGAGGATCCAGCGGGAGCCTGTCACCTCGCGGCGGCTCAGCCCGTACGCCATGCCGATCGTCGCCAGCATGCTGGCGCAGGTGCCGATCACCGTCACCAGCACGCTGACGAGCAGCGCCCGCGTGACGGTGCCGCCGTTGAAGATGGTCGAGTAGGCCGACAGGCTGGGTGAGGTGGGGAACAGGACGAACCCGCCGCTCCTGGCGATGTCGCTCTCCGTCGAGAGGCTGGTGCCGATCACGCCGACGAACGGGTAGGCGACCAGCAGCACGACGGCGGTGAGGATCACCCCCTTGACGATCAGGCCGGGCGTCGAGGGCCGCTCCATCCAGGCGGGCCGCAGGTCGGAGCGGCTACTTGTCGGCACCGCGGTACACCCCCTCGTGGCCGAGCAGATGGGCCACCTTGTTCGCGCCGAGCACCAGCGCGGTGCCGACGATGGTCTTGACCAGGCCGACCGCGGCGGCTGCGCCCCACTGGCCGTCCTTGACGCCGTTGAAGTAGACGAAGGTGTCGAGCACCTCCCCCGCGTCGGGGCCGACGTTGTCGCGCTGGAGCAGGATCTGCTCGAAGCCGACCGACAGGATGCTGCCGAGGTTGAGGATGAGCAACAGGATGATGATCGGCGTGATGCCGGGCAGCGTGACGTGCCAGAGACGGCGCCACCGGCCCGCCCCGTCCATGGCCGCCGCCTCGTACAGGCCCTGGTCGATGGAGAGCAGCGCGGCCAGGAAGATGATCGTGGCCCAGCCCGCGTCCTTCCAGATGACCTGCAACGTCACCAGCAGCGGGAAGACATCCGGGTCGGTCATCATGTCGTAGCGCGGCAGCCCGACGCTCTCCAGGAACGTGGGCAGCGCGCCCACGCCGCCGAGTATCTGCTGGAACACCGAGACGATGATCACCCAGCCGATGAAGTGCGGGAGGTAGACCACGCTCTGCACGAACCTGCGCACCTTGTCGTTGAGCACGCTGTTGAGCAGCAGCGCGAGCGCGATCGGCGCGGGGAAGAACAGCACGAGCTGGGTCAGGGTGATCTTGAGCGTGTTGCCCAGGGCGTTCCAGACGCCCGGGTCGCCGAAGACACTGGCGAAGTTCTGCAGCCCCACCCAGGGGCTGTCCACGAACCCGATGTAGGGCTGATAGTCCTTGAACGCGACCACGTAGCCGAACAGCGGCCCGTAGTGGAAGACCAGGAAATAGAGCAGCCCGGGCAGCGCCAGCAGGAGCATCACCCGGTCGCGCCAGACGCGGCGCCACAGCGGCGGCTTGCGTGGCGCCTGTCGCCGCTCGGAGGCGGACGCGGTCGGGGGAGCGTCGAGGGTAGCGGTCATGCGCTGGGTCCTTCCGGTTGGCGAGGAAATTAGTAAGCGCTTTCGCTCTCGTCAAGACCTACACCGGAAATTAGTCCGATTTCTCCCCTATCTGCTTGACCTTTCCGCAGGTGAAGTCCTAACGTGCCACCTCGATGCATAGAACGCGCTTACTATCAGAGAGGCTGCCGGTGAAACCTCCGCAAGCCCGGCTCAGACCCCGTGCCGTCCTCGCGATGGCGCCAGGAGTCCGAGAGGAGGTGTTCGGGCACGCGACGCTGCGCAGGCTCGCCGACCTGGCCGAGGTGCACGACCAGGTGCTGCACGAGACCAGCTCGGCCGGCGCGCTGCGCGCGATGGCCGGCGCGGAGGTCCTCGTCACCGGCTGGGGCTGCCCGAGGATCGGCGCCGACCTGCTCGACCGGGCGCCCGGCCTGCGCCTCATCGCGCACGCCGCCGGCACCGTGAAGACCTTCCTCGACCCCGAGGTGCTCGACCGCGGCGTGCGGGTGACCAGCGCCGCCGACGCCAACGCGGTGCCCGTCGCCGAGTTCGCCTACGCCGCCATCGTCTTCGGCGCCAAGCGCGCCTTCACCCTCGCCCACCGCTACCGCGAGTCGGGGGACCGGCGCGACTTCAGCGGCCTGCCCTGGCTCGGCACGCGGGGCATCACGGTCGGGCTGATCGGGCTGTCCCGGATCGGGCGCAGGGTCATGGAGCTGCTGCGCGGGCTCGACGCCGAGGTGCTGGTGTACGACCCGTACGCCGGGGCAGAGGAGATCGCCGCGCTCGGCGGCGCCGCCGTGGACCTCGACACGCTGGCCGAACGGTCGCACGTGGTCAGTCTGCACGCGCCGGAGACGCGCGAGACGTACCGGATGCTGGACGCCAGGAGGCTGTCGCTGCTCAGGGACGGCGCGGTGGTCGTCAACACCGCGCGCGGCGGGCTGATCGACACCGAGGCACTGGTCAAGGAGGTACGCAGCGGCCGGCTGGACGCGATACTTGATGTCAGCGACCCGGAGCCGCTGCCGGCCGGTCATCCGCTGTTCGACCTGCCCAACGCGTTCGTCACCCCGCACCTCGCCGGTGCCCAGGGCAACGAGCTGACGCGGCTGGCCGAGTCGACGCTCGCGGAGATCGCCCGGTACACCGCCGGCGAGCCGCTGCTCCACGAGATCCGTCGTGCCGAGCTCGACCGGATGGCATGATCGTCAGCCACGGAAAGGAGGGGACGTGACCGAGCAGAGCCTGGCGACCATGGCCGATGTGGCGGCGCGCGCCGGGGTCTCCAGCGCCACCGTCTCCCGGGTGATCAACGGCAACTACCCCGTCTCGGCCGCGACCAGGGAGCGGGTCGAGCAGGCCATCGCCGACCTCGGGTACGTCGCCAACGCGCACGCCAGAGCCCTGGCGGGAGCCACCAACAGGACCGTCGGCATCATCATCAGCGACCTGATCGACCCCTTCTACGCCTACATCGCCCGGGGGGTCGAGCGCGAGGCCACCAAGCACGGCAGGCTGTGCATGGTCTCCTGCACGCACGGCAGCCACGAGCAGGAGCTGGCGCTGATCGACCTGCTGCACGAGCAGCGCGCCGACGCGGTGATCCTGGTCGGCGGCGCCTACGAGGACCGCTCCTACGCCGCGCAGGTCGCGCGCAGGGCGCGCGCGCTGCACGCCAGCGGCTCCACGCTCGTGCTGTGCGGGCGCCCCTCCCTCGGCGAGGACGTGCCGACCAGGACCGTCGAGTACGACAACGAGGGCGGCGCCTTCGCCATCACCGACTACCTCATCACCCAGGGGCACCGGCGGATCGTCTTCCTGGGCGGGCCGCCGCACCTGTCGACCACCGTCGCCCGGCTCGCCGGGCACCGGCGCGCGCTGCGCTTCCGCGGCCTGCCCCAGGACAAGGCCCTCATCCACACCGGCCAGCTCAACCGCAGGTTCGGCTACGACCGCATGCGGGCGCTGCTGGCCGATCCGCTCGACTTCACCGCCGTGTTCTGCGCCAACGACACCGTCGCGGCGGGCGCGATGCAGGCGCTGGAGCTGGCCGGGGTGTCCGTGCCCGAGCAGATGTCGGTGGTGGGGTACGACGACGTGCCCATCGCGCAGGAGCTCCGGCCGCAGCTCACCACGGTGCGCATCCCGCTGGAGGAGATGGGGCGCCAGGCGGTGCGCGTCGGGCTGGACGTCGCGGAGGACAACGACTACCTGTCGCCCGTGCAGACGACGGCCGTGGTGGGCACGAACATCGTGGTCCGGGCGTCGGTCGCGCCCCTGCGGTAGCAAGCGCTTACCCCCTTCCGGTGCGAATCCGCCGGTAGAAGCGGGACAGAAAGCCGTAGAAAGATCCGGTAAGCCCTTGACCGTCGTAGAAAGCGCTTACAAACTCCCTCCCATGACCCCCCTCAGTCGCAGATCCCTCCTTGTCGCGGGCGGCGCGGGCGCGGCCCTCTTACTCGCCAGGCCCGCCCTCGCCTCTGGTGTCTCCCGCACGTTCGCTCTCAGGGCCAGGCCGGGCGCGGAGGACGAGCGCCTCCGGCTCCAGCAGGCGCTCAGGACCACCGACTTCCACCCCACCGGCGTGCACCTGCCCGCCGGCGCCCCGCTGACCGTCGAGGTGGCCGCGCCCGACGGGCTCCTGCCCACCCTGCACGTCGGGGCGCCCGACACCCACGCCGACGTCGCGTACAAGAACCCGCGCGCCTACCCGCTGGCCGCCGGGCCCAACACCGTCACGGACCCCGGCGGAGGCCTGGTCTACCTGTCGCTCATCGGTGACGGGCAGCGCGCCAGGGTCAGGTTCCGCTCCGGCGGGGTGCGCGTCCCCACGTTCCGGCTGGGCGAGACCGGCGCGGACGACTTCCAGCGGCAGCTCGACACGCTCACCGGCGCGCCCCAGGTCGAGCTGGTGTCCGGGCGCGCCATCGTGACGGTCACCCGCGACGGCGCGCTCGCCTGGCGCGACCAGGACCACGCCGCCCTGCTCCGGCTCCTCGAAACCATCATCGCCTCGCACGCCGCGATCTCCGGGCTCTCCCGCTCGGAACGTTCCCCGCTGCCCTTCCACCTCGTCGAGGCCCCCAGGATGCCCGCGGGCGCCGGAGCGTACGCCACGCACGGCTGGACCGCCTACCCGCGCACCTACCTCGACCGCCTCATCACCGTGGAGGGCCTGCGCACCAGGGGCTGGGGCGTCTACCACGAGCTCGGCCACCAGCACCAGCAGATGGCCTACAAGCCGAACGACCTCACCGAGGTCACCGTCAACATCTACTCCCTGGCCGCCCAGCGCACCCTCGGCCAGCCGTCCAACCTCGTCACGAACGGCGCGTTCGCCTCCGCCCTGGCCAAGCTCCCCGCCGCCGACTACCTCAAGCTGGGCGCCTACGAGAAGCTCGTCCCGTTCCGTCAGCTCGAACTGGCCTTCGGCGAGGACTTCCACCCCCGGCTGCACCGCCTGGTGCGCGCCGAGCGGCCCGCCTCCGACTACACCGAGTCGGCCAAGCGCTGGGGCTATCTCGCGCTCTACACCTCCAGGATCGCCCGCGCCGACCTGACCGCCTTCTGGCGGCGGTGGGGCGCGCCGATCACGGACGAGTACCTCGCGCAGGTGGCGGCGCTCGGGCTGCCGCAGCCCGGCACGGACCTGACCCGCCTGGTCGAGCCGTGACCAGCCGCCGGGCGTTCATCGGTGGCCTGGCCGCTGCGCCGCTCCTCGGCGTGCCGCTTCAGGCCCCCGACCCCTTCGCCGAGCTGCGCGCCAAGGCCGCCGCCCTGATCACGGGCGGCCCCATCGACCCGGCCGACCCCGTCTTCGCCGCTCCCCTGTCCCGCCTGGACGCCGCCGCGCAGGCGTACCGGACGGCCATGAACCTGTCCGCCGGCCGCACCCACCTGTGGCCCGACCTGCCCCTCACCGGCGTGTCAGGCGACATCGCGGGCAGCTACCAGCGGCTGCGCACCCTCGCCGTCGCCTGGGCCAGCCCCGGCACCACCACGCACGGGAACGCGTCCGCCGCCCAGGACATCCTCGGCGGCCTCGACTTCCTCCACGAGCGCGCCTACAACGAGAGCAGGCGCGAGACCGGCAACTGGTGGCACTGGGAGATCGGCGCCCCGCGCGCCCTGATGGACACGGCCGTCGTCATGTACGACGCGACCACCGCCGAGCAGCGGTCGGCCTGGATCCGCGCCGTGGACCGCTTCTGCCCGAACCCCGACCGCAGGACCAACCTCACCGACTTCGCGGAGACCGGCGCCAACCGGGCCGACAAGGCGCTCATCGTGGCCCTGCGCGGCATCGTCGGCGCCGACTCCGGCAGGCTCGCGCTGGCCCGCGACGGCCTGTCCGACACGCGCGACGCGGGCCGGCACACCCTGTTCGGCCACGTCACCTCGGGCGACGGGTTCTACGCCGACGGGTCGTTCGTCCAGCACGACGTGGTCGCCTACACCGGGTCGTACGGGGTGGTGCTGCTCCAGTCGGTCGCCACCGTCCTGGGGCTGCTCGGCGGCAGCGCGTGGCAGGTCACCGATCCGGCCGTACGCGTCGTGCTGGACGCGGTCGAGAACGCCTACGCCCCGTGGATCCACGACGGCCTGATGATGGACAGCGTGCGCGGCCGGGCCGTGTCCCGGCAGTTCAACCGCGACCACGACGCCGGGCGCGACGCCGTGGACGCGATCCTGCACCTGGCCTCTGGCGCGGGCGAGCCCTACTCCACCCGGTTCAGGCAGCTCGCCAAGGGGTGGATCCGGCGGGGCCGCTTCCTCGACGCCGCGGACGTCGCCGCCACCGCCAGGGCCGCCGCGCTGCTGTCCGACGGCACGGTGGCTGCGGCGCCGCGCCCGCGCGGCCACCGCGTGTTCGCCGCCATGGACAGGGTCGTGCACCGCCGCCCGTCCTGGTCGTTCGCGATCAGCCTGTCGTCGCGGCGGATCGCGATGTACGAGTGCGGCAACGGCGAGAACTACCGCGCCTGGTACCAGGGCGACGGCGCCACCTACCTGCACCTCGACCTCGGCCACTACAGCGACGGCTATTGGCCGACGGTCGACTCCCACCGGCTGGCCGGCACCACCGTGGACACCCGCCGCCGCGACCCCGCCGTCTCGTCCGGCGGCACGGGCACGTTCCGGCCGGCCAACGCCTGGGCGGGCGGCGTCGCCGCCGACGGGTACGGCGTGGCGGGGCTCGACCTGGCGGCGCCGGGCACCACGCTGACCGCCAGGAAGGCGTGGGTGTGCCTGGACGACGCGGTCGTCTGCCTGGGCGCGGGCATCACCAGCTCGGACGGCCGCCCCATCGAGACCGTCGTCGAGAACCGCGCCACCGCCGCCGCCCTGACCGTCGGCGACGGCTGGGCCCACCTCGACGGCGTCGCCGGGTACGTCTTCCCCTCGGGGTCCGTGCCGCGCACGCTCAGGGAGCGGCGTACCGGCACCTGGCTGGAGATCAACGACGGGCCGAGCACCAAGGGGACCGCCGATCCGGTGACCCGCGACTACACCACCCTCTGGTTCGACCACGGCCCCGATCCGTCCGACGCCGCCTACGCCTACCTCGTGCTGCCCCTCGCCACCCGGGAGCGGACCGAGGGCTTCGACGGGGTCGAGATCCTCGCCAACACGGGCGACGCGCAGGCCGTACGGGCACGAGGGCGCTCGGTGGGCGGCGGCGAGCTGGTCGCGGCGATCTTCTGGACGCCCGGAGAAGCAGGCGGGGTTGCGGCGTCGGCTCCTTGCGCGGTGCTGATCCGGCGGGCGGCCGGGCGGATCACAGTCGCGGTGTCCGATCCGAGCCGCACCACCACCACCGCCACGATCACTCTCCCCCACCCCGCGCACCACCTGATCGAGGCCGACGATACGGTCTCCGTGACGACGGGCGACCGCCCCCAGGTCACGGTGGCCCTGACCGGCTCGGCCGGCCGCACGCACACCGCCGTACTGGCCACGGGCCGGAAAGGCTGAACATGATCCCTCCCTACCTTCCGCTCCCGCCGTCCGACCGGGTGCTCTCCCCGCGCACCGGCTGGACCCGCGCCCACTGGGAGTCCCTGGCCGACCACCTGCTGGAGTCCGTCACGCCGTACGCCTCCCCCGGGCGGGCGCAGTACCGGCTGCCGGGGCGGGCGAGCTGGTCGGGGGTGGTGCTGGACGGTCTGGAGGGGTTCGCGCGGACGTTCCTGGCCGCGGCGTTCCGCATCGCGGGCGCGGGCGGGGACATGCCGCACCTCGTCGAACGGTACGCCAGAGGGCTCGCCGCGGGCACCGACCCGTCGAGCGGCGAGTCCTGGCCGGTGCTGACCGACTGCTCGCAGCAGATGGTGGAGGCCGCGTCGATCGCGATCGGCCTGCACGAGACCCGGCCGTGGCTGTGGGACCGGCTCGACGACGGCGTGCGCGAGCGGGTGGTCGACTGGCTGGGCGGGTTCGTCGGCAAGCGGACCTGGGACAACAACTGGATGTTGTTCCAGACGGTGACGGAGGAGTTCCTCAAGTCCGTCGGCGGGCCGTACGAGCAGCGGGAGATCGACCGCGGCCTGGAGCGGATCGAGGACTGGTACGTCGGCGACGGCTGGTACACCGACGGCGGCTCCAGGAACTTCGACTACTACTGCGGCTGGGCGCTGCACCTGTACCCGGTGCTGTGGACCCGCATGTCGGGGGACGCCGAGCGGGCCGGGGTCTACGCCGGGCGACTGCGGGAGTTCCTCCAGACATATCAGCATTTCTTCGGCTCCGACGGCGCGCCGATCCACCAGGGCCGCTCGCTCACCTACCGCTTCGCCGCCGTCGCGCCCGTCTGGCTGGGCGCGCTCGCCGACGCCACCCCGCTCAGCCCCGGGCAGACGCGCAAGCTCGCCTCCTCCGTCGTGCGCCACTTCGCCGAACGCGGCGTGCCCTCCCCCGACGGGCTGCTCTCCCTCGGCTGGTACGAGCGGTTCCTGCCCTCGACGCAGGCCTACTCGGGTCCGGCGTCGCCGTACTGGGCCTCGAAAGCCTTCCTCGGGCTGCTGCTGCCGCCGGACCACCCCGTGTGGACCGAACGCGAGCAGCCGCTGCCCCTCGACGAGCACGACGTGACCGCCGCCATCCCGGCCACCGGGCTGCTGCTGCACGGCACCCGTCACGACGGGATCGTCCGGCTGCTGAACCACGGCAGCGACCACGGCGCGCCGCCCGACGACCCGCACTACGCCAAGCTCGCCTACTCCACCCGCACCGGGCCGGAGGCGGCCGAGCACGCCTGGCCGCGTACCCTCGACAACCACCTCGCCCTCCTCGCACCGGACGGCGTCCCCTCACGCCGCACCGCCATCCGGCCCCTGTCCTGCGGCGGCGCGACCGCCGCGTCCTCGTACGAGACCGGGACGGGAGCCGTGATCACCACGACCTCCGCCGCGTACGGGCCCTGGGAGGTGCGCATGCACGAGATCACGGACGGGCAGGGCTGCGCGGTACGCGAAGGCGGCTACGCCCTCGCCGACGCCGATCCGCCCGCCACCGTCACCGGCCAGGGCTGGGCGCTGGCCCGCCGCGCCGACGGCCTCACCTCCGCCCTGATCGGCCTGCACGGGTGGGACGGGGTGAGCGTGGCGCGGGAGGTCGAGTCGAACGCGTTCGGGCCGCACTCGGCGATCCCCTGCCTGCACGCCGGCACGCCCGGGCTGCACGTGTCCCTGGTGGTGTTGTCCGGGGACGAGGTGCACCCTGGCGCGTTGCGCGAGGCCGTCACGGTGCGGGTCTCGGACGACGCGGTCGCCGTCACCTTCCCGGGCGGCACCTCCGTCACCCTGCCACGCCCGTGACCACACAGACCCCGCTTCAGACGCTGCGCAGGACTGACACCACGATGCCCAGCACCACGGCCTCGTCGCCGTCGATGACGTCGTAGGCGGGGTTGCGGGGTTCGAGGTGGACGTGCCCGCCGCGCCGCCGGTACACCTTGACCGTCGCCTCCCCGTCGATCATCGCGGCGACGATCTGACCCGAGTGCGCCTCGGGCTGCTGCCGGACCACCACGATGTCGCCGTCGCAGATCGCGGCGTCGATCATCGAGTCGCCCCGGACCCGCAGGCCGAACACGGTGCCGCGCCCGGTGAGGTCGCGCGGCAGCGTCAGCGCCTCGTCCAGGTGCTCCTCGGCCAGGATGGGGCTGCCCGCCGCGATGTCGCCGACCACCGGCACGCTCACCAGGTCGGCGGGCCGCTCCCGCTCCGCCGACCGCAGGAACGGGCGCACGTCGATCGACCTGGTCACCGTCGTGCCCCGGCGCAGCAGGCCCTGCTCCTCCAGGCTCCTCAGGTGCTTCGACACCGACGAGGGCGAGCGCAGCCCGACGGCTTGGCCCAGCTCGCGGGTGCTCGGAGGGTAGCCGTACTTCGCCACCCAGTCCCGGATCGTGGCCAGGATGCGCTGCTGGCGCTGCGGCAGGGCCGAGAAGTCCGCGTACTCGAAGGCGTCATGATCGTCGTAGCTGGTCACCTGCGAAATGCTAGGGCCATCGCGGGCCCGCCGGTGTGACGGGCCACTCTCGTCGATCTCCCTTTACCGTGCGTCGGCGGGCGCCGCTGACTTGGCGAGCGTGCGACCTGGTGGCGGGCGTTGCTCACTCGGCGAGCAACTGCGCGTGCAAGGCGCAGACCGCCCGTCGAGGGGTGTGTGATCATGCCGCACACCGTGGATTCCGGCCTCGGCAGAAGCCCTGTCAGGGGACGAGGGGGCGCAGCGCGGCGGTCAGTGACCGGGCGGTGCGGAACGTTCCCGGCTCGATCATTTCGTCCGGGAATTCGATGGAAAGGCGTTCCTCCAGCTCCGTCATCAATTCCACCATGCGCAGCGACGTGAGCCCCGCGGCGTTCAGTTCGGTGTCCGGGCCGAGCTCTCCGAAGCCCATTCCCAGAGTTTTCTCGATAAGACTCGTGACTATTTCATGAAGCTCATCCACAGTGTTATCCTCGGTCGATCGATCACTTCCGACAAGGGCTGATGATCCGTGGCCGACGTGCATCGTTACCCCTCCGCCCCGCCTGCGCGCGGCTGCTTCACCGACTTTTTCGACGAGCATCTCCGGGCCCGTCCCGACGCCCCGTACGTCACCGGCGAACCGGCCGTGACGGGTGAGCGGATGACGCTTTCCTTTCGGCGGCTGGACGACTGCAGCCGCCGTCTCGCGTACTGGCTGAAAAGCGAGCTGGGCGCCCGCGAAACGGTCGGTCTCATTCCGCGGAACGAGCTGACTTCGGTGGTGACGATTTTCGCGGCGGTGCGCGCGGGATATCGGGTGCTGTTCCTCAGCCCGGCCGATCCCGAGGCGCGGCTGCGCGAGCAGGCGGAGGCGCTCGGGGTGACGGCGGTCCTGAGGTCCGCCGCCGTGCCCGAGGACGCCTACGCCGGCGCGATCCCGATTCCGGAGCCGTACGGGCTGCCCGACGCCGGGTCGTTCGCGGAGTCCAGGGCGAACGCTGACGGGGACGTGTTCTACTTCGGCACGTCGGGCTCCACCGCTGCCTCGAAGCTGGTGGCCCAGTCGCATCGCAACGTGGTGTCCAACGCCGAGGCGGTGCGCCGCCACCACGGGCTGGCCGCGGGCGACCGGCTGCTCGGCTGCCTGCCGGTGCACCACGTCAACGGGGTGCACTTCTCGCTGATGGCCACGTTCATGGCGGGCGCGCACGTCATCCTGGCCGACAGGTTCGACCCGTTCGCCTACCCGCGCCTCATCGAGGAGTACCGGCCGCGCATCGCCAGCGTGGTGCCGAGCATCCTGGAGACGCTGACGGCCACGTGGCGGCGCCCCTCGCTGCCCGCCGGGTTCGAGTACTTCGTCTCCGCCGCCGCGCCGCTGCCGACCGCGACCGCCCGCGCCGTGCGCGAGCGGCTCGGCGCCCGCGTCCTTCAGGGGTACGGGCTCACCGAGACCACCAACTTCTCCACCACGATGCCGCCCGGCCTGCCGGAGGAGGACGTCGCGCGCTTCGTGACCGGGGCGGACGTCCCGTCGATCGGGGTGGCGGTGCACGGCAACGAGGTGGCCGTGCTGACCAGGGACGGCGGGCGGGCCGCCCCCGGCGAGGTCGGCGAGATCTGCATGCGGGGCCACAACGTCATGAACGGCTACGCGGGCAACCCGGAGGCGACGCGGGAGGCGTTCGAGGGCGGCTGGTTCCACTCGCAGGACCTCGGCTTCGAGCTGCGCGACGACTCGGGCCGGGCCTTCTTCTTCGTCACCGGGCGGTTGAAGAACATCGCCAAGGTGGGCGGCGAGTCGGTGTCGCTGGAGGAGATGGAGAAGGTGCTGCGGTCGGTGCCGTACGTGCGGGACGCCGCGTGCGTGGCGACCCCGCACCGATTCCTCGGGGAGGAGATCGTCGCCGCGGTCGTCCACACGGGGGACGCGCCCGAGACGGTCAACGTGCGTCCGCATCTGCTCGCCGCCTTCGCCCAGAGTGTGGTGCCGAACCGGGTGGTCCGCCTCGACGCGATCCCCAGGACCGCGACGGGCAAGATCCGGCGGCCCGAGCTGGCCCGCCTGCTCGCCGCGTCACAACCGGCTCCTCGCGAGTGACGCCACGAGCTGGGCGGCGCGCGGCGCGCCGCCGGCCGCGGTCATCCGGTCCCTGAGTGTCAGGCACGCCTGCCGGTACGACGGCTCGTCCAGCACCTGCCGCACGGCCCTGGCCAGCCGGTCGGCGGTCAGCGTGGCGTACACGTCGTGCAGGTCCCAGAGCGCCAGCGCCGCCCCGCCCGCGATGGCGATCTCGGCGTTCGGGAGCTGGTCGCCCGCGCCGGGCACGGAGATCATCGGGACGCCCGCGAGGATGCTCTCGGTGGTGGAGTTCATGCCGTGGTGGGTGATGAACGCGTCGGCGTACCCGTCCAGGATCTCGCGTTGCGGGAGGAAGGGCCGTACGACGAAGTTGTCCGGCCACTCCGGCTCGGCGGCGAGCGCGGAGCCCGTCGCGGCCACGACGAGCACGTCGTCGCGGTCGCCGAGCGCGCCGACCAGGTGGCGGAGCAGGGCCGTCAGGTACGCGCGCCCGCTCGGCGCCCCGCCAACCGGCGAGTGGAGCCTGAAGCCGGTCAGCACGGTGCCGAGGGAGAACAGCACGATCGAACGGCCCGCCCGCCGCGCCGCGTCCAGGACCTCGTAGGGGAAGCTCTCGCCGGAGTGCCCGGAGCCGATTCTGATCTCGCCGACCGACGGGCCGACGAACGCGCAGGTCCCGTCGTGGCGCGACAGCGCGGCGTGCAGCCTCGGCGTCGTCGCCGCGTCGGGCTGCCTGGACAGCGACTCGATCGCCGTCACGATCGACAGGTCCGGCGACGGGAAGAGCACGGGCAGGAACCCCTCGCCCAGCGGGTCCAGGCCGTACAACTCCCGGTAGCGCGCGCTGGCCGAAGCGAGCCGGTCGCCGGTGTGCTGGAGCACGAACTGTTCGCCGAGCGCGCCGTACCCGGGGAAGGTGACCAGCGACGCCGACGGCAGGCCGAAGACCCGCGCGGCGACCAGCCCGTGCACGCAGAACACGTCGTACAGCACGACGTCTGGACGGAACTCCGCGACGCGCGCCGTCATCCGCTCGGTGACCGCGAGCGGCAGCACGAAGCTCTTGTACGCCAGCTCCGACACCCCCGGCGGAGGTGGCGAAGCCACGGGCTCGACGGCGACGTGGCCCGCGCCCGCCGCCGTGAAGGCCCGCCCGAGCGAGCCCGCCCCGAAGCTGCGCACCTGCGCGACCGCCGGATGCGCGGCGAGGGCCTGCACGATGGGCAGCAGCGGGTTGACGTGACCGACGGCGTCGATGGGGAAGACCGCGACCCTGACGCCGCTCGCCGCCGGCGGGCTCATACGAGGGGAAGCGGTTTGCGGATCTGGATGGCGGCTTCGATCCTGGGCGTGCGGTAGTCGCGGCCGTTGCAGTAGCCGCACGCCCGCAGGTGCGTCGTCCTGCCGTACAGGCGCCGGAGGTCGGCCCGCAGCTCGGCCCCCGACCTGCCGGACGTCAGGTCCACCACGTCGGCCGGGTCCTCCGGGATGGCGCCCAGGTTGGTGCCGTTGGCGGAGAACGGGCAGCGGTAGAGCTTGCCGTTGAGCAGGGTCAGCACGTCGTTGACGCAGCAGTTGCGGAACATATCGTCCAGCTCGGCGTCGCCGCGCTCGACGAACCTGATGCGCCCCGAGTCGGTCCAGACGGGGATCTTCGACAGGTGGGTGACGCCGTTCTCCTTGAGCGTCGCGACCAGCTCGTCGTGCTTCCTGGAGTGCGCGCCGTAGTTGGTGATCTCCACGACGACCTTGTCGTGACGCAGGCAGTCGAGGTTGTCGCCGCGCGGGACGATGGTGGCGTTGGTGTAGATCACCACCTTCTGCACCTGCTCGTAGCCGGTCAGCTTGCTGATCACCCGGTGCACGCGCGGGTTGACGAACGGCTCGCCGCCCAGCACCCGGAACTCGTAGATCCCGTCGATGGCCTCGACGATGCGGTCCACCGCGCTGTCCAGGAGGTCGAGGTCGCTGTGCCGGGGCTTGGTGTAGTACTGCATCAGGTTGGAGCAGTCCTGGCACTTCATCGAGCACGCCTCGGTCACCACGACGTCGAGGTACTTCAGGACGAGCGGGTCGTCGGCCGACTGCCTGGCCTTCAGGCACTCCTGCTTGTGCAGCGCGATCTTGCGTTCGATCAGCACCAGGTCCATGCCCGTGTCGGAGCCGCGGAAGTCGAACCCGTCGAGCAGCGCGACACAGTCGTGGATCTCGGTGAACCCCATGGCGCGCAGCCGCGCGGTCATGGTGTGCAGATAGTTGCCGCACAGGAAGATGTGCGAGTCGGCGGGAAGCTCGGTCAGCCGTTCCGGCGCCCTGATGTCCAGGCCGCGCAAGGTCTGCCCCTGCTTGCTCTGCCGGCCGTCGGCGAAGCAGGTGACGGGCACGCCGAGCCGGGTCAGCGCCTCGTGCGCGAGCACGCCGATGTCGCCCGCGCCGAAGAGCACGACGGGCCGGCCGCCGGCGGCGATCTCGGCCACCAGGTCCGGCGCCACATAGGTGTTCATCGAAGCGTTCCTCACTGCCGTAGGAACTTCTGGAGGTGGACGTAGCGCCTGCCGCGCTCATCGGCGTGGACCGGGCCCTGCTGCTCGAAGCCGAGGCCCAGCAGCATGGTCCTGGTGTCGGCGAGGTCGGGGTTGGCCTCCGCGCGCAGCACGTCGGCCCCCGCGCCGGTGGCCAGCCTGATCGCCTGCCTGACGCAGCGCACGCCCGCGAAGGAGCCTTCGGCCAGCAGCTCGGGCAGGACCGCCAGCCTGCTCAGGTAGACGGGGTCGCGGGCGGCGGGGAAGGCGGCCGTGTCCAGCCCCGAGGGGGGCGACCCGCTGAGGGTGAACGACGCGACCGCCTTGCCGTCGCGCCTGAGCACGTGCACGGAGCCGCGCGACACCAGGGCCTCGGTCGTCTCGATCCGCCTGGCGGGTGCGGCCGTCCCCGACCGCGCGGCCTGGTAGGCGTCGCACAGGACGAGGAGCCGGTGCAGCTCGGCCGCGTCCTGGCCGTCCTCCCACGCCCAGGCCGCGCCGCCCGGCCGGGTCATGCCCGGTCCGCCACCATGGCCGGCTTCACGACCGTCATCCGCTGCGTGGAGTCGATCGGCAGGTGCGGCACGCCGAACGAGAGCAGCTCCAGCGGCTCGCGTACCGCGTGGTTGGTCTTCACCCCGTGCGCGTAGTCGGCCGGCACGTAAACCGTGTCACCGGCGACCATCTCGTAGTCGACGCCGTCCACGTGGATATAGCCGCGTGAACTGAGCACGTACAGGATGTGCGCGCCCGGATGCGTGTGCAGCTCGAATTCGGCGCCGCTTTCCATGGTGATGCGATCGGCTCCGACTTCCACGCCCCGCTCGATCAGCTCGGCCGCGCCGGCCGTGCCACGAATTCCTTTCAGTACGACGCCGTCGGAATCGTAGAGAAAGCTCTGGGGGCGGTTGTAGACATTGCGAATGTGCGTGTCGGGATCGAATCGTACCTGGTTTCCTCCCAGTTCGATGGGAGTATTCCCCGTTAGTAACATGAGCCGGACGCTAGTCGGCCCGCCCGGCCGCCGACAACCGCTATCGTGCTCTGTCTGAATGCCCTCTGGCGATGGGGAACTCGTGCACGGTGCGGTGCACGTACCGCTGCCCAGGGTCGAGACGCACCGAGGGGAAGTCGGGCCTGTTGGGCGCGTCGGGCCAGGCGCCCGCCTCCAGGCAGAGCCCGGCCCTGGGCCGGTGGAAGTGGTCGGCCGAGTAGACGCCGAGGCCGGGCTGGTCGGTGGTCACCCACATGGTCCTGCCGCTGGCCTCGTGGGACAGCTCGGCCGCCCAGGCGGGGTCGTCGAGCACGAAGAAGTTGTCGAGCCTGGCCCCGGCCAGGCTTCTGGGCTCGGTGTGGTCGAGCGCGGTGCCGGTCAGGTCGCGCGGCGGGCCGGGCAGCGGGACGAGGTCGTCGTCGAAGGCGACGGTGCGGCGGGAGTTGAGCGCCAGCCGGTGGCCGTCGATCGGCTCCGAGCCGCCGGACAGGTTCCAGAAGGCGTGGTTGGTCAAGCCGACGATGGTGGGCGCCGTGGTGACCGCGCCGAACGTCAAGGCCAGCCGCCCGTCGGGGCTCAGCTCGTAGCGCGCCTCGGCCGTGAGGTCGCCGGGGTAGCCCTGGTCGCCGTCGGGGCTCTCCAGCGTCAGGCGCAGGACGAGCCGGTCGCCGCGCGTCTCCGCGTCGGCCTCCCAGACGTGGCCGTCGAAGCCCAGCGTGCCGCCGTGGAAGTGGTGCCCGCCCTCGTTGCGGTCCAGCTCGTGCTCGACGCCGTCGAGGGTGAACCGGCCGCCGGAGACGCAGCGGCAGTAGCGCCCGACCGTGGCGCCGACGTAGGCGGGGCGGCGGCGGTCCGTGTAGGAGCCCAGGTCGGGCAGCCGGACCACGACGTTGCCGACCCGGCCCGCGCGGTCCGGGACGAGGACCTCGACCAGCGTGGCGCCGTAGGTCCACACGGTGGCGGCGAAGCCGTTCCCCGCGTCCAGCGTGTACGCGTGCACGTCCGCGCCGTTCGTCCTGCCGACTGGCGTGCGCACGATTCGCACGTGGACCTCCGGTCATGGCCTGCCGGACCTGGTGTGTGACACATTGGACCACCCCCGCCCGAACGAGATCAATGGGGAGTCATGCTCCGATTCGGCGTTCACTCCGGCCAGCAGTACAGCACCTTCGAGGAGTGTCTGGGCCTCTGGCAGCGCGCGGAGGAACTGGGCTTCGACTGGGTTTCGCTGTTCGACCACTACCGGCCGCCGCTCGGCGGGCCCGACGGCCCCTGCTTCGACGGCCCCGCGCTGCTGGCCGCGCTCGCGGCCAGGACGAGCAGGGTGCGCTGCGCGCTGCTGGTGTCCGCGGTCACCTGGCGGCACCCGGCGGTGGCCGCCGCCGCAGCCGCCACCATCGACCACATCTCGTCGGGCCGGCTGGAGTTCGGCGTCGGGGCGGGCGGCCCCGACCTCGGCTACGAGCAGTTCGGCCTGCCCTTCCCCGACTCCGGCACCCGCCTGACCATGCTGGAGGAGTACTGCGGGATCCTGCGCAGGCTGTGGGACGGCGAGCGGGTCACCTTCCACGGCGAGCACTACCGGCTGACCGACGCCTACCTGCGCCCGCGCCCGCTGCAGCGGCGGCTGCCGCTGGTGATCGGCGGCGGCGGCGAGCGGCGCACGCTGCGCGTCGTGGCCAGGCACGCCGACGTCTGGAACACCCTGGCCGGCGACCTGGACGGCTACCGCCGCAAGGTCGGCCTGCTGGCCGGCTACTGCGCCGAGGAGGGCCGCCGGCCCGCGGAGATCCGCCAGTCGATCACGTTCAGGGCGGTGCTCGCGCCGACCCCCGAGGAGGCCGGGCGGCGCCGCGCGGAGCGGCTCGCCCTGCTCCCGCCCGGCTCCCCCGACCTCGCCGAATATCTGACTTTCGGCACCCCCGAACAATGCGTCACCGACCTGCTGGCCTATGCGGAGGTGGGCGTACGGGATTTCCTGCTCGGCTGCCGCCCGCCGCTCGACTGGCAGACGATCGAGCTTTTCGCGACTCGCGTCGTGCCAGAACTCCGGGCGAGAGCGCACGCCACAAGAAGTTAGGGGCTGGCGCTCCGGATAGCATGCACTCGGGTTCACGGGGAGTGTGAGTTATGCATCATGGTGCATTCACAGAGAATTCAACCGACCAGCATGTGACCTCCAGAGAAAAGCTGCTCGACGGCGGCGGCATTCTTCCGCCGCCCGCCACACCGATAATCCACGCGACGGCCGCCGCGTTTCTCGACGGCCCGGTGCGCGACGCGTTGAAATGCCTGGCCTCGACCGGCTGCGCCGTCGTGCAACTGGACGAGCCGCTGCCCGCCCGGCGGTTCCTGGCCTTCGGCGCGCTGCTCGGCGAGGCGATGCCGGAGAAGGACCCGGCCGTCCTGCCGTACGTCGAGGAGGAGGTCATCCTCAACCTCCGCCGCGAGCACGCGACCACCGCCGACGTGTCCCTGCAGCCTTTCGCGACGAACTCCCTGTCGCTGCACACGGAGAGCAGCGGCAGGAAGGCTGCCGAACAACCGCGCTACATCGTCCTGATGTGCGTCGCCCCCGGGCACGACCCGACGGCCTCGCAGACGGTGCTGGTGCCCATGGCCGCCGTGGAGAGCAGGATCGGGCCGCAGGCGGCGGCGACGCTGCGCGTGACCCGGTACCGCCACAGCGCCGAAGGCCCGCACCTCCTGCGCACGGTGGACGGCCGGCCGGTCTTCTCCTTCCGCGACTTCCTCTCCCAGACCCTGCAGTGGACCCATCTGGGGCAGGACGCGGACGACGTCAACCGGGCCGTGCTCAGCCTGCTGGCCGCCATGTACGGCACATCCGCCACGGGCGTCCACTGGGCCAGGGGCATGATCGTCGTGATCGACAACACCTTCTTCTTCCACGGGCGTACCGCGAGCCCGCCGGCGGCCGCGGCCTCCGCTGCCCCGCGCCATCTCAAGCGGCTGCGCATCATGTGATCGCCGAGCCTCAAGGACACGCCATGCGGTTATTCGAGTCCGTACGTCCGGCCCGCCTTCCCGCGGTCCCCGGAGCGCCTGCCTCCTTCGCCGGCCGCGACGGCTTCGCCGACGGTTTCGTGCCCGCCGTCGACGACCGGATGCTCGACGTCTACGCCCGCGCCCGCAACCCGGAGGACCCGCTGGAGCTGCGCGACCTGTGGCTCGGCCGGGTGGAGTGCGAGCTGGGCGCGCGGGCGCTGCGCGCGGGGCAGGCCGAGCGGTGGCGTTCGGCCACCGTGCTGCGCACGGTCGAGCCCGCTGACGTGCTCGGCTCCCGGGCCACGGTGCGCTTCGTCAAGGAGCTGTTCAACTGGTACTTCCGCGACGACCTCTACGGCGAGCTGCGCCCGCAGGCCACCCACATCCTGTCCGGCGGTTCCATCGACGAGCAGGCGTGGGGTCTGCCGCAGACGCTGAAGGACTGCGTCCGCTTCGCCCTCGACATGGACTGGTACGGCTACTCCGACTCCCGTGGCCGCCTCCCGGTGCGCGAGGCCGTCGCCGAGTACGAGAACGCCCGCATGGAGACCCCCGCCTACGGCGCCGGGAACGTGGCGATCACCCTGGGCGGCACCTTCGCGGTCAGCTCGCTGGCCGACTTCGTCCTGCACGACGCCCCGCCAACCGGCTCGCCCGCGCTGTGCGCCATCCCCAACTACCCGCCGCTCGTCGAGACCGTGGCCCGCCGGTCGCAGGTGCGGCTGGTGCCGCTGCCCTCGCTGGACGGGCGCACCTCGCTGCAGCCGCTCATCGACGCGCTGACCCCGGACACCCCGATGGTGCTGCTGCAGACGGTGGGCAACCCGACCGGCGCCGCCGTCGAGGAGGCCGACCTGGCCCGGCTGATCAGGGCCGCCTCCCCGTCCACCATGATCGTGCTGGACGAGTGCCACGAATGGCTCGGCCCGGCACGGCCCTGCTCGGCCCTCCGGGCCGCGCCGAACGTCATCCGCGTCTCCAGCCTGTCGAAGACCTGGTCGGCGCCGGGACTGAAGGTGGGCTGGCTGCTGGCGGACGAGCGGTTCGTGGCCGACTACTACGAGTACGCCTCCACCACGTTCGGCGGCCCGCCGTCGTTCTTCTACACGATCGTCGAAGTGCTGGCCAGGATGGAGCGCTGGCTGCTGACCGGCCTCGTCACGCCCACCGCCGCCGAGGTCGGCGAGTTCGAGCCGGCCTACGGCATGCGGCTCGGCCCGCTCATCGCCGCCTACCGCTCCTACCGGGACGAACGGCTGCGCCGCGAGGCGGGCCTGACGGCACTGCGCGGCCAGGCCAGCAGCGTGCTCGCGCGGATCCCCGCCCGGGTGCTGGAGCCGCGCTACTCCATCAACACCATGGTCGAGTTCACCGGCTGGGACGACTCCTACCGCTGCTTCCGCGACCTGCTGCGCGACAGCGGCGTGTCGGTCTTCCCCGGCATCCTCACCTTCTGCTTCTCCGGCGGCGTCGTCCGCATCACCAGCTCGCGCCGCGAGCAGGACCTGCGGGCCGCGCTCGACCGGCTGGAGTCCGCCTTCACCCTGGCCTCGCCACGGTGACGCCATGTCGAAGCTGATCATCGGCATGGTGCACCTCAAGCCGCTGCCCGGCACCCCGTACTACGAGGAGGGCAGCTTCCAGCGCACCCTCGACACCGCCGTCGAGTCCGCCCGCGCCCTGTTCAACGGCGGCGCGGACGGCTGCCTGGTGCAGACCGTGGAGCGGGTCTACCGGGTGGACGACGAGTCGGACGCGGCCAGGACCGCCGCCATGGCCCTCGTCGTGAACGCGATCGTGCAGGCGGCCGGGCCCGGCTTCCAGGTGGGCGTCCAGCTCATGCGCAACGCGCTCAGGGCGTCGCTCGCCGTCGCCACCGTCACCGGCGCCTCCTTCATCAGGGCGGGCGCGCTGGTCGGCGCGACACTCACCGAGCACGGCCTGGTGACGGCCGACCCGATCGGCGTCATCGAGTACCGGCACCGCGTCGGGGCGCGGGGCGTCCGGGTGCTCGCCGACGTCGACTCCAGCCATTTCACCTGGTACGGCGGCGACAAGCCGACGTCCGAGGTGGCCAGGGCGGCCGTGAAGGTGGGCGCCGACGCGGTGGTGCTCGGTCACGCCGACGAGCGCAGGACCACGAAGCTGATCGCCTCCGTCCGCGCCGCCGTGCCCGACGTGCCGATCATCCTGGCCGGGCACACCGACCACGCCAACGCTGCCCGGCTGCTGGCTCAGGCCGACGGTGCGTTCGTGGGGAGTTGCCTGGAGCGGGGTGGCTTCGGCGGCAGCGTGGACGTGGAGCTGGTCCGGCAGTACGTCGAGATCGTCAGGGGGATCAAGTGAACCCCGACGTTCTTGTCCGGCAGGCTGAGCGGCTCGCCGACGACCTGCGGGAGCGGGCCGGTGTGTTCGCGCGGCGGGCCTTTGAGGTGCTGGGCTCGGCGGAGGTCGGTGCCGTCGAGCGGGTCTGGCTGGTGGGTGACGGTGACTCCTATCACGCCTCTTGCGCGGCCGAGCTTGCCTTCGCCTCTCTCGGTGGGGTGGCGTGCCGGCCTTCCGGCGCCTTCCGGTTCGCGGCCTACGACGCACCATGGGCGCACTGGCCCGGCGGCGGGCAGACGCCTGGTGGGGAGCGAACTCCCGGTGGAGGGCGGACGCTGGTGGTTGCGGCGACCGCGTCAGGGCGGACGCCCGCTGTGCTGACCGCGCTCGAACGGGCCGCCGCCGACGGTGCGCTCACCCTGGTCGTGACCGGCACGGACGGCTCGCCGGTGACGGAGGTTGCCGAGCGGGTCCTGCTGGTGGACCTGCCCGGGCTGGAGCCGTCGCCGGGGGTGCGGACGTACCAGGCAAGCCTGCTGGGCCTGACGCTGATCGCGATGCGGCTGGGCGGGGCCGAGGCGCTGCACGCCGAGTTCGGCCCGCTCGCCGACGCGGTGGCCGCGACGCACCGGGCCACCGGCGTACGCGCCCGGGAGGAGGCCGCGTACCTGGCCGGGCACGCGTCCGCCGTCGTCCTGGGCAGCGGGCCGAGTCACGGCACGGCCATGTTCGCGGCGGCCAAGCTGGTGGAGTCGGCCGGGCTGTTCGCCCTGGGCCAGGACCTGGAGGAGTGGGCGCACGTCGAGCGGTGGGCCTACCCGCGCGACATGCCGGTGTACGTGCTCGCCCCGCCCGGCCGCTCCCGGCCGCACGCGGGCCGGATCGCCGCGCGGGCCCGCGAGCTGGGCAGGCACGTCGTCGTCGTGGCGGACGACGGCGACGCGGAGGCGGCGGCGTACCCCACGTTCCCGGTGGCGGGACGGGTGCGCGAGGAGCTGTCCCCGTTCCTGTACCACCTGTTCGGCGTGCACCTGGCGGCGCGGGTGACGGAACGGCTGGGCAGACACCCGTTCCAACGCGACGAGGCCCGCACATGACCTCCCAGCGGGACGAGGCCCGCGTATGACCTCCTACCCCTTCGCAGCGGGACGAGGCCCGCACATGACCTCCTACCTCCGGCTACCCCAGTCGTACGGTGACGGTCTTGGGCCGCTGGTACTCGGCGAGTGCCAGCACGCTCAGGTCGGTGCCGTGCCCGGA
The DNA here is from genome assembly GCF_039531895.1 of Nonomuraea monospora. NCBI lineage: Bacteria > Bacillati > Actinomycetota > Actinomycetes > Streptosporangiales > Streptosporangiaceae > Nonomuraea > Nonomuraea monospora. Next base: position 236,721 of record NZ_BAAAQX010000004.1, read on the forward strand.
CTGCCCCCGCCCGCCGTGCGGCAGCTCGGCGGTCTGCTCCAGATGGCAGTTCACCCACACCTCCCCCGCGTTCAACGCGCCCGCCAGGCCGAGCACCGGCCCCACCTCGGCGCCCCAGACGCTGGCCGCCAGCGCCTGGGGCAGCCCGTTGGCCAGCCGCACGGCCTCCTCCAGGTCGCGGGCGGCCTGCACGGTGAGCACGGGCGCGAACACCTCCTCGACGATCGCCGGAGCGCCGGGTTCGAGGTCGGCCAGGACGCGGGCGGGCCGCCAGTAGCCGCCGGACTCGCCGGGCCCGGCCGTGACGGGGCCGGTGTGCTCGACGCCCGCGCCGCTCAGCGCGAGGATGCGGTCGTGCCGGTCGGCCTGGCCGGCGTTGTTCAGCGGGCCGAAGCCGACGCCGGCTGCGCGCGCCGCCATCGCCTCCGCGAGGCGCTCGACGGTCTCCTTGTAGTTGTCGCGCAGGGTGATCACGCGGGCGGGCGCCGCGCAGCTCTGCCCCGCGTTGTACGTCGAGGCCGCGGCCAGCTCGGCGTACGTGTACGCGGGCGCGCCAGGCAGCACCAGCGCAGGGCAGTTGCCGCCCAGTTCCAGGCTCACCCTGCGCACCCCGGCCGCGGCGGCGACGTCGAGCCCGCCCGCCACGCTCCCGGTGAACGCCACCGCGTCCACCTGCGCGCGCACCAGGAGCCTGCCGGTCTCCCTGTCGCCCGGCACGACGGTCAGCATGCCGGCGCCCAGCGTCTCCTCGGCGTGACCGGCCAGCAGCAGGACGCTGTCAGGCGTGGTCTCGGCCGGCTTGAGCACCACGGTGTTGCCCGCCGCCAGGGCGGGCGCGAGCCGCCACATGGCCATGAGCAGCGGATAGTTCCACGGGACCACGGCCGCCACGACGCCCAGCGGCTCCCACCGCACCCAGCTCTCCCGTCCGGGCAGCCGCCTGCCGCCCGCCGGGGCGAGGTCGGCGCGTGCGGCACCGGCGTAGAAGCGCAGCACGTCGGCGCTCGTCGCGACCTCCGCGACAGCGTCGGCCTCCGGCTTGCCGGTGCCCGCCCGCTCGGCCGCGGCGTAGTCGGCGGACCGCTCCTCGATGACCTCCGCCAGGCGCAGCAGGGCTCGGGCCCGCTCGCCCGGCACGTGCGCCGACCAGCGCGGCAGCGCCTCCCGCGCGGCCGACACCGCCTCGGCCACCTCCCGCTCCCTCGCCGGCCGGTACGCCCCGCGCGCCGCGCCCGTCCGCGGATCGGCGACGGTGACGAGTTCCGGCGAAGAATCGACTGCCCGGTCCACGGAAAAGAGATGATCAGTCACAACGGCGATCGTAACGAATGGCGACCGTTCCGACGAGGGCGGAAATTCTCCCGGAGCGTGCGCGCCGGGCGGCAAGCGCCCGCGATATGTACTGCCATCAGGAGTGAGAATGAGCCCGACAATTTCCAGTCTTTTCGAGGAGCAGGTCGCCAGGACGCCCGGCGCTCCTGCGATTCAGCATCCGGACGCGGGTCGCGAGCTGAGTTATCGTGACCTGTCCCGCGAGGCGAACCGCCTGGCCCAGGCGCTGGTCGCGCGCGGCCTGCCGGCGGCCGGCACGGTCGCGGTCTGCCTGCCCCAGGGCGTGGACAGGATCGCCGCGTTCCTCGCCGCGGGAAAGGCCGGCGCCGCCTATGTATCCATGGATCCGGCGCTGCCCAGGGCTCGCCATGAATTCATCGCCGGGGACAGCCGGGCCGATATCGTGATCACCGTCGAAGAGCTGGCCGGACATTTCCCCGGCACACCCGCACTGCTGGTCGACGCCGACCGCGCGGAAATAGCCGCGATGCCACCGGAAGCACCGCCCGCCCGGCCCGCCAACGAGGTGGCCATCATTTATTACACCTCCGGGACGACCGGTACGCCGAAAGGCGTCCTCGCCTCTCACGAAGGCGTCGCGCATTTCCTGCGCAGCCTGCGCGACCCCGCCCTGTCACCGTCGGACCGCATGGCCCAGATCAACAACCCGGCCTTCGACGCCACCACCTTCGAGGTGTACGGGGCGCTCACCAGCGGCGGCTGCCTGGTGATCATCTCCAGGGACCTGCTCACCGACCCCGCCGAGTTCGGCGAGGCGATCAAGCGGCACGGCATCACCACGGCGCTGGTCGCCACGTCGGTGTTCCACGAGATCGCGGCCGGGAACCCGGCCGCCTTCGCCCCGATGCGCGTGCTGGTCGTCGGCGGCGAGGCCCTCGACCCGCGCAGGGCCCGCGACGTGCTCGCCGTGGGGCGGCCCGGCCACCTGCTCAACGCCTACGGCCCCACGGAGACGACCACGTTCGTGACGTGGCACGAGGTCACCGCCGTCGCCGACGACACCCGCTTCATCCCCATCGGGCTGCCGTTGGGGGAGGTCAGGGCGTACGTGCTGGACAAGGACCTGCGGCCCGTCCCGGACGGCGAGGCGGGCGAGCTCTGCCTGGCCGGGCCGTGCCTGGCCCTGGGCTACCTCGGCCGTCCCGAGCTGACCGAGGCCGCCTTCGTGCCCGATCCGGCCGTGCCTGGGGAGCTGATGTACCGGACGGGTGACTTCGCCCGGCGCGGGGCCGGCGGGGTGCTGGAGTTCACCGGGCGGATCGACAGGCAGGTGAAGCTGCGCGGCTACCGCATCGAGCTGGGCGAGATCGAGGCGCAGGTGGTCGCGCATCCGGACGTGGCCGGTGGTGCCGTCATCGTCGAGGGCGAGGGGGACGGCAGGAGGCTGGCGGCGTACGTCGTTCCCGCTCAGGGTGGTGATGGGGACATTCCTGGGCGGCTGCGGGCTTATCTGGCTGAGCGGCTGCCGCTGTGGATGGTGCCCGGGCTGACGGTGCTCGATCGGTTGCCGCTGACGCCCACCGGCAAGCTCGACCGGGCGGCGCTGTCCGCGACCGTCGAGGAGCGGCGCGCCGAGGCCGGACGCACCCACGCGGGCCTGACCGGTGCCGACGCGAGTACGGCCGGACGCGCCCACGCGAGCCTGACCAGCGCGGGCGCGGGGGCAGGGGCTCTGGGCAGCGCGGGCGAGGCGGGATCGGACCAGGTCGGTGGGGCTGGGCTGGATGGGGTGGCGCCGTTGGAGAGCTGGCTGGCGGGCGTCTGGACCGAGCTGACGGGCATCGCCCCCAAGGGCCCCGACGACGACTTCTTCGTCATCGGCGGCCACTCCGTCCTGGTCGGCAGGCTGCGCGCGAGAGTCCGCGCAGTGCTCGGCACGCAACCCCCGCTACGCGACTACTTCCGCAACAGCAGGCTCTCGGAACAGGCCGCGATGCTGCGCCGCCACGACGCCGGCAGGAACCTCGACGCGCTGGTCACCGCGCTCCCCGACAGGCAGGCCCAGTGATGGACGCCACCGTTCTGTGCCGCGACGCCGCCGGCTACGCGACCGCCGCCGCCGACTGGACGCCCGGCCGCCCCTTCCCGCTGCTGGCCTGCCGGGCGCTCGACCGCTACCGGTCGCTGTTCCCTGAGGGCGCGCTGCCCGAGATCGAACGGGCGGAGCGGCCCGGTGTGGTGATGTCCGTCGGCGACGCGGCGGCGGCGGGACGCATGCTGGCCGCCGCCACCGGCCGCGAGCACCACCAGGTCGAGCCCGAGCACCTGCTCAAGCGGCTGGCCGGGCACGCGGGCGAGCTGGTCGCCGTGGTGGGCCTGGCGGAGGACCTCACGGCGGCCGGCGACTGGCCGGGCGCGACCGGCGCGAGCGTCGGCGTGCTGACCGCCCGCGACTTGCCGTCCCTGGCCTGCCTGGTCTACCGGAGCCTGACGGTCGGCGCGGTCGGCGAGGACCGCGTCTTCATCGCCTCCCACCCCATGCTGGAGGACTCGGAGTCGGCCGACACCGTCGAGTTCGCCGGCCTCGACGTGGTCCGCGAGCGCAGGCTCAAGGTCGTGGTGGTGCGCAGCCTCGGCAAGGAGTGCTGCGTGGGGCTGCCCGACGGCATCATCTGCGGGCGCTCCGACCCGATCGACGGCCCGCTGCCGCCCTTCGAGCCGCACTACCGGCACATGCCCTGCATGAAGGGCGAAGGCTGCCACCGCGCCGACCTCACCGAGGACCAGCGGCTGCCCGCCGCCGACGTGCACGCCACCGTCGTCTTCACGCACAGCTGCGGATCCATCGGCGTCGGCGCCAACATCTACCCCAACCACATCGCCCTCGCCCTGGGGTTCATGGAGGGGACGGCCGTGGCGGTGGTCGGCGCCATGGGGGTGCACATCGTGCAGCGCAGCGCCCAGGCCGAGTTCGAGTCGGCGCTGGCCGACGGGCTGCCGCTGGGCCGCGTCGTCGAGCGGCTGGCCGGGCGCGTCCACCCCATCAACGGCTACCTCAACCGGTTCGGCCTGCTCGGCGACCCCGGCCTGGTCGTGCCGTGGCCGGACGGGCGCGCCGCCCTCAGGAGCACGCCGGCTCCGCGCGCCGACGAGGTCGTCGTGCGCCGCCTGTCCCAGCTCCACAACGTCATCCTGCCGCGCCTGGAACGGCTGCCCTGGCTGGAGCCCGTCGTGGACGCCGCCGAGATCGCCGGCCTGCGCGACCAGGTGCGCGACCTGTCGGCCGACCTGCTCGCGCCCGGCCTGGCCGGCCAGGTCACCCGGCTGGAGAACGAGATCGCCGACTTCCAGGTGCGGACCGTCCGCGACGTGGCCGCCGCCATCTACGTCTCCGGCTGGAACTACGGCGGCCCCGCACTCGACGGCCTCCGCCAGGTCGCCCAGCGCGACGAGACCTGCCCGAGCTGCCTGCGCGACACCGCCGTGCTGGTCACCCTGCGGCACGTCGTCCACGACGGGCTCACCGTGCGGACGCTGCAGTGCCGCAGGTGCGGCGACATCTGGTGGACCAGCGAGAGCGGGGAGCCCACCGTGGTGCTGCACGGGCCGGTGGACGTGGACGCCGTACGCGGCACCGTCGCCCGGCCTGCCCGGCAGATCCGCAACGGGGGTGGTGAGACGTTGCGCGGGGGGATCGGGTTCGCGTTCGCGCTGCGCAAGCGGTTCGGGTTGCCGCCCGAGACCTGCTCGCCCGTCACGGTCGCGCCGTACGGGACGGTCACGTACACGGCGGAGACCGATCTGGTCGCGTACCGTCCCAGGCCTGACGTGCACACCTCCGTCTTCGTCGCGGTGCTCAACGGGCACTACGTCGCCTCGGCCATGATGCTGCGCCTGTCCTGACGGGCGCCACCGGCGCGTCGCCCGTCAGAACAGGCGCCCGATGTGGCGGCTCACGGGGCGCGCAGGCCGGTCAGCAGGTCCGCCACCTCGCTGACCACCGCGCGCCCCGACCGTTCGTCCACGACGTCCTCCCGCCACCGGGCGGCCACCGACCAGCCGCCGTCCGGCTGCGGCTCCACCTCCACGACCAGCGGCGCGCTCGCGCGGGGCGCGCGCACCCGCACCGGATCGACGACGATCCCCGTGCCGCCGAACGTCCCCGCCTCCAGCGGAGCCTGCAAGGCGACCATCACCTCGTACAGGGGTGGGCGGGCGGCTCCGGGGCGCAGGGAGCGGACGAGCCTGTCGTACGGGGTGCGCGCGTGGCGCAGGGCGCGCAACGTCAGGCGGGCCGTCTCCTCGACGCGGTCCTCCGGACGGCCGTCCCGCACCGAGTCGAACGGCAGCACGACGGGGTTGACGAAGCAGCCGATGACCGAGTTGAACACGCTCTCGAAGCGGCCCGACGCGATCGTGGCCAGGTTCAGCCGGTCGGCGCCGAAGACGCGGCCCAGCGCGCGGGCCGTCCCGTACAGGACGCTCGCCAGCGGGACGGCTCCTCGCGCGCGCACCGCCGCCGACAGCTCGCCGACGGTTCCCGGGTCGAGCGTGATCTCGTGCTCGTGGCGCGGGGCCTGGTCGGGGGGTGTGGGGAGCAGGGGTGGGGGATCCGTGGCGAGCAGGTCGCGCCAGAACGGGAGGTCTCGGGACGCCCAGTGCTCCACCATGTCGTGCTCCCACTGCGCGTAATGGTGGTAACCGGGCACGGGCGGCCAGCCGGGGGCCCGGCCTTCGGTGCGGGCGGCGTAGGCGGTGCCGAGGTCTTCGAGGAGGATCAGCTCTGAGCGGCCGTCGAAGACGATGTGGTGCATGCTCAGGCAGAGCAGCCAGGAGTCTGGGCTCAGTTGCGTGAGGCGTGCCCGGAGTGGGGGGTGTTCCTCCAGGTCGAAGGGCTGGTCCCACCAGTCGGCGCAGAGGTCGGCGGCGGGGCGGGGGCTGGTCAGCGGTAACGGCGGGCGGTTCGGGGCAAGCACGCGCTGGAGTGGCGCGCCTTCGTCGTCCCAGTAGTGGATGGTGCGCAGGATCGGGTGCCGTTCCACCACATCGCCGTAAGCGATGGTCAGGGCTTCGGGGTCGAGGGGGCCCGACAGCCGGTACGCGAGGATGACGTGGTTGTCGTCCTGGCCGGGGGCGAGCGTCTCGTCGAGGAGGAAGCGCTGCTGGCCGTGGGACAGGGGGACGGGCACCCCCGCGCTCCCGCCCGGGATCCAGGAAGCGGCCCGTTCCACCAGCTCGGGCAGGGAGCCGCCGCGGAGGACGTCGGGCACGCGCACGTCGGTGCCCAGCCGAACCGACAGCCGCATGGCCAGCCGCAACGCCTGCTCCGGTGTCAGCCTCGCGAGGTCCAGCCCACCGGCCCCGAGCCGCCACCGACCGGCCAGCTCACCCAGCTCCGCCACCAGCGCCGCGGGCTCCAAAGCCGATCCCGCCGCACCCCACCCCGCCTCACTCAGCCCGGCCGCACTCAGCCCCGCCGCACTCAGCCCGGCCACACTCGGCCCGGCCACATCCCGTCCCGCCGTCACCGTGCCTCCTCGGCCAGCCTCGCCCGGTCGAGCTTGCCGTTGGCGGTCAGCGGCAGCGCGTCCACCCGCCGCCACGCGACCGGCACCATGTAGTCGGGCACCCTGGCCCCCACATGCCTCCTCAGCTCGGCAGACCCGACCTCCTCCCCCACGTACACGGCGACGAGCTGCGCGTCCACCACGACCACGGCCACCTCCTTCACCCCGTCATGAGCCCGCGCCGCCGCCTCCACCTCGTCCGGTTCCACCCGGTACCCGCGCAACTTGACCTGCCGATCCACCCGCCCCAGGTGGACCAGCTCGCCGCCCTCCCACCGCACCCGATCCCCCGTGCGATACCAGTCGGCGGCCTCCGGAAGATCCACCTGCTCGCAGGGCCGCCCGTCGCCCCGCAGGAACCGCCCGGCGTTGTCCGCCGGATCGACGTACCCCGAGAAGCGCTGCCCGCCGCGTACGCACAGCTCGCCGGTGTCGAGCACCAGCGAGTCGAGATGCGGGTAGACCCGGCCGATGGGCACCGTGCCGTTGCTGGTGGGGATCCAGTCGGCCGGATCGGCGGGCAGCCGGTGGTTCGCGCACACGCCGGCCAGCTCGGTGGGCCCGTAGTTGTTCTCGATGACGTTCGTGCCGACCGCGCGCCGCCAGGCGGTCGCGGCGGCGTAGCTGAGCTGCTCGCCGCTGAACATGCTCCACCGCAGGTCGGGCAGGCAGCCGTCGGTGAGGGTACGGGTGCGCCGCGCCAGGGTGATGATGGACGGCACGGTGTCGAGGTGGGAGATGCGCTGCTCGCGCAGGAACCGTACGGGGCTCAGCCAGGTGCGCTGCCCGGCCACGACGAGCGTCGCCCCGGTGGCCCAGGTCGCGAGGAGCTCGAACACGGACGCGTCGAACGTCAGCTCGGCCGCCTGGGCGACGCGGTCCCCTGGCCCCAGCTCGTACAGGGGGCAGACGTGGCCGAGGTAGTGCGCGAGCGCCCGGTGCGTGATCGGCACGCCCTTGGGGGTGCCCGTGGAGCCTGAGGTGTAGATGACGTAGGCGTCATCGTCCAGGCGGGGGCTGGGGGCGGGGGTCCGGGTACCCTCCGTGGGGATCGTCAGGACGGGCGCTCCCAGGTCCACGGGCGGTCCGTCGAGCAGCACCACGTCGGGTTGGGCGGCGCGCACCACGTCGCGGATCCGGGCGTCCGGCCAGCGCGGGCTCAGGGGCAGCACCGCGCCGCCCGCCCGCAGCACGCCGAGGTAGGCGGCGTAGGTGAGTACGGACCTGTCGCCGCGTAGCGCGACCCTGCGGGTGCCCTTGAGCAGGGGCGCCACGTGGCCGCTGACCACGGCGGACAGGTCCCACAGCTCGCCGTAGGTGAGGTCCCTGTCTGGGAGGCTGATCGCGGTCAGGGAGCGGCAGCGCCCGGCGGTTTCCCCGATCTGGGCGACGATGTCATGCATGGTCCTGCTCCGATCAGTTCGCCGGGGCCGGCTCGGGTTGCGGGGCGCGCAGCTCGCGTACGCTCGGATAGGCGAGGCTGACCAGCCGCGGCAGGGCGACCACGACGGCCATCACGGCCAGCACGACCGCCGCGCTGCCGCCGTCGGCGGCGGCCACGGCGCCCAGCGCGTACCCGACCGGGCGCAGCGCCTGCGAGCTGAGCCAGTCGTAGGACGAGACCTTCGACAGCGCGTCCGGTGGCACGTGCTGCTGCATGGTGGTGATCCAGATCGAGTCGGCGGCCGTCATCCCGGCCCCCGCCAGCGCGATCGCCACGGCCTGTACGGGGGCGGGCACGCCGAGCGCGATCAGGAGCAGCGCGGGGACGAGCAGCAGCTCGGCCAGCCTGGCGACCAGCAGGGGGCGGCTGGGCTGGTAGCCGCCGAGCAGCACGAGGTCGCCGAGCACGTCGCCGACGCCGAGCGCCGCGACGACCAGCGCCCAGCCGAACGCGCCGCCCTGCTCCTGCAAGGCCAGCACCGGCCCGGTGACCAGGAACACGGCGATGGCCACGTGCGTGCAGGCGAAGCAGGTGACGCTGGTCCAGATCCACGGCGTGCGGGTGACCAGCCGGAAGCCGTCGGACAGCTCCTTGAGCAGGCCGCCGCCCGCGCGCGGCGGGGCCGCCGGGACCCTGATCCGGGAGGCGAGGTAGGCGCTGAGCAGGAAGGTGCCGCCGTCCAGGAGCAGCGCCCAGCCCGCGCCGATGGTGGCCGCCAGCGCTCCGGCGATCAGCGGCCCCGCGATGCCGGACAGGCTCCTGGTGATCGACATCAGCGCGTTGGCGCGCTGCAGGTCCTCCTTGGGGACGGTGAACGCGGTCAGCCCGCCGGCGGCCGGCAGGTGGAAGGCCTGCGCGGTGCCGAACAGCACCTGGAGGCCGATCAGCAGCGCCAGGTCGATCTCGCCGGACAGGATCATCGCGCCGAGGCCGAGCTGCACCAGGCCGCGGACCAGGTCCATGCCGGCCATCATCAGGTGGCGGGGCAGCCGGTCCGCCCAGACGCCGCCGATCAGCAGGAACACGACCAGCGGGATCGTGCTCGCGCCGAGCGCGATGCCGGCCGCCGCGCCCGAGCCGGTGACCTGCAGCAGCCCCACCGTGAGCGCGACCAGGCTGAGCATGTTGCCGGTGACGGACACCGAGAAGCCCGCGAACTGGTACCTGAACGCCCGGTGCCGCAACGGCGCCAGCGACTCCTTCCACCGCGTCACCGCTCCGCCCCCATCTCCGCCCCCAATCCCGCACCCATCTCCGCCCCCATTTCCTGTTCGAGCACCCGCAGCAGGCCTGCCACGGCGGCGTCGAGCGCGGGCCGGTCGCCGGCGCGCAGCGTCACGTTGGCCATCCGGAACTGCGTGGCCGACTTGGGCGTGCCGTCCTCGGCCAGCTCGTCCACCGCGCACACACCGGGCAGCCCGCGCAGCTCACGGCGGCGCAGCGAGGTGCGGACCGGCCCCGCCCTGTCGGCGAACGTGGGGAACACGCCGGCCGCCGCGCCGCGCAACGCGGCCGAGCCCGGCTCCGGCACCTCACCGGCCGCCACCCGCAGCGCCATGGCGACCAGGTCGGGCCCGTCGAGCAGGCGGAACAGCCGCGCCGTGTGCCCGGCCAGCCGCCCGTTCACCTCCAGCAGCTCGAACCCGGCCGCCGTGAGCAGCAGCTCCGTGTGCGTCAGCCGGGACCGCACGCCGAGCGCGCCGAGCACCCGCCCGGTGTACTCCTCGGCCGCGCGGCACTGCTCCTCGGGCAGGCAGGACGGGAGGATGTCGCCCTGGACGTTCACGGCGTCGGCGCCCGCGGCCCCCGCGCCCCTGGTCACCGCGACGGGCAGCTTGTCGAGCACGCCAAGGTGCACCCGCCCGTCACGCGTCGAGAGGGTCTCGACCGAGACGAGGCTGCCCAGCCAGCCCGGGCCCGTGGGATGCGGCGCCGGATCGATCCGCGTCTCCAGCATCAGCCCCGCCCAGCCGTGACGCAGGCCGAGCTGCCGCCGCACGTCCCGCTCGTCGTCGAGGAACGCGACGCCCTGGCCGCCGGCCGCCCGCCTGGGCTTGAGCACGCAGGGACGGCCGAGCGCGGCGAACCCTGCCACCAGGTCCTCCGGCCCCTCGACCGGCACGGCCTCCACCTGGGTCAGGCCGTGCTCCTTGAGCAGCCGCCGCTGCACGAGCTTGTCCCACGCATCGGACACGACAGAAGGCACAGCAGAGGACACGGCAGGGGACACGGCAGCGGACGCAGGCGCGGTGACCGCCGCGTGCAGCTCGTCGGCCAGCTCCAGCTCGTCGTCGTGGAACGTGGTCACCCCGCGCAGCCCGAGCGAGGCGACCAGCTCCCCGTACCCCCGCTCGGGCAACAGGTGGCACTCGAAGAACCGCTCCGCCACCCGCATCACGTCCGGATGAGCCGCCGCGACCGCCGCCCTGACCAGCATCACCACCTCGCACACGCCCTGGGAGGCGACGTAGACCTCGCGGAGGTTGGCGGCGCCGTCCGGGCGGTGGCAGACGCCCAGCCTGGGCACGATGGGTTCGGGCATGCCGGCCCGCCCCGCTAGCGGACGCCGGCCGAGCGGGCGCTGTCGAGCAGCGTGCCCAGCCTGCCGTCCACGAAGAACTGCTCAAGCGGCACCTCGACGCCCAGGCGCGACTCGATGCGCTCGATGAGGGTGACCGCGAGCAGGGAGTTGCCGCCCAGCTCGAAGAAGTCGTCGTCCACCGAGGGCGCGTCCACGTCGAGCACATCGCACCATTCGGCCAGAACCACGTCGTCAGCCATGTCCGCGCATCCTCCAGTCACGTAGCGGTCAGGTGAGTCTCACGGCCCAGACGGGGGAGAGCGTGGCGCCCCTGCGCGTCTTGGGCGTCTCGGCGTCGATGCCGAGGTCGATGCCGGTGAGGCGGCGGTCGAGGGCGTACCGGATCGGGGCGTGGATCAGGCTCTCCACGTACGCCTCGTGCCGGTGCGGGGTGTCGTCGGCGACGCCGGTCTCGTAGATCTCCAGCCGCCCGCCGATCGCGCAGCCGAACGTGACGGCCAGGCAGCCGGGCGTGGCGGCGGCGTGCACCGCGAAGGCGATCCGCTCGCCCACCGGTTCGGCCGCCCATTGGGCGAGGCGCGTCCTGAGCAGGCGCGGGTGTTCCTCGAGGCCGTGCCTGCGCTTGACCGCCGCGACCAGGCCCGCGCCGGGGGCGACCGCGTCCCCTGCCGGGATGACGGCGCAGCGCAGCCCGGCCTCGGCCGCCGCCCGGCGGTCCTTGAGTACGGTCCTGCGCTGACTGGCGGTGAGCGCCGCGAGGAACCGTTCTTCGCCGGGCGGGACGGCGAGCGTGGAGAGCTGTCCGATCCGCTCCCGCCGCAGGTCGTCGCCGTCCGGCGGGAAGGCCGCGAGTTCGCCGTCCGGGACGAAGGCGGCAGGCTCGCCGTCCGGGGTGAAGGCGGCGAGTTCGTCGTCGCGCACGTAGACGGCCGCCGCGACCAGGCCGCGGTGCTCCGCCTCGGCCCGCGCCCGCGCCACGAGCGCCCGCCGCACCTCCTCCGCCTGCCCCGCCGTGAGATCGGCGCTGGTCACGGCCCCCGCCACCAGGTCGGCGCAGCCTCCGACGAAGAGGTACGCCCGCGCGTCCCCGACCTCGCCGAACAGCCGCGGCGCCAGCACGGCGGGGTCGAACACGGCACTCGGCACGGCCCGGCTCTTGACCCGCTGCACGGGCAGCAGCCCCAGGACGACGCCGCCCTCCCCGAGGGCCAGCACGACCGACGTCTCCCAGGAGGCGGAGAGGTAGTGGCGACCGGCCCTGCCGGGCATCAGGCTCACGGAGGCCGCGTGCCACTCCCGGCCGGACAGCCCGGCGGGCAGATCATCGACCCCGATCAGCTCGGTCGTGACGGCAAGCGCCTCGTGCACCGATAGTTTCGTCATCCGCCGCCACCTGGCCCCCGCCGTCCCACGGAAAACCTCGCCACTCGGGGAACCTAAACCACCGCCCGCGCCCGGAACGACTCATATCGTGCGGTCATTGCTCAGCAGCCCCCGAGTGCCAATCCTGTGGCGAGATCTTGGCCGCCGGTCACGCCCATGTCAGGGTTACGGTCACCGACCGAGCCGACAAGGGGTGATCGCCATGACCGAAGCCACGTCCTTCGACGCGGTGGTGATCGGCGCCGGGTTCTCCGGCATGTACATGCTGCACCGGCTGCGCGGCCTCGGCCTGACCGCCCGGCTCTACGAGGCCGGTGGCGGCGTCGGCGGCACCTGGTACTGGAACAGGTATCCGGGGGCTCGCTGCGACGTGGAGAGCGTCGAGTACTGCTACTCCTTCTCCGAGGAGCTGCAGCGGGACTGGGACTGGACCGAGCGCTACCCGTCCCAGCCGGAGATCCTGCGTTACGCCGAGCACGTCGCCGACCGTTTCGATCTGCGCCGCGACATGAGGTTCCGGACGCGGGTCACCCGGGCCGCCTACGACGAGGCCGCCGCGCGCTGGCGGGTGGAGACCGATAGGGGCGACCGGGTGACGGCCCGTTTCGTCATCACGGCGGTGGGCTGCCTGTCTGACGCCCGGATTCCCGGCTTCCCCGGCGCCGAGTCCTTCCGCGGCGAGAGCTACCACACGGGGCGCTGGCCGCACGAGGAGGTGGAGCTGGCGGGCAAGCGGGTCGCGGTGATCGGCACCGGCTCGTCCGGCATCCAGGTCATCCCGGTCCTGGCGGAGCTGGCGGCCGAGGTGACGGTCTTCCAGCGCACTCCCAACTACACGATCCCGGCCTGGAACCGCCCGCTGCAACCGGAGTACGCCCGCTGGGTGAAGGACAACTACGCCGACATCCGCCGCAGGATGCGCGACTCGCTGTTCGGCATCGCGGCGTCGTTCAACACGGGCTCGGCGCTGGAGGCGTCGGAGCAGGAGCTGCGTGAGGAGCTGGAGGCGCGGTGGGCCCACGGCGGGCCGGGCTTCCTCGGCGCGTTCGCCGACACGGCGGTGGACCCGCGGGCGAACGAGCTGGTGGCGGAGTTCGTCCGGGAGAAGATCCGGCAGACCGTGGAGGACCCGCGGGTGGCCGAGCTGCTGTCGCCCCGCGACCATCCGATCGGCACCAAGCGGCCGTGCTTCGACACCGACTACTACGCCACGTTCAACCGGCCGAACGTGCGGCTGGTGGACGTGCGCAGGACGCCGATCGAGGAGATCACGGCGGCGGGGCCGCGCACCGCGGAGGCGACGTACGAGGTGGACGTCATCGTCTACGCGACCGGCTACGACGCGCTGACCGGCGCGCTGCTGGCCATCGACGTGACGGGGGCGGGCGGTGCGGCGCTGCGGGAGAAGTGGGCGGCCGGGCCGCGCACGTACCTGGGGCTGATGACCGCGGGGTTCCCCAACCTGTTCACGATCACCGGGCCGGGCAGCCCGTCGGTGCTCAGCAACATGTTCGTCTCCATCGAGCAGCACGTGGACTGGATCGCCGACTGCCTGCGGCACCTGGCGGAGTCGGGCGCGACCGTGATCGAGGCGGACGCGGACGCCGAGGACGCGTGGATGCGGCACGTCGGCGAGATCGCGGCGGCGACGCTCTTCCCGCGGGCGAACTCCTGGTACCTGGGTGCGAACATCCCGGGCAAGCCGCGGGTGTTCATGCCGTACGCCGGAGGCGTCGGAACCTACCGGGCTGCCTGCGACGAGATCGCGGCCAAGGGGTACGAGGGGTTCGTGATGTCGCGCTGACCCTCAGGAGTGTCGGCTTGGCATCGTCCGAAGCCGACACATCCAGGGCTCCAAATGGACACGAAGTGTCAATGTTCAAGATTTCATGACACGTCCACACCCAATACAGGATTTTCGTCGTTTGTCGGTTTACGCTCCCCGGCATGCGTGTTAAGTCCCGGGTCCCGGCGATCCTCGTCGTGGCCGGCCTCGCCGGTTCGATCGCCGCCCTGTCCTCACCCTCCGTGGCCGCCGCGGCACCAGGCACCGTGGTCATCAGCCAGGTCTACGGCGGAGGCGGCAACACCGGCGCCCCCTTCTCCAACGACTACGTCGAGCTGTTCAACCGCAGCACCGCGCCCGTGTCACTGGACGGCTGGTCCGTGCAGTACACCAGCGCGAGCGGCACCGGGAGCTTCGCCTCGAACAAGGCCGACCTGTCCGGCACCCTGGCGCCTGGCCAGTACCACCTCCTCCAGCTCGCCGCAGGCAGCACGCCCAGCGGCGCGCTGCCCCAGCCCGACGGCACCGGCTCGATCAACATGAGCGGCACGGCGGGCAAGGTGGCGCTGGTGCGCTCGACGGAGGGCCTGGCCTGCAACGGCTCCTCCACCGCCTGCACGGAGGCCCAGCTCGCGCAGCTCGCCGACCTCGTCGGGTACGGCGCCGCGAACTTCTTCGAGGGCACCGCCGCCCCCGCCCTCACCAACGCCACCGGCGGGTTCCGCAAGAGCGGCGGCTGCGCCGACAGCGACGACAACGGCGCCGACTTCGAGACCGCCGCCCCCGCGCCGCGCAACAGCGCCACGGCCGCGGCCCCCTGCGGCGACGGCGAGCCGACCCCCACGCCGACGCCGACCCCCACTCCCACGGAGAGCTGCGACACCCCGGCCACGCACCAGATCCCCCAGGTGCAGGGCAACGGCGACGCCAGCCCGTTGGCCGGGCAGAACGTCCGCGTCGAGGGCGTGGTGACCGGCTCGTTCCAGGGCTCAGGCGGCCTCGGCGGCTTCTACCTCCAGGCCGCCCTGCCGGACGCCGACCCGGCGACCTCCGAGGGCCTGTTCGTGTTCTCCTCCTCGCCGGTCAAGACCGGCGACCGGGTGCTCGTCTCCGGCAAGGCGATCGAGTACAACGGCCTGACCGAGATCTCCCCCGCCACCGCCGTGAACGTCTGCGGCACCGGCACCGTCCGGCGCAGCGAGATCGACCTGCCGCTCAGGAAGGGCCAGACCTTCGAACGGTACGAGAACATGCTCGTCACCTTCGACGACGACCTCGCGATCTCCGAGACCTACAACCTGGCCCGGTACGGCGAGCTGCTGCTGGCCGAGGACGAGCGGCTCTTCCAGCCGACCGACCGCGACGGCGTGGACACCGACAGGGACGCACGGCGCAGGGTCCTGCTCGACGACGGCTCCAACGCGCAGAACCCGCCCACGCTGCCGTACCACACCCAGGGCTCGAACACCGTCCGCGTCGGTGACGAGGTGCGCGACCTGACGGGCGTCCTCACCTACGGCTTCGACGTCTACCGCGTCCAGCCGACCGAGCCCGTGGTCTTCCGCGCGAAGAACCCGCGCCCCGCCCGCCCCGAGCGGGTCGGCGGCGACGTCAGGGTGGCCAGCCTCAACACGCTCAACTGGTTCACCACGCTGGGCTCACGCGGCGCCACCGACGCCGGGGAGCGGGACAGGCAGCTCGCCAAGCTGGTGGCCAACATCACCACGCTCGACCCGGCCGTGGCCGGGCTGATGGAGGTCGAGCGCAACTCCGACGTGGCGCTCAACGCCCTGGTGGACGCGCTGAACGCGAAGGCGGGCGCGGGCACGTACCAGGCGATCACGCACCCGAACCCGGGAACCGACCTGATCCAGACCGCGCTGATCTACCAGCCGGCCAAGGTCACCCCGGTCGGCCCGGCGCGCTCCTCCACCGACCCGATCTTCAACCGGCCGCCGCTGGTGCAGACGTTCGCGGGGGCCAAGGGGCACGGCAGGACGTTCACGGTGCTGGTCAACCACTTCAAGTCCAAGGGCTGCACCGACGTGGACGGCCCGGCCACCGGCGCGGACGCCGACCAGGGCGACGGGCAGAGCTGCTACAACGCCAAGCGCGTCAAGCAGGCGCAGGCCGTGCTGTCGCTGATCGACGAGCTGAAGCTGAAGAACGCGCTCGTCCTCGGCGACATCAACGCCTACGGCGAGGAGGACCCGATCGACGCCTTCGAGGCCGGCGGGCTGACCAGCCTGAGCAAGAAGTACGTGGACGAGGACGAGCGTTACAGCTACGTCTTCGACGGCCTGTCGGGCGAGCTGGACCACGTGCTGGCCGACAAGGGCGCACGCAAGCTGGTGACCGGCGCCACGATCTGGCACGTCAACGCCGACGAGGGCCGGTTCATGGACTACAACACCGAGTTCAACCCGCCCTACCTGTACGCGCCCGACGCGTTCCGCTCCTCCGACCACGACCCGCTGCTGGTGGGTCTGCGCCTCTGAGAACACCATGATCCGGCCGCGGCTGAGCCGCGGCCGGATTTTTTTCAGGATTCCAGCAGGCGGCCGTCCGACAGCTCCAGCCAACGCTCGATCCCGATCTCGGCGAGGAACCGCTCGTCGTGGCTGACCACGATGAACGCCCCCTCGTACGCCGCGAGCGCGCTCTCCAGCTGCCCCACGCTGACCAGGTCGAGGTTGTTGGTCGGCTCGTCGAGCAGCAGGAGCTGCGGCGCGGGCTCGGCGCACAAGACGCAGGCCAGGGTGGCGCGCAGCCGCTCGCCGCCGGACAGCACGCCCACCGGCAGGTGCGCCCGCTGGCCCCGGAACAGGAAGCGGGCCAGCAGGTTCATCCGGTCCGCCGCGGGCATGGCGGGGGCCGCGGCGGCGAGGTTCTCCGCCACGGTGCGGTCGAGGTCGAGCAGGTCGAGCCGCTGCGACAGGTAGGCCACCCGGCCGTCGGCCCTGCGCGTGGTGCCGCCGTCCGGCGTCAGGTCGCCGCTGATCATGCGCAGCAGCGTGGACTTTCCCGCGCCGTTCGCGCCGGTCAGCGCGATGCGCTCGGGGCCGCGCACGGTCAGGTCGAGGCCCTGCCCGGCGAACAGGCCGCGCGCCTGCAGGTGCTCGCCCTGGAAGACGGTGCGCCCGGCGGGCACGTTCGTGCCCGGCAGCTCCAGCGCGATGCGCTGGTCGTCGCGCAGCGCCCGCCCCGCCTCGTCCAGCCTGGCCTTGGCGTCGCTGACGCGGGAGGCGTGCATCTGGCCCGCCCGGCCGGCCGACTCCTGCGCGCCCCGCTTCATGTTGCCGGCGAAGATGCGCGGCAGGCCGGCGTTCTTGAGGTTGCGGGCGGCGTTGCCCGCGCGGCGCTCGGCCCGCTCGCGGGCCTGCTGCATCTCCCGCTTCTCCCGCTTGAGCTCCTGCTCGGCGCTGCGCACGGTCCGCTCCGCCGCCTCCTGCTCGGTACGGACGGCCTCCTCGTACGCGGTGAAGCCGCCACCGTAGAAACGCAGCTCGCCCCGTTCCAGCTCCGCGATCCGGTCCATGCGGTCGAGCAGGGCGCGGTCGTGGCTGACCACGAGCAGGCAGCCGTTCCAGTCGCCGAGCAGGTCGTGCAGGCGGTGGCGGGCCGCCAGGTCGAGGTTGTTGGTCGGCTCGTCGAGCACCAGCACGTCGGGCCGCTTGAGGAGCTGCGCGGCCAGGCCGAGCGAGACGACCTGGCCGCCGCTCAGCGTCTCCAGCCTCCGGTCGAAGGCGAGCCCGTCGAGGCCGAGCCGGTCGAGCTGGGCGCGGGTGCGCTCCTCGATGTCCCAGTCGTTGCCGATCGTGGTGAAGTGCTCCTCCGCGGCGTCGCCGGACTCGATGGCGTCCAGCGCGGCGATCACCGGGGCGATGCCGAGCACCTCGGCCACGGTGAGGTCGCCGGTGAGCGGCAGGCTCTGCGGCAGGTAGCCGAGCACCCCCTTGACGGAGATGTCGCCGCTCGACGGCCGCAGCTCGCCGGCGATGAGCTTGAGCAGCGTGCTCTTGCCCGCCCCGTTCGGCGCGACCAGGCCGGTACGGCCGCCGCCCACGCTGAAGGACAGGTCGGTGAAGACAGGAGTGTCGTCGGGCCAGGAGAAGGACAGCCCGGAACAGATGACGAATGCGTCGGACATCGGAGAAGACCTCGGAGAAGGTGACCCGGGCACGCTGAAGGGAGCCCGGCAAGGGAACAAGGGATCGACGAGATGGGCCACACCGGCGACGCGTCGCACGCGCCGGCCGGGGCCGGGTCAACCTCCGGTATCACCCGGAGATGTCGTCGTCACCTGCCACGTCTGCTCTCCTTATGGTCACGATTGAGCACTTTCCACTGTAGCACCTCACGCCCGTCAGCCCTCCTGACGCACGAACGGGCCCGACGCGGCGCGGAGGTTGTCGATTCCGGCGTGGCGCGTTCGACGCGTTGATGAGAGCTTCGAGAACACACGGGAGATGTGATGGGCACTGTGGTGATGCACAACGTCGTGTCGGTGGACGGCTTCATCGCCGACGAGCACGACGGGATCGGGCCGCTGTTCGACTGGTACGCCAACGGCGACGTCGAGCTGGTGGAAGGCTCGGGGATCAAGGTCTCCAGGACCTCGGCCGACTACGTCAAGCCGATCTGGGCCGCCATCGGGTCGATGGTGATCGGGCGGCACCTGTTCGACATGACCAACGGCTGGGAGGGGAGGCCGCCGACGGGTGAGCACGTGGTCGTGGTCTCCCACCGGCCCAAGCCCGAAGGGTGGCACCCCGAGGCGTCGTACCACTTCGTGGACGACGTGGCCCGGGCGGTCGCGCTGGCCCGGGAGCTGGCGGGCGAGCGCAACGTCGCCGTCGCGGCGGGCGAGGCCGGCGGGCAGGCCCTCGCCCTCGGGCTGGTGGACGAGGTGGCGATGGACGTCGTGCCCGTGGTCCTCGGGTCGGGCAAGCGGTACTTCGGCTCGGTCTCCGCCCAGCACCTGCTCGACGACCCGCACGTGGTGGTCCAGGGCGACCGCGTCCTGCACCTGCTCTACCGCGTGCGCCGCTAGCCTGCCGCCGGTGAGGCGCGCCCGCCCCCGCGGTCAGGTCGCCTGTGTCTCCTCGCGCAGCGGGAAGTGGCAGGCGACCTGGTGCCCGCCGCCCTCCAGCACCGGCTCGGTGGCGCAGACGTCCTGCGCCAGCGGGCAGCGGGTGCGGAAGCGGCAGCCGGTCGGCGGGTTGAGCGCGCTGGGCAGCTCGCCCTGGATGGTGGTGTCAGGGCTGGGCGTGTGGCCGGGGTCGGGCGACGGCACGGCGTCCAGCAGCGCCTGCGTGTACGGGTGGCGCGGCGCCCGCACCACCTGGTGGGCGGGCCCGACCTCCACCAGCTTGCCCAGGTACATCACGCCGATGCGGTCGGCCATGTAGTCGACCACGGACAGGTCGTGGCTGATGAACACGTACGACAGGCCCAGCTCGCCCTGGAGGTCGCGCATCAGGTTGAGCACCTGCGCCTGCACCGACACGTCCAGGGCGCTGACCGGCTCGTCGGCCACGATCAGCCGGGGCCGCAGCGCCAGCGACCTGGCCAGCCCGATGCGCTGGAGCTGCCCGCCGGAAAACTCGTGCGGGTAGCGCTCCAGCGCCCGCCTCGGCAGGCCGACCTGGTCGAGCAGCTCGCTGACCCGGGCGCGGCGCGCGGCGGCGTCGCCGACCTGCTGGATCTCCAGCGGCTCTGTGAGGATGGAGTCGACGCGCATGCGCGGGTTCATGGCCGCGTAGCTGTCCTGGAACATGAGCTGCACCTTGCGGTGCATGCGGTGGCGTTCGCGCCGGTCCAGGCCGGCGATGTCGGTGCCGTCCACGACGATGCGGCCGCCCGTGGGAGTTTCCAGCCCGGCGACGAGGCGGCCGACGGTGGACTTGCCGCAGCCGGACTCGCCCACGATGCCGAGCGTCTCACCCGGCTTGACCTCGAAGGACACCCCGGCGACGGCGCTGACGCGCCCGGCGCCCTTGCGCAGGCCCGCGCCGCCCGCGTCGTACTCCTTGACCAGGTCCCGCACGCTCAGGATCGGCTCGGCGGGCGCGGCGGCGGCTCTGGCCTGGCCGGCCGAGGCCGCGATCGTGATGGGCTCGGTGACGGGGTGCAGGCAGGCGAACGCGTGCCCGTCCCCGGTGAGCGGCACGTCGGTGGTGCGGCACTCGTCGGTGGCGAAGCGGCAGCGGGGCGCGAAGCGGCAGCCGGTCAGCGGCCGTGACAGGTCGGGCGGCAGGCCGGGGATGCTGTAGAGACGTCCCTCGGCGGCGGATTCCGGCAGGGCGCGCATGAGCGCCTCGGTGTAGCGGTGGCGCGGCGCGCGGAACAGCTCGGTGGTGGTGGCGGTCTCCGCCACGCGGCCCGCGTACATGACGGCGACCCTGTCGGCGCGGCCGGCGATCACCCCGAGGTCGTGGGTGACCAGGATGACCGCCATCTTGAACTCCTCGCGCAGGTCGTCGATGAGTTCGAGGATCTGGCGCTGGGTGGTGACGTCCAGCGCCGTGGTGGGCTCGTCGGCGATGAGCAGGCGCGGGGAGCGGATGAGCGCCATGGCGATGACGACGCGCTGGCGCATGCCGCCCGAGAGCTGGTGCGGGTAGTCGTCGACGATCTTGTCGGGGCGGGGCATGCCGACCCGGCGCAGGATCTCCACGGCCCGCTCGCGCGCCTCGGCCTTGCCGACGCCCTGGTGCACCCGCAGCGGCTCGGCGACCTGGGCGCCGATGCGCATGGTGGGGTTGAGCGAGGTGAGCGGGTCCTGGAAGACCATGCCCATCTCGACGCCGCGCACCCGGCGCAGCTCGGGCGCCCGCATGGTGCGCAGGTCGCGGCCGTCGAAGAGGATCTCCCCGCCGACGACGCTGCCGCCCGGGGGCAGCAGCCCCATGATCGACAGCACGGTCATGGTCTTGCCGCTGCCCGACTCGCCCACGATGCCGAGCGTCTCGCCCTGCCTGACCTCCAGATCGACCTGGTCGAGCGCGTGCACGGTGCCGCGCCGCAGCGCGATGTCGGTGCTGAGGCCGCGCAGCCGCAGCAGCGGCTCGCCGGGAACCTCCATGTACGAAACCTCCTGCTAGCGCCGCCGGAGGCGGACCTCGAAGACGTCCCTCAGCCCGTCGCCGATGAAGTTGAAGGCGAGGACGATGAGGATGATGGCGATGCCCGGCGGGTAGAGCAGCCACCAGTGGCCGCTGAAGGTGTCCGACAGGCCGTCGGACAGCATCCCGCCCCAGTTCGCCGCGGGCGGCGGCACGCCCAGGCCGAGGAACGACAGGTAGGCCACGTAGAGGATCGCGTCGGCCACCTGGAAGGTGGCGTTGACGATCACGGTGCCGATGGCGTTCGGGATGATGTGCCTGCGCACGGCGCGCCCGCCGGTGCCGCCCATGCCGCGCATCGCCATGACGTACTCGCGGGTGCGCAGCGACAGCGCCTCGCCGCGCACCAGCCGGGCGGGGCCGAGCCAGGCGAAGGCGCCGATGATGAGGATGAGCATCGGCACCGTGGGCGTCACGATCGAGGCCATCAGCATGAACAGGAACAGCGCCGGGATCGACATCATGGCGTCCACGACGCGCATCATGACCGCGTCCACCCAGCTTCCGGCGAACCCGGCGACGGCGCCCCAGACGGTGCCCACGACAGTGGCCAGCAGGCCGGCGGCCAGGCCGACGATGATGGACGTCTGACCGCCCAGCATGAGCCGCCCGAGCTGGTCGTAGCCGACGCCGTCGGTGCCGAGCGGGTGGCCGTCCGTACCGGGCGTCAGGAAGACCTTGGTCAGGTCGGTGTGCACCTGGTCGGTCTGGTAGAACAGCGGCCCGAGGAAGGAGAACGCGGCGAGCAGCACGAACAGGGCCACGCCGACCAGCGCCAGCCGGTTCTCGACGAAGACCTCGAGCCCCTGCCGCCACATCCCGCGGACGGGCGCCTCTTCCTGCGGAGCGGTCATGACCGGCCTGCCTTGAGTCGTACGCGCGGATCGACCGCGGCGTAGAGCACGTCGGCGACCAGCGCGCCGAGCACCGTGGCCACCGAGATCAGCAGCGTGACCCCGAGCAGGATCGGGTAGTCCCGCTTGAGCGCCGCCTGCCAGAACAGCAGCCCCATCCCCGGGTAGTTGAACAGCCGCTCGACCACGAGGGCGCCGCTGAACAGCGCGGGCAGGTACATGCCGAGCAGGGTGATGACGGGGAACAGGCCGTTGCGCAGCGTGTGCCCGACGATCACCCGGCCCTCCGACAGGCCCTTGCTGCGTGCCGTGCGGACGTAGTTCTCGTTCAGGTTGTCGACCATGGACGAGCGCACGTACCGGGAGTAGACCGCGACGGTGAGGATCGTCAGCGTGAGCGTCGGCAGCACCAGCCCCGCCGGGTCGGCCAGCACCTCCGCCATGGTGAAGCCCTGCGGGGCTTCAGGCGGCATAACCGGCCACACCTGGGAGAACAGAATGATCATCATGAGACCCATGAAGAAGATGGGCGTGGCGTACGCCAGCAGCGCCAGCCCGTTGATGGTGTAGTCGGGCCAGCGGTTGCGCCGCACCGCCTGCACCACGCCCAGCGGGACGGCCACCACGACCGCCAGGAACGTCGAGGCCAGCGACAGCAGCATGGTCTTGGGCAGCCGCTGCCAGATGGCCTCGGTCACCGACTGGTTGAGCTGGAAGGAGTAGCCCAGGTCGCCCTGGACCAGCCGCCGCAGGTAGAGCGCGTACTGCTCCCACAGCGGCCGGTCGTACCCCATCTCGTGGTTGAAGGCGGCGATCTGCTGGACGGTCGCCTCCTTGCCCAGGATGGCCCGCGCCGCACCGCCGGGCAGCAGGTGCAGGATCACGAACGTGATCAGCGTCACCAGGATCACGATGACCAGGGCCTGGCCCAGGCGCGTGAGGAGGTAGCGGGCCAACGGTCAGCTCTTCCAGGACCAGTCTTGGAAGTACATCAGGTTCATCGGGTCCTGCGGCTCGACGCCCTGGAGGCCCGACTTGTACGCCGAGATCTGGTAGACGGGGTTCGGCATCCACAGCACCGGCAGGTCCTTGGCCAGGAAGTCGTTGTACTCCTGGAGGGCGCCGGCGTCGGCGGAGAACTGCGCCTTCTCGATCAGCTCGTCGGCCTCGGGGTTGCTGTAGCTGCCGAGGTTGACGGGGGCGTCGGTCTGGAACAGGCGCTCACCGGAGGCGAAGGCCGGGTAGTACCAGCTGCCCTGCGAGCCGAAGAACGACATGTCCCAGTCGCACTTGGACTCCTCGGGCTTGCAGGCCGGGGTGACCGCGACGGAGTCGGGCACCTCCTTGATGGTGAGCTGCACGCCGACCTTGGCCATCGTCGACTTGATCTCGGCGAACATCTTGGTGGTCGCGGCGAAGCCCGACTGGCTGGTGACGGTGAAGCTGAGCGGGGTGTCCTTGGCGATGCCCTCGCCGCACAGGGCGGGGTCGGCGCAGGTGGTCTGCCCGTCGGGGGTCACCTTCCAGCCGTGGCTCTGCAGCAGTTGCTGGGCCTTGGCCGGGTCGAACGGGTAGGCGCAGCCCTGGCCGGCGGGCGAGCCCTGCTTGGCGGGGACCGGGCCGCAGGTGGGGGCGGCCATGTCCGACCAGATCACCTTGCTGATCGTGGGCTGGTCGATGAGCATCTGCAGCGCCTGGCGCAGGTACGGCTGCTTGAACAGCACCCCCGACTTGGGGTTGTTGTAGTTGAGCTGGAGGTAGGTGATCGACCACCCGTACCAGGGGGCGACCTTGTAGCTCTTCGACTCCAGGTAGGCCTTCTGCGACAGGTTGGCCGGCGGGATGTAGCCGTAGTCGATCTGGCCGGCGCGCAGCACGTTGAACTCGGCGTCGTCGCCGGTGAACGGGCGCAGCACGATCTTGTTCAGCTTCGGCTTGTCGGGGCCGGAGTAGGCCTCCTGCTTGGCCAGGACCACCTCGCCGCTGGGCACGTAGCTCTGCAGCTTCCACGGGCCGCTGGTGGTCTTCCACAGCGGGTTGGTCGCGTACGACTTGGGGTCCTTGGAGGCGGCGGTCAGCTCCTCGAAGGTCTTCTTCGCGTCGCCCTTGTCCCAGGCGTGCTGGGGCAGCGGCACGATGCGGTTGAGCTGGTTGCCGACGAACCAGGCGGCGTTGTACGCCTTCGTGGTGGTCAGCGAGAAGGTCTTGTCGTCCTTGACCTTGAAGGACTCGACGTTGTCGGGGAAGCCGCCGGGCTTGTAGGAGGCCCACTTGTCCTTGTTGGCGGTGACCAGGTCCCACCAGAACTGCACGTCCTTGGTGGTGATCGGCTTGCCGTCGGACCAGGTGTTGTCCTTGAGCGTGATGGTCAGCGTCTTACCCTCGTCGCTGACGACGGGCGGCTCGGCCAGCGACCGCTGCGGGTTGACGTTGTCGGTGCTGGAGCCGTCGAGCTGGTAGCTGTACAGCTTGCGGTACAGGGCGGTGGAGAAGATGTCGTTCTCGCCCTGGGTGAAGCCGGGGGCCGAGATCGGCAGGATCCAGTTCGGCGTGCGCAGGGCCACGGTCACGGTGTCCTTGCCCTGCGCGCCGCCGCCCTGCTGCGTACCGCCGCCGCCGGCGCCCGCGCTGCAGGCGGTCAGACCGAGCCCGATGGCCACCACGCCGCTCAGGATGCGGGTTCTCGTCCCCATGTTTCTCCTCGTCGGAACGTGCGCGTGCCCTCCAGGGGCCCTTCAATCGGGAGAATGTATAGAGGTACAAGTTCTAAGTCAATGCGAAAAATCATCTTTGTTCGGGACACTTATTTCGGGATAGAGTCCGCGGCGAAGCATCTATCGGGTGATCGTTCTCGTGCCCGATGATGGGTGTTCCATCAAGGGGAGGAGAGGCATGTCGGAGCCGCCCGCCAATCTGCGCGAGCAGGCGTTGAGCCTGCTGGCCAGCGGCAAGGCCGCCTCCCGCGCGGATCTGGTGGAGATCATGGAGGTGGCTCCGTCCACGGTCTCCAGCGTGGTGCGCCGCCTCCTGGAGGAGGGCACGATCCTGGAGGAGGGCGTGGGCGCCTCCACCGGCGGGCGCCGGCCCAGGATCCTGCGGCTGCGCGAGGACGGCGGCGTGTTCACGGTCGCCGAGCTGGGCGCCCGCCACGCCCGCGTCGGCCTCTGCTCGCCCACCGGCGCCCTCCAGGCGGCCGAGGAGTTCGCCGTCGACATAGGAGCAGGCCCCAAGGCGATCTTCGACCGGGTCGCCGAGGCCTTCGACGGCATCAGGACCGCCCACGCGCCCGGCCGCCGCCTGCTGGCCGTCGGCATGGCGCTGCCCGGCCCCGTGGACTTCCCGCACGGACGGCTCGTCGGCCCCGCCCGCATGCCCGGCTGGAGCGGCTACGACGTCCAGCGCGACCTGCGCGACCGCTTCCAGGTGAGCGCCGTCGTCGACAACGACGCCAAGGCCGCCGCGATCGGCGAGCACGTCACCCGCCGCGAGGCCGGCGACATGATCTACGTCAAGGCCGGCAGCGGCATCGGCGGCTGCCTCGTCAGCGGCGCCCAGATCTACCGGGGCGGACGCGGGCTGAGCGGCGACGTCACCCACGTGCGGGTCGCCGACAGCGGCGAGCGCGACTGCACCTGCGGCAGCCGCGGCTGCCTGGAGACCGTCGCCAGCGGCGCCGCGCTCGCCCGCGAGCTGGCCGGCCGCGGCCTGCCCGTGAACAGCCTCCGCGACGTCATCGCCGCCACCGTCAACGCCGACCCCGCCGTGGTCACCCTCGTCCGCCAGGCCGGCCGCCACCTCGGCGTCGCCCTGTCGGGCCTGGTCAACTTCCTCAACCCCGACAGCGTCGTCATCGGCGGCGCGCTGTCGAGCCTGGACGTCTACGTGGCGGCCGTCAAAGGCATGCTCTACGAGCGCTGCCTGCCGCCCCTGACCCAGACGCTGTCCATCGAGGCGAGCATCGCCGGCCCCGACGCGGCCCTCATCGGGCTGGGGCACCTCCTCCGCGAGACCGCCGACATCCATTCCGCGTAGAAAGCCGCACCGTGTCCTTGCGCATCGCCATCTGTGGCGTCCACATCGAGTCCAGCACCTTCTCGCCGCACCTCAGCGGCGCCGGCGACTTCACCGTCACCCGCGGCCAGGCCCTGCTCGACAGGTACGACTGGCTCGGCGACCCGTGGGCGGCCGACGTGGAATGGGTGCCCGTCGTGCACGCCCGCGCCCTGCCCGGCGGCGCGGTGGAGCCCGCCGCGTACGACGCCTGGCGGGCCGAGATCGTCCAGGGCCTGTCCGCCGGCGCGTTCGACGGGGTGCTGCTCGACATCCACGGCGCGATGAGCGTCGTCGGCCGCCAGGACGCCGAGGGCGACCTGATCACCGCGATCCGCTCCGTCATCGGCCCGGAGCCGCTCGTATCGGCGGCCATGGACCTGCACGGCAACGTCTCCCCCACCCTGTTCGCCGGCTGCGACCTGCTGACCTGCTACCGCACCGCGCCGCACGTGGACGTCTGGGAGACCCGCGAGCGCGCCGCCCGCAACCTCGTCGAGGCGCTGCGCGGCGGCGGCCGCCCGCACAAGGCGCTGGTCCACGTGCCCATCCTGCTGCCCGGCGAGATGACCAGCACCCGCGTCGAGCCCGCCCGCGGCCTGTACGCCCGCATCCCGGACATCGAGGCCAGGCCCGGCGTGATCGACGCGGCCGTCTGGATCGGCTTCGCCTGGGCCGACGAGCCGCGCTGCACCGGCGCCGTCGTGGCCACCGGCACCGACGCCGCCGCCACCGAGCAGGCCGCCCGCGAGCTGGGGCAGGCGTTCTGGGACGCGCGCGACGACTTCGCCTTCGTCGCTCCCACCGGCTCCATGGACGAGTGCCTGGACGCCGCGCTCAAGGAGGGCTCCGCCCGGCCGTACTTCATCAGCGACTCCGGCGACAACCCGGGCGCGGGCGGCGCCGACGACGTCACGTACGCGCTGGAGCGGATGCTGGCCAGGCCCGAGATCCGCGACGGCTCCGCCCGCGCCGTCTTCGCCTCCCTCTTCGACCCCGAGGCGGTGGCGCAGGTCGCCCACCTGCCGGTCGGCTCGCCCGTCAGCGTCCGCGCCGGCGGGCGCCTCGACACCCGGCCGCCGGGGCCGCTGCTGCTGGAGGGCACGCTGGAGGCCGTCGCCGACGACCCCGACGGCGGGCGGGTGGTCAGCGTGCGCGTCGGCGGGCTGAGCGTCTTCCTGACCTCGCGCCGCATGCAGTACCGGCTGCTGGAGTCGTACCGGCGGCTAGGGGTGGACGTCGCCGGGGTGGACGTGGTCACCGTCAAGATCGGGTACCTGGAGCCGGAGCTGTTCGAGGCGGCGGCCGACTGGATGCTGGCGCTCACGCCCGGAGGCGTGGACCAGGACCTGCACCGGCTGCCCTACCGGAACCTGCGGCGGCCGATCTTCCCGCTGGACCGGGACGCCGCGTTGAACTTCTGACACCGTCGCGGCGGGAGCTGGAGTCGTTGGTGATCGCTTGCCACCGTCGCGGCAGGAGCCGAAGGCATCGGTGATCGCTTGACACCGTCGCCGCAGGGGCGATAGGCCCGTCGCTCGTGTCATCCAAAATCGCCTTACCCGGCTTATCCGCCCTGGCACTCCTGGTGCCGCTCGTCCCCGCCGCAGTCCTGCCCGGAGCCGCGAACGTGGCCACCTGCGTGGCCGTCACCGCGCTCCTGGTCGTGCCCGTCGTGGTGCTGCGGCACAGGCGGTGGGCGCCCCGGCTCGGCGCCGCGCTGCTGGCCCTGCTCGCCGTGGCCGCCGCCACGCCACCGCTCACCGGGCTCGGCGCGCCCAGCGAGGAGGAATGGCAGGACGCCATGGCGGTCGCGTACGCGATCAGCGGACCGTCCGGCGTGGACGCCCTGGTCTCAGAGGGAGCGCTGAACTTCCTTCTCTGGAGCGGCGACTTCCTGCTGCTGCTCGCACTCGCCTGCCTGGCCTGCGCGGGGCTGCTGCTGGCGCTCCACCGGCTGCTCCACCACCAGGCGCGTGCGCTCCTGCCGCTGCGCTGGCGGTGGCCGCTGGCCATGTGGAGCGCGGCCCTGGTGCTGGTCAGCATTCCGTACGCGATGCTGGTGGCGATCCTGGCCGATGGGCCGAGCGAGATAGGGATGTCGTTCTACGACGGCGCCTGCTTCGGCAACTCGGGGGAGGTCATGTTCGCGACGGCCGTCCTGTCCCTCCTCCCGCCGCCGATCGTGGTCGCCGTGGGCTTCGCCTTGTGGGCGCTGCTGGCGGGCACCGGTCACCGGCCGACGGCCCGGGTCGCGGGCTGGCTGACGGTGGTGCCGCTGGTGGCCGGTGACCTGATGGTGAGCTGGCTGCCCGTGCTCGGCTGCGCGCAGTCCTCGGACGAGGTGACCAACCCCGTCACAACGGGATGGGTGCTGTACGTGCTGCTTCCCATCGTCCTGATCCTCCTGGCCGTACGGCTGCGCCGGGCTCGTCATTGAGCTCGCGATGTAGTGCCGGTCACCGGGCCTGCCACTGACGGACCCAGGCGCGGCCGTAGTCGTTGCCGTGCGGGGTGCGCAGCACGGTGTGGACGTGGAACGGCTTGGGCGTGTCGTAGTCGAGGAACACCCCGCAGTGGTGGTCCAGCTCGGCGATGAGCACCGGCGACTGCAGCCGGTAGTAGAAGACGTCGCCCGGCCGGTGGCCGCCGATCCAGCAGAACCAGGTGTCGTCCAGGTGCTCGGCGATCTCCCGCAGGCGGGCGGCGCGCGGCCCCTCCGGCAGCAGCCGGACGTAGCACTCGGCGATCGCCAGGGCGTGCTCGCGCGCCTCGGCGGGCGCGTCAGCGAGACGCACCCCCTCGAACGGGATGACGCGGTTGTCCTGGAACGCCCCCGCCAGGTGCCGTTCGTCGCCGGGGTGGACGCGGCCCTCCGGCATCGCGGGATCGACCATCCGCTCGTACAGGACGGCCTGGCTGCGCTGCTCCCGCGTCAGCGCGCCCATCAGCCGCAGCCCGAGCCGCACCCGGTCGGCGAACAGGTCGCGCAGGCCCGCGTGCGGGCCGGCGTCGATCTCGTCGGGCTCGGCGCCGAGGAACACCGGCGACAGCACCATGCGGCCCTCGACGACCAGGCAGTTGAGCGCGCAGTGGTGGCCGTAGAGCTGCCAGCCCCACGGGGCCTGCGGGTCGGGGGCGCCGTAGAGTGCGAGGTTGTAGCTGAACTCGTTGAGGATGGTCTCCAGGCCGACGACCTCGCCGAGGAAGCCGTTGACCAGCATCATGGCGTGCGCCAGCCGGTAGCCCTCGGGTGAGAGCGAGGCCCGCACCAGGGCCAGCGCCCGCTCGCGGACGGCCTGCGGCTGCAGGTCCAGCCGCAGGCCGGTGTCGAACTGCATGAACTCCGGGTTGGCCCAGGTCTGCCACTCGACGGCGTCCACGGCGAACGCGATCCGCTCGCGCCCCTCGTCGTCCAGGGCGGAGAGCAGGTCGTTCGCGGCGGTCACCATCGCCTCGACCGGCGCCTCCTCCCCCGGCTCCGCGGGCTTGAGCGGGTGGAGGCCCGCGCGCAGGACGCCGTCCTCGGTGACGCCGTGGAAGTCGTTCCCGTAGAGCGGCGTCCAGCCCTCGACCAGGCCGCCGGTGAACGTGCCGGGCTTCCTGGCGAACTCGCGGTAGGCGTACGGGTCGAGCCCCCGCACCTCGGCCAGCCTCGGGTGATCGTGCGGGAACAGGTACTGGCGGTACTCACCGGGCATGCGGGGCCCCTTCTTACGTGGTGGTGTTGTGCCGGGCGACGGCGGCGCGGACCGCGGTCTCGTCTCCCGCGGCGATCGCCGCCACCAGGTCGGCGTGGACCTGGTAGCGCCCGACACGGTAGTCGGCGGCGGCCGGGTCGTCGTCGAGGCGGGAGGACGCGGCGCCCAGGTGGCCCAGGGTGCCGGTGTAGACGGCCCGCGCCATCGCGTTGGGGCTGATCCCGGCGATCCGCTCGTGCAGCGCCCAGTTGGCGCGCATGAAGGCGTCCCAGTCGGGGGCTGCGCGGAGCTGCGCCAGCAGGGCGCGCAGGTCGGCGACGTCCTCGTCGGTGCGGTGGCGGGCGGCGCCGACGTCGATCAGCTCCTCCAGGTGGTCGCGCAGCTCGATGGCGTCGGCGACCGTGCCCGGCTCCTCCTCGACGCTCAGCAGCGTGTGCCGCAGCCGCACCACCGGCCCGCGCTCGGCGACGAACAGCCCGCCGCCGCGCCCCGGGCGGATCTCCAGCACGCCCCTGTCGCGCAGCAGCCGGACGGCCTCGCTGACCGTCGCGTACGCCAGGCCGGTCTCCGCGCGCAGCGACTCCAGCGTGCCGACCGGCTCGCCA
Source organism: Nonomuraea monospora (assembly GCF_039531895.1). Classification (NCBI taxonomy): domain Bacteria; kingdom Bacillati; phylum Actinomycetota; class Actinomycetes; order Streptosporangiales; family Streptosporangiaceae; genus Nonomuraea; species Nonomuraea monospora. The sequence continues at coordinate 267,073 of NZ_BAAAQX010000004.1, forward strand.
GGGGCCAGCCCGCGCGTGCGGATCCGGTCGTCGAGCAGGGCGGCGAGCTGCTCGGCACGGGTACGCGCGCCCTGCCCCAAGCCGGTCAGGGCTTGTCCGGATGAGGAACTCTGCGGCATAGTCCTTATCTAAGCACAAACCTTCGAACCTTTAGAAGGGTTCGCACCCTTCGCCCGCCGCAAGGAGAGATGACCGATGAGGATCGTGGGGATCCGCCGCAACGGCGGCCCGGTCGAGGTGGCGTCCCTGTCACCGGACGGCACCGAGGTCGCGGTGCTCGCCCCGCTGGAGGACTTCTGGGCCGACGCGCGGGGCCGCCTGTCGCGGGAGCCCGCCGGCGAGACCGTCGCGGCCACGGCGGTCACCTTCGTCCCGCCCGTGCTGCCCGGCGCGCGGGTCATCTGCATCGGGCTGAACTACCTCAAGCACGCCGCCGAAGGCTCCTTCGCCGGCAAGGACCTGCCGCCGTACCCGACGCTGTTCGCCCGCTGGACACAGTCACTCACGGTCGGCGGCGCGCCGGTGCCGGTCCCGTCCGGTGAGGACGGCCTCGACTGGGAGGGCGAGGTCGTCGCGTACGTCGGCGCGCCCCTCGCCGACGCCGGCCCCGAGCAGGCGCTGGACGCCGTCGTCGGCTACTCGGCCTTCAACGACATCACCTCGCGCAGGGCGCAGAAGCTCACCAGCCAGTGGATCCTCGGCAAGAACGGCGACCACTCCGGCCCGCTCGGCCCCATGGTGCCCGCCGCCGAGGTCGGCGACCTGCGCGACGGCCTGCGGGTGCGCACCCGGGTCAACGGCGAGGTCGTGCAGGACGGCAGCACCGACGAGATGGTCTACACCGTCGGCGACACCCTCTCGCTCATCTCGCGCACGTTCACCGTGCGCCCCGGCGACCTGCTCGCCACCGGCACGCCCGCCGGCGTCGGCTACGCCCGCACGCCCCCGTGGCTGCTGCAGCCCGGCGACGTCGTCGAGGTCGAGATCGACCGCCTCGGCACGCTGCGCAACCCGATCGTCGGCAACGACGCCCGGCTGCCAGGCGCATGACCCGCCCGGCCGCCCGCGCCCTGATCGAGGCCACGGTCGATCCCGGCAGCTTCCGCTCCTGGGACGAGCCCATCGACCGCGGCGGGTACGACCCCGGCTACCTCGCCGTGCTGCGGCGGGCGCAGGAGAAGGCCGGCACCGACGAGGCCGTGCTCACCGGACGGGCGTCGATCCGCGGGCACGCGGCGGCGCTCGTCGTCAGCGAGTTCGGCTTCCTCGGCGGGTCCATCGGCGTGGCCACGGCCGAACGCATCGTCGCCGCCGTCCGCCGCGCCACCCGCGAACGGCTGCCGCTGATCGCCGCGCCCGCCTCGGGCGGCACCCGCATGCAGGAGGGCACGCCGGCGTTCGTCCGGATGGTCGAGATCAGCCGGGCCGTCGTGGCGCACAAGGCCTCTGGGCTGCCCTACCTCGTCTACCTGCGTCATCCTACGACCGGCGGGGTGTTCGCCTCTTGGGGGTCGCTGGGGCACGTCGCCGTCGCCGAGCCTGGGGCGCTGATCGGGTTTCTCGGGCCGGTCGTGTACCGGACGTTGCGTGGCGAGCCGTTTCCTGAAGGGGTGCAGGTGGCGGAGAACCTGGTGGACAAGGGCATTCTGGACGCGGTCGTCCCTACGGAGAAGCTGGCCGGCGTCGCGGCGCGTGCCCTGGCCCTCCTCTCCGGCACGCCCCGCCCGCCCGCGCCACCTCCAGTCCCCCGCCCGGCCTCACCGGCCGCCGTGCACGATCCCCGGCCATCCGCACCCGGCGCATGGCCGTCTTCCGGCACGGGCGACGCATGGCCGTCAACCGGCGCGGGCGACGCACGGCCGTCAACCGGCGCGGGCGACGCACGGCCCTCTCCCGGCGCGGGCGACGCACGGCCCTCTCCCGGTGGGGGCGACGCATGGCCGTCAACCGGCGCGGGCGACGCACGGCCCTCTCCCGGTGGAGGTGACGCGTGGGCGTCGATCAGCCTCACCCGCCGTCCCGACCGGCCCGGCGTTCGTGAGCTGCTGCGGCACGCCGCCGACGACGTCCTGCCGCTGCACGGCACCCAGCTCGGCGAGACCGACGACGCGCTCCTGCTGGCGCTCACCTCGTTCTCCGGCACCCCGTGCGTCCTCGTCGGCCAGGACCGCCGCACCCAGTCCCAGCACCGCCCCCTCGGCCCCGCCGCCCTGCGGGGCGCCCGGCGCGGCATGCGCATCGCCCAGGAGCTGCGCCTGCCGCTGGTGTGCGTCATCGACACCCCGGGGGCGGACCTGTCGGCGGCGGCCGAGGAGGGCGCACTGGCCGGCGAGATCGCCCGCTGCCTGGCCGAGATGGTGGAGCTGACCGTCCCCACCGTCTCGGTGCTGCTGGGCGAGGGCACCGGCGGAGGCGCGCTGGCGCTGCTGCCGTCCCGCCGGGTGATTGCGGCGGGCAACGCGTGGCTGTCGCCGCTGCCGCCGGAGGGGGCGAGCGCGATCCTGCACGGCGGCCCCGAGCAGGCGCCGTCGGTGGCCAGGCGGCAGCGGGTGCGCGCCGTGGACCTGCTCGCCGAGGGCATCGTGCACGCCGTCGTGCCGGAGCACGTCCCTGCGCACGAGGACCCGGCCGGGTTCGCCCGCCGCATCGCCGACGAATGCGTCCGCCAAATCACCGCCCAGCGTTAGAGCCGGAGCGCCGCCCACCGCTGGGGCGGTGAGGCGGGGCGGCGGTTCAGGCCGGACGATGGATCAGGCCGGACGATGGATCAGACCGGACGATGGATCAGACCGGACGATGGATCAGGCCGGACGATGGAGCAGCTCGCCGATCTGCGCCAGCTCCGCCGCGCTCAACGGCCCGTGCCCGAGCGCGCCCGCGTTCTCCTCGGCCTGCGCCACCGTCCTGATCCCCGGAATCGGCACGGTCCGCTCGCTCCGCCCCAGCAACCACCCCAGCGCCCCTTGCGCGAGAGTCCGCCCGCCGGAGGTCAGGACGTCGCGGATCGCCTCCATCATGGCGAGGAACTCCGGCGCGGGCCGCCCGTCCCGGAACAGCGTCATCCACGCGGGCGAGTCCCCCCGGACGTCGTCGTCCGGCAGCTTGGACGAGGGCCCGTACTTGCCGGACAGCAACCCCATGGCCAGCGGCCCCCGGTTCACGGACGCCAGCTCGTGCGTGTCACAGACGGCGAGCATCGCCGGGGCGTCCCGCAGGACGCTCAGCTCGTGCTGGACGGCCGCGCAGTGCGGCCCCTTGGCGAAGGCCGCCGCCCGCTCGGGGTCGTCGGTGCTCCACCCGTACGCGCGGATCAGCCCGTCGTCGACGAGCGCCTCCAGGGTGGCGATCAGGTCGTCCACCTGCTCCAGTGGCGCGTCGCCGATGTGCAGCTGGTAGAGGTCGATGCGGTCGGTGCCCAGCCGTTCCAGGGAGGCCGCGCAGGCCTGCCGGATGTAGCCGGGCGAGATGTCGCGGCCGGTGACGGTGCGGGTCGCGGGGTCGAAGACGTTGCCGAACTTGGTGGCGATGACCACGTCGTCCCGCCGCCCGGCCAGCGCCCGCCTGAGCACCCGCTCGCTGTGGCCCGCGCCGTAGACGTCGGCCGTGTCGAAGAAGGTGACGCCGAGGTCGAGCGCGCGGTGCACCGCCGCCACGGACTCGTCGTCGTCCACCTCTCCCCACCCGGCGGGCTTGCCGCCTGAGACGAACGGCCCTCCGATGGCCCACGCGCCGAACCCGACGGCGCTCACCTGGATGCCGCTGCGCCCCAGCTCCCGGACGATCATGTTCAACTCCCTCGTGCCGCGTGATGTCCCGGGGACGACGCTGCCACCTGGAGTGGGGTCCAGGTCAAGGCGAACAGTGTGCGCACTGGCGCGGGGATGGTCATCGGCGGAGCATGCGAATCATGACCACCCGCGATGACACCATCCTCGTCGGGACCCCCGACTTCAAGGCCCATGCCCACGCCCGCTACGCCGAGCTGCGCGCGCGGGGCCCGATCCACCGCGTGCGCTCCGCCGACGGTTCCGCCGTCTGGCTGGTCGTCGAGTACGAGCTGGGGCGGGAGGCGCTGGCCCACCCGAAGCTGAGCAAGGACCCCGAGCCGTTCGCTGAGCGGCTGCGCGCGGCCGGGCAGCACATCATGCTCGCGGGCTCCGGCTTCGGCGGCAACATGCTGACCGCCGACCCTCCTGAGCACACCCGGTTGCGCCGCCTGGTGGCCAAGGCGTTCACCGCGGGCGCCGCCGAACGGCTGGCCCCGCGCATCGAGCGGCTCTCCCACACTCTCCTGGACGCCGTAGCCCCCGCCGGCCAGGCCGACCTGGTGGCCGCCTTCACCAGGCCGCTGCCCATGGCGGTGATCTGCGAGCTGCTCGGCGTCCCGGAGGAGCGCCGCGCCGACCTGCGGCGCTGGACCCGCGAGGGCATGAGCAACCCCTCGGCGGAGCAGCGCGCCGCCCTGCTGTCGCTCAACTCCTACCTGCGCGGCCTGCTCGACGACAAGCGCCACACCCCCACCGGCGACCTGCTCTCCCAGCTCATCCGCGTGCACGACGACGACCACGGCCGCCTGTCCGACACCGAGCTGCTCGGCACCGCCGTCCTGCTGGTCGTCGCGGGCCACGAGACCACCGTGAACCTCCTCGGCAACGCCCTGGCCGCGCTCCTCGACCACCCGGAGCAGGCCGCGCGGCTCATGGCGCGGCCGGGCCTCATCCCGGCGGCGGTGGAGGAGTTCCTGCGCTACGACGCCCCCGTCGAGACCACGCCCGCCCGCTTCGCCACCGAGGACCTCACGCTCGGCGGGCAGCGCATCAGGGCCGGGCAGGCGGTCGCCGTCGCCCTCACCTCGGCCGGGCGCGACACCCTGCCCCCGGACGAGTCCGCCCGCCTCGACGTGACCCGCGCCGAACCCCGGCACCTGGCCTTCGGACACGGCGTCCACTACTGCCTGGGCGCGCCGCTGGCCCGCATCGAGGCGGCGGTAGGGCTGCGCGTCCTGCTGTCCCGACTGCCCGGCCTGGCCTGGGCCGACCCGTCGGCGCAGGTGCGCTGGCTGCCCGCCGGCATCACCCGCGGCCCCGTCGCCCTGCCCGTGCGGTTCACCGCCGCGACCGCTTGAGCCCCGAATCATCCGGACGCCGGTCTGCGACGAAGTAGGACAAACGGCTGCGGCCGAACACATATGAGGTGGTGGTCCCGGTGCGCGGGGTGGCCGGGACCCACCGACCGGGGGCGGATAGATGAACATCGGGGGCAGTACGGGCCTGCTCGCCCTGACGCTGGCGATCACCGGAGCGGGACATGGGGTGATCGAGCCTGGAACGATCCAAGCGCTTCCTGTGGCGGCGTCGTTCAAGAAGCCGCTGACCAGGACGATCGACCGCTACCTCGGCACCGTCCCCGGCGAGGTCGCGATGTCGGTGAAGGATCTGACCACGGGCCGGTCCTACTCCTACAACCGTGGCCTCAGGACGGCCACCGCCAGCATCGTCAAGGTGGACATCGTGATGGCGCTGCTGCTCAAGGCCCAGAGCCGGCGGCGCGGCCTGACCGCCGGTGAGCGGCGGGCCGCCGCGCGCGCCATCAAGGTCAGCGACAACGCCGCCGCCTCGGCGCTGTGGGTCGCGATCGGCGGCGCGCCGGGGCTGGCCGCCGCGAACAGGCGTTTCGGGCTGCGTGAGACGAGGCCCGACCCGGGTGGGGCGTGGGGTTCGACCACGACCAGCGCCGCCGACCAGGTCCGGCTGCTGACTGCGCTCACCTCTCCCCGGAGCCCGCTGTCGGCGAAGAACCGGCGGTACGTGCTGGGGTTGATGGGCGGGGTGGCGCCGGAGCAGGCGTGGGGTGTGAGCGCGGCCGGGCGCGGGAGCGTCGCGCTCAAGAACGGCTGGCTGCCGCGTCCGCGGCATGGCGGGCGGTGGACGGTCAACAGCATCGGGCGGGTACGGGACCGGGGGCACACGTTCCTGATCGCGGTCGTCTCGGACCGGCACGGCTCGATGGGCGAGGGTGTGACGGCGGTCGGCAGGGTGAGCAGGCTCGTCACCGACGCCCTGGCCCGGCGGTGACGTCCCTGGGCTCAGGCGACGCCCGGCTCGGCGCCGACGTCAGCCGGCCGGGCAGAGCGCCGCAGTCGCCGCAACGTGGGCAGCAGGAGCGCCAGGAGCAGCGCGCCCGCCACCCCGAGAGCGCCGTAGACGGGGAACACGACGCCGGCCGGCACGAGCGCGGACAACCCGCCCGCCGCCACGGCGCCCAGGGACACCGCGACGCTGATCTGGGCGCTCCACAGCCCGGCGAGCCGCCCGCGGTACTGGTCGGGCGTGTACTCCTGCACGATCGTGTACCGCATGACGTCGCCCACCACCCGTCCGGCCCCGAAGCACACGAGCCCGGCGACGGCCACGGCGAGGTGCCCGGTGACGCCGACGACGACGAGCCCGGCGCCCGACACCGCCAAGGCCCCCGTGCACAGGGCGCCGAGCCGATCGGCGGTGCCCGTCCAGCCGCTGGTCAGCGAGCCCAGCAGGGCGCCGGCGGCGGGGGCGGCGTACAGCAGGCCGAGGGCGTCGGGCCGCACGCCGAGCACCTCCTGGCCGAAGGCGGGCAGCAGCACGTTCCAGCCTGACAGCAGCCCCGCGGCGAGCCCGGCGAGCAGGGTGGGGCCGACGACGCGGTCGCGGCGCACGTACCCGGCGACGGCGCGCACCGCCTGCGGCAGGGACTCCTTGGCGGCGGTCTGCGGCGGCGGCAGCGGCGGGAGCCGGCCGAGGAGGGTGACGGTGAGGGTGCCGGCGAGGGCGCACAGCGCGTAGTTGCCCCAGAAGCCGGTGGCGGAGACGAGCAGCCCGCCGAGGGCGGGCGCGGCGACCGAGCCGAGGTCCGACATGACGGCCATCAGCGCGCCGGAGGCGGCGAGCTTGTCGCGCGGCACGATGCTGGGCGTGGCGGCCATCAGCGCGGATCCGGACACGCCGTTGGCGACGCCTTCGGCGACCCCGCACAGGTAGATCAGCCAGAGCTGCGGCTCGGGGAGCAGCGCGTTCCCGGCGAGCACCGCGAACGCGACGGCGGCGGTGGCGCGGGCGCCGAGGATGAGCTTCCTGCGGTCGCCGCGGTCGGCGAGCATCCCGCCCAGCAGGGTGCCGCCGAGCGCGGCGGCACCGACCACGGTGCTGACGAGCGCCACGGCGACCGTGGAGCCCGTCAGCGAGAAGACCTGCAGCGGCACGGCGACCATGACGAAGCCGATGCCGAAGATCGCCACGGTGCGTGCGACGAAGATCCGCCGGAAGGCCTGGTTGCGGAGGGGGGCGACGTCCAGGGCGAAGCGCATGGGCGATCTTTTCTGCTATATGATCAAGTTAGGCTCACCTTAGTTACTGGCGAACGAGAGTCGCAATCCGCCCTGGTCACCCGGCCGCCGGCACGAAGATCCGCGCCACGTCCGGCCTGGCCTTCAGGAACCCGAAGCCGTGCATGAGATCGGCGAGCTTCTGCACGCCCGCCCTGTCGGCCTCCATGGTGAACTCGCCGAGCCGCATGGCCGCCGCCACGTCCGCGGAGATCTGCGTGTACGTCGGCACCACCTCGTCGATCGCCTGCCGATCGGCGCCCGCGACCTGCTGCCCCTTGGCCAGCGCCCGGTGCAGGGCGGCGGCCGTCTTCGGGTACTTGGCCAGCCACTGCTCGGTCACGCCCCACCCGTCGATCGGCACCCCCTCCGTGGGCCCGCCGATGGTGTCGACGATCTGCACCGCGCCGTCCTTCCTGGCCGCGCTCAGGAACGGCTCCGCCAGCCAGGCCGCGTCCACCTTCCCCGAGGCCAGCGCGCCGAGCTGGTCGGCGAACGGCACGGCGACGAACTTGACGTCGTCCGGCTTCAGCCCGGCCTGCTGCAGGTGCGCGTTGACCACGGTGTGGCCGAGCGTCTTGAGCACGTTGACCGCGATGGTCCTGCCCTTGAGATCGGCCACCGTCCTGATCGGCGAGCCCTTGGCCACGACCACCGCGCAGAAGCCGGGGAGGCCGCCCATGGTGTGCTGGAACAGCTTGAGCTTGGCCGCGCCCGAGTCGTTGATCGTCATGAGCGAGACGTAACTCGTCAGGAACGCGTCCATGCTGCCGTTGATGATCTTCGGCATGACCGCGGTCGGCGCCTGGATGATCTCGGTCTTGACGGTCAGGCCCTCCTGCTTGAAGAAGCCGCGTTTCTCGGCGATGAACAGCGAGGCCGAGGACGCGACCGGCACCACGCCGATCAGGAGCTGGGTCTTCTCCAGCCCGCCGCCGGAGGGTGCGCCCTCCGGCCCCTGCCCGTCCCCGCACGCGCTGATCGCCAGCGCCACTGCCATGCCCACGGCAACGATCCCGGTCAGTCGCATCGCCACTGCCTTTCCCCAGACTGTGCTGACGGTTGCGCAGGATCTTGACTCTGCCTGTCAGGGTACGGGGAGGCTGTTTCAATCCGTCTTCACTCGGCGAATGTCACGTCTGGCGGCGGTAGACGCCGTAGAGGCCGCCCGCCAGCGAGATGCCGATGATCGCCATAAGGCGGATCGCGTCGGAGACACCGGTGAAGACCAATTCGCCCGGCGGATGGATGAGGAAGCCGGTGGCCAGCGTCCAGGCCAGCAGGCCCGTCGCGGCGGCGGCCCACAGGTCGGCCGCGACCGCGGCGTACAGGCACGCGGCCAGCCCCATCACGGCGAACCGCGTCTCGACCTGGGTGTCGGGCACCACCAGGGCGGTGATCGCGCACGCGGCGACCGTCACGAAGAACCCGATCCCGATCAGCAGTTCGGTGGGGCGCCGGTTGGAGGGCTTGGGCCTGCGGAGGAACATAAGTCCCCATTCAAGGGGGGTATGGGGGTTCGAGCAACCAGGGGGCCGGGCGTCCCCGGCCCCCCGCGGGTCACTGGAACGAGATCGAGTCGATGGTGACGGTGCTGTTGCCGCCGTACCAGAAGCCCATCGCGAGCTGCCCGGGTGACGTGCGGTTGATGCCGTTGGCCGCCATCGGGATCCTGATGTCCTGGTAGGCGGTGGTGACGGCCGGGTGGCCGCCGCCGTCGAGCGTGTAGCCGTTCAGGGTCCTGGTCACGCCGCCGAGCGCGAGGTGGAAGTGGCTCTGCTCGCCTCCGGCCGCGCCCTTGATCCGGATCACGAGGTGCGTGTACGCGGTCAGGCTCGTGTTGACGTCACTGCCGAACCAGCCGCAGTTGTCGTAGCGCAGGGCGAGCGCCCCGCCGGACACGACGCCAGAGCCGCCGCCGTTGAGGAAACAGTTGCCGCCGGTCCACTTGCCCAGGTCGTTGGTCGCCGCCGACGGGTAGGCCGGATTGCCGTCGAAGTCGTCGAGGACCAGCCCGGTGGACGACGCCGGGAGGGTGGTGACGGTGACGGGTGAGGAGGCGGCGGAGGTGTTGCCCGCGGCGTCGTAGGCCCGCACGGTGTAGGTGTAGGCGGTCGCGGCGGTCAGCCCGGTGTCGGTGAAGGACGTCGTCGCGGAGGTGCCCACCTCCGTGGAGCCCCGGTAGACGCGGTAGCCGGTTACGCCGACGTTGTCGGTGGCGGCCGTCCAGGACAGGGAGACCGAGCCGGAGGTGCGCGACGGCGAGGTCAGCCCGGTGGGCGTGGACGGCGCGGTGGTGTCGGTGCCGCCGCCGGAGCCGACGGTGACAGAGCCGAGGGCGAGCCAGCCGTCGGCGCCCTGGGTGGCGTTGGCGAAGCGGAGCTTCTTGGCGTTCGCGGAGACGCTCTCCAGCGGGTTCTTCACCCGCAGCACCCACTGGTAGCCGCCGCTGGGCACGCCGCTGAGGTTCACGCCGGTCTGGAAGTACTGCGGGTAGCCGAAGTCACGGTAGGCGGGATCGGCGCCGACGCCCCAGTCGGGGAACGCGCGGATCTTGAGCGGCATGACCGTGCGCAGGTCCCAGGGGGTGTCGAAGGTCTTGACCACGGTTCCCGAGCCGTTCCGCAGCCCGAGGGTGAGCGTCCACGGGTAGTAGAACGGGGCGACGCCGTTGTTGCTGATCCGCACGCCGACGTTCGTGGCGCCGCTCGCGGTGTTCTGGTAGTAGGCGTTGTCGACGGTGAGGTCGTAGCCCATGAGCCGGACGGCGGCGGCCACGTTGGGGTCGCCTGCCGCGTAGTTCTGGCTCTGCTCGTTGATCTTCCAGGTGGTGTGCTCCAGCTCGATGCACGCCTTCATGTTGTCGACCTGGCCGGAGCCGCCGGGCCAGGACGCGAACGCCGACGACTGGATCTCGGGCCTGACCTCGCCGCCCATCGACGCGGTGATCCACTTGTTCTCCGCGCCCACGGCGAGCGCCCGCTGGAGCTGGGAGTAGTTCGCGCCGCCGAGCGACTGCGGCAGCGTGACGCCGGCCAGCGGCGAGCCTTCGCGGAAGCAGAAGGAGTCGTCGTGGTAGCCGATGTCCAGGCCGGTCGCCGCGCCCGCCGCCGAGTCGGGGTAGCGCGCCTCCAGCTTGGTCCGGTCGAAGGCGGCGTCGTAGGCCTGGAGGAGCTGCGCGGCGTGCGCGTCGGTCGGCATGTAGTTGGGGTAGCTGTCGCCGCTGGTGTCGGTGTCGTACGGCCAGGTGTGCCACTCGCCCCAGAGCCCGATCAGGCCCAGGTGGATGAAGCCGATGCGGGGGTCGCCGTCGTAGCGGGCGCCGAAGGCGGCGATGAAGCCGCTCAGCGCGTCGAGCAGGTACGGGCTGTCGTAGTCGGGGCTGGTGGTGCCCCACCGGGTGTTGGTCCGGTAGGTGACGTGCCCGTCGAAGCAGCGCGGGATGGCGTTGGCGGGGTGGCTGCCGCTGCCGTCCGGGTACTCGAGGTAGAACCGCACGGCGGCCTGGTTGCCGTACGAGGCGATCTCGTTCAGCGCGCTGTCGAGCACCGACCAGTTGATCTTCGAGCAGTCGGCCGGGTCGGTCATCACCTCGGACAGGCCGAAGTAGCTCCAGGTGAGGGAGTGCGGGTAGCCGGTGTTCTGGTCGCCGCCCGGCCAGTAGAAGCGGGCGAAGCCCTTGAGCGGGTTGTCCAGCGGGGCGGGCGCCGCCGTCAGCGGGTGCGCCTGGAGCGACGGGTCGGGCGACGCGGGGGCCTGCGGGCGGGGCGGGACCCCGCCGGGGACCGGCGCGAGCGCCAAGGCCTGGGCGGCCGGGAGCAGGGCGACCGCGACGGCGGCCACGGCCGCTAAGACGACCTGGCGAAGCCGGTGTGACGGCCGTACAGGGGCTGGCATGGGTGAGAAACCTCCGGGATACGTGGCTGCGGACGAGCTGCAACGGCCCGCCACATGGGGGTTGACGTGCGAAGGAAGGGCTCGGAGCGGGTGCGGGACGCTCATCCAGTTATGAGGAGCTGTTGACAAACTTACGATGCCTCACATCATTATTCGGGAGTCACCCCGTGGCAAGAGGGCAATTTCACCAAGCGCCGAGGACGATGATGAGAACGATGCGGACCGAGGAACGGTCGCAGGTCGCCGAGCCGCCGAACCAACCCGGCGCCTCCCGGCGAAGACGGCCACGGCCGCGTGACGATCGCCGGGCGGCCTGGCTCTTCCTGATCCCCGCCATCGCCGGCTTCGTGATCTTCTACGGCTATCCGACGGTGCGCGGCATCTGGTACTCGCTGACCGACTACAACCTGCTCAACGACCCCGCCTTCGTCGGCGGGGAGAACTACGCCCAGCTCGTGCGCGACCCGCAGTTCTGGCGCTCGCTCGGGATCACCGTCTACTACGTCGTGATCAACATCGGCTCGCAGCTACTGCTCGGGCTGCTGCTCGCCGCGCTCATGCACCGCCTCACCCGGTCGATGGCGCTGCGCGCGATGCTGCTGCTGCCGTGGCTGGTGCCGAACGTCACCGTCGCCCTGCTGTGGATCTGGCTGCTCGACGCCGACCTCGGCTTCGTCAACCACCTGCTGAAGGCGCTCGGCCTGGGCACGGTCGGCTTCTTCATCTCCCCCGACTGGGCCATCCCGACCATCGGCCTGGTCAACACCTGGGCCTACACCGGCTACACCGCGCTCCTGCTCTACGCCGGCATGCTGCAGATCCCCACGCACCTGTACGAGAGCGCCGCCCTCGACGGCGCGGGCGAGCTGCGCATGTTCCGCTCGGTCACCCTGCCGATGCTGCGGCCCGTCCTGGCCCTGGTGCTGGTCGTCTCGCTGATCGGATCGTTCCAGATCTTCGACACCGTCGCCGTGGCCGCGGGCGGCGCGGGCGCGAGCAGCGCGATCAGGGTCATCTACTACTTCATCTACCAGCAGGCCTTCCAGTACTTCCACATGGGTTACGCCTCGGCCGCGGCGCTGCTGCTCGCGCTCATCCTCGGCGTGCTCACGTTCGTGCAGCTACGGCTGCTGCGGGCGTCCCGCTCGGACCTGGCCTGAGGAGGGCAACACGATGCGGCGCATCTCCACTCTCGGGCGGATACCGGCCTGGGCCGTCCTGGTCGTGGCACTCGTGCTCACGATCTTCCCCTTCTACTGGATGGTCCGCACGGCCCTCACCCCGGCCGCCGACCTCTACGCCGACAGCGGCGCCCTGTTCCCGAGCAACCCGACCCTGGTGAACTTCCAGCGCATCCTCGGGCTCACCAGCCAGGAGGAGGCGCGGGCGGCGGGCGGCTCAGGCGCGCAGATCGACTTCGCCCGCTACCTGCTCAACTCGATCGTCTACAGCGGCCTGATCGCGGTCCTGCAGACGTTCTTCTGCGCGATGGCCGGCTACGCGTTCGCCCGGCTCCGCTTCCCCGGCCGCGAGCTGGTCTTCGGCATCATGATCGCCGCGCTGATGGTGCCGCCGATCTTCACGCTGCTGCCCAACTTCGTGCTGATCAAGAACCTCGACTGGGTCAACACCTTCGCCGGGATGGTGGCCCCGTCGATCCTGATGACCCCGTTCGCGGTCTTCTTCCTCCGGCAGTTCTTCCTGTCCATCCCCCGGGACGTGGAGGAGGCGGCCCGGCTGGACGGCAACGGCGCGTGGGGCGTGTTCTGGCGCATCGTGCTGCCGATGAGCCGGGGCCCGCTGATCACCATCGGGCTCACCACCACGGTGTGGGCCTGGAAGGACTACCTGTGGCCGCTGCTGGTCGGGCGCGAGGAGGAGACGCGCCTGCTCACCGTGGCACTCGGCGTCTTCCTCCAGCAGTCGCCCAACACCCGCCCCGACTGGACCGGGCTCATGGCCGGCTCCACCCTCTCGGTGCTCCCCGTCCTGGTCCTGCTGATCTTCCTCGGCAGGCGGCTGGTCCAGTCACTCAACTTCTCCGGAATCAAATAACCCCCTGAAAGAGGCATCATGAACACCACCAAGCGGGCAGGTATGGCGCTGCTGTCGCTGGCTCTGGCCGGCACGCTCGCCGCCTGCGGCTCCGGCGGCGGCTCCGGCGGCGGCGAGTCACAGGGCGACGCGGCGGGCGGCAAGGTCACCATCGACTACTGGCTCTGGGACGACAAGCAGCTCCCGGCGTACCAGGCCTGCGCCGACGCCTTCCAGAAGGCCAACCCGAACATCAGCGTCAAGATCACGCAGACGGCGTGGGCGCAGTACTGGCAGAACCTCACCACCCAGCTCGCCGCCGGCCAGGCCCCCGACGTGTGGACCGACCACGGCTCCTACTACCCGCAGTTCGTCAGCAGCGGCCAGATCATGGACATCCAGCCGTTCGTGACCCGCGACAAGGTGGACCTCACGCAGTACCAGGACGGCCTGGCCGACCTGTGGGTCAAGGACGGCAAGCGGTACGGCCTGCCCAAGGACTGGGACACCGTCGCGCTCGTCTACAACACCACGATGCTGCAGGAGCAGAAGGTCAAGCCCGAGGAGATGGCCGACCTCACCTGGAACCCCGCCGACGGCGGCACGCTCCAGCAGGTCATCGCCAAGCTCACGGTGGACGAGAACGGGCACAACGGCCTCGACCCGGCCTTCGACAAGTCCAAGGTCAAGGTGTACGGCTTCCTGCCCGAGTGGGCCGACGGCGCCCAGGGCCAGAACGGCTGGGGCGACCTGGCCGTGGCCAACGGCTGGACCTACCTGGACAAGAACCCGTGGGGCACCCGGTACAAGTACGACGACCCCAAGCTCGCCCAGGTCATCGACTGGTACAAGCAGCTCATGGACAAGGGCTACGCGCCTCAGTTCGACAAGCAGTCCACGCTGGGCAGGGACGCGGTGCTGAACGCGGGCAAGGGCGCGATGTCCTTCGCCGGCTCGTGGACGATCAGCACCTTCCTCGGCCCCGACGCCGAGCAGAAGTTCGCGTTCGCCGCGATGCCCCTCGGCCCGTCCGGCACCCGCAAGACCGCCATCAACGGCCTCTCCGACGCCATCTTCGCGGGCACGGAGCACCAGGAAGAAGCGTGGAAGTGGGTGAAGTACCTCGGCTCCGCCGACTGCCAGAACGTCGTCGGCGACAACGCCGTCGTCTTCCCCGCGATCAAGACGGCCAGTGAGAAGGCCGCGGCGGCGCACGAGGCCAAGGGGCGTGACGTGCAGGCGTACCTCGACCCGACGAAGACCCAGGGCGGCACGTTCCTGCTGCCCATCACCGACCACGGCAACGAGATCAACACGATCGTGCAGGACGCCATCCAGTCGATCATCCTCGGCCAGATCGGCACCGCCGAGGGGCTGCAGAAGGCCAACGACCAGGTCAACGCGCTGTTCACCTGATCGACCCACCCCACAGAGAAAAGGAGCATCATGCCGCTGCTCGTCGAGCTGGCAGGCCGTACCGTAGCCCTTGAGCCGACCGGCTCCGAGCCACTCCAGCAGATCGAGGGCGGGATCGTCCTGCCGCCGGGCCGCGTGGCGGTGCTGCACGGCCTCGGTGACGCGCTGTTCTACCGGCACGGGCAGAACTCGTGGAGCCCGTGCGGGTGGCGGCGGCTGTCCGAGCCGCCGCTGCGCATCGCCGACCCGCGGCGCCGCACCACCGCGGACGACCCCGTCTGGGACGATCCGGCCCGCCACCACTCCTCGGCGGTCGCCGCGCTGCAGGGCGACGACGGGCGGGTCCTGCTGCTCGGCGCGCTCGGCATCGGCACCCCCCGGCTGACGGCCGACCGCGACACGCTCGCCGGCTGGTACGAGGACGACGGGGCGCCCTGGTTCCTCGCCTACGGCGAAGAGGAGGAGGTCTTCGGCGCCTACACCCGCGCGCTGGCCGACCGCCTGGGCGCCGGCGCGCGGCGCGCGGGCAACGTCTGGTGCAGCTGGTACGCCTACTACGAGGGCATCACCGAGCCGGGCCTGGCCAAGGACATCGACGCGCTGAACGGGCTGCCCTTCGACGTGCTGCAGGTGGACGACGGCTGGGAGGAGATGGTCGGCGACTGGGAGCCGAACGCCAAGTTCCCGTCCGGGATGCGCGCGCTGGCCGACCGGATCGCCGGCGCGGGGCTGACGCCGGGGCTGTGGCTGGCCCCGTTCATCGTGCTGCCGGGCTCGCGCACCGCCCGCGAGCACCCGGAGCTGCTGCTGCGCGACGAGCACGGCGAACCCGTGATCGCGGGGCACAACTGGGGCACCGGCTACTGGGCGCTGGACCTGTCCAAGCCGGAGGCGCTCGGCCACGTGGAGCGGCTCATCCGCCGGGTCGTGCACGAGTGGGGCTTCCGCTACCTGAAGCTCGACTTCATCAACGCGGGCGCCGCGCCCGGCGTGCGGCAGGGCGGCCTCGGCCGCGAGCAGGCCTACCGCGAGGCGCTTCAACTGATCAGGCGGACGGCGGGCGAGGACGTGTACCTGCTG
Organism: Nonomuraea monospora; assembly: GCF_039531895.1. Lineage (NCBI taxonomy): Bacteria > Bacillati > Actinomycetota > Actinomycetes > Streptosporangiales > Streptosporangiaceae > Nonomuraea > Nonomuraea monospora. The sequence continues at coordinate 282,860 of NZ_BAAAQX010000004.1, forward strand.
GGCAGCGGCGCGATCCTGCTGCCCTCGCTGGGCCTGCTCGACGGGCTGCGCAGCGGCCCCGACGTGGCGCCGATGTGGCAGAACTACGCCAGCGACGACCCGTCCGACGCGATGGCGCGCAACGCCGTGGTCAACACGCTGCACCGGCTCTGGCACGCGCCGCTGGCCGAGGTGGACCCGGACGTCGTGTACTTCCGCAGCCGCCTCAACCTGCTCAGCGACCAGCAGCTCGACTGGCTGCGGGACCTGGCCGTGGTGTGCGGCTTCCGCGCCGTGTCCGACCCGCCCGGGTGGCTGCGGCCGGAGGAGCTGGCGGACCTGACGGCGTACCTGTCGGCCAGGCCCGCCGTGGTGCGCAAGGGCCGGTACGTGTTCGCCATCGACGGCCGGGAGGTGGACTTCGGCCCGGCCGTCGCGCCTGACGGGCAGTGGTATCCGATCTCCTGAGGTCGCACTACTCTTTTGTCAAGAGCGCATCGTTATTCAGGGGGTGCCACGGTGACCGAGCAGGTCACGACCGGGACGGACGTCAACAGGATGCGGGAGCTCAACGCGCTCAGCATCGTCAGGGCGCTGCGGGGCAACCCGCCGTCCACCGTCACGGAGCTGGCCACCCGCACCGGGCTGTCCCGGCCGGGGACGGACGTCATCGTGCAGGGCCTGGTCGCCGACGGCTGGCTCACCGTGGTGGAGCCCGACGGCAGCAGCATCGTCGGGCGCCCCGCCCGCCGCTACCGGTTCAACGCCGGCACCGGCCACGTGGTCGGCGTGGACGTCGGCGCCCACAAGGTGCTGGCGATGCTCGCCGACCTCGACGGCACGGTCGCCGCGACCAGCAGGCTGCCGGTCGATCCCGGCGCCGACCCGGCGGCGCGGCTGGCCGTCGTGGACGCGGCGGTGGACGAGTGCATGGCGGCGGCCGGCCTGAGCCCCGGCGACGTCTGGGCGATCAGCGTCGGGGTGACGGGGCCGGTCGACGCCAGCGGCCGCACCGCCCTGTTCACCCCGCTGCCCGGCTGGGCCAGCGTGAGCCTGGCCGAGCACCTGGCGACCCGCTTCTCCTGCCCCGTCCAGGTGGAGAACGACTGCAAGCTGGCCGCGCTCGCCGAGCGGTGGCAGGGGGTGGCCCGCGACGCCGACGACATCGTCTATCTGCTGGCGGGCATGCGCATCGGCGCCGGCCTGATCATCGACGGCACGCTGCGGCGCGGCTACGGCGGCGCGGCGGGCGAGATCGGCGCGCTGCCCGCCGTCCGCTGGCTGACCGCGCCCTCCCACCTGCAGAGCTGCGCCCCGCCGGGCATCGACACCGACGACGCGGCCGCCTGGGTGTTCAACGCGGCCCGCTCCGGCGACAAGACGGCCAGGACGGCCGTGCGCCGCTTCACCCGCGACCTCGCGGTGGGCACCGCCGCCCTGGTGCTCGCCCTCGACCCGCAGGTGGTCGTGCTCGGCGGCGGCTTCTCCCGCTCCGCCGACCTCATGCTCGACCAGCTCGCCCGCGAGCTGGGGCGCACCTGCCTGCGCGTTCCCGAGATCAGGGCCTCCACGCTGGGGGCCGAGAGCGTCGCGCTGGGCGCGCTGCGGCTGGCGATCGACGAGGTGGACGCGCGCCTGTTCGAGACGGGTCTGCCCGCGCCGGTGGCGCCGCGCGCCTGAACCCCTGGAGCCCCAGGGCCAGGCGTGTACGATTTGAACAGAAACAGCCTGGAAACATCACTCCTGCCCCCTCTGGAGCGACTGCGAATGGCACGCCTCGGTGATCGCGCGGACCAGCTCGGGTGCTCGTTCTGCGGAAAGAGCCAGCGGCAGGTCAAGCGGCTCATCGCCGGCCCCGGCGTGTACATCTGCCAGGAGTGCATCGAGATCTGCAACGAGATCATCGACGCGGAGGCGGCGGAGACCACCGAGGTCAGGCGCCACGACCTGCCCAAGCCGCGCGAGATCTACGCCTTCCTCGACGCGCACGTCGTCGGGCAGGACAACGCCAAGAAGACGCTGTCGGTCACGGTCTACAACCACTACAAGCGCATCTTCGCCGGCGGCGCGGGCCGGCGGGCCGGCGACGTCGAGATCTCCAAGTCCAACATCCTGCTGCTCGGCCCCTCGGGGTCGGGCAAGACGCTGCTGGCGCAGACGCTGGCGAAGCTGCTGGACCTGCCGTTCGCCATCGCCGACGCGACAGCGCTGACAGAGGCCGGCTACGTGGGCGAGGACGTCGAGAACATCCTGCTCAAGCTCATCCAGGCGGCCGGCCACGACGTGCGCAAGGCCGAGACCGGCATCGTCTACATCGACGAGATCGACAAGATCGCCCGCAAGAGCGAGAACCCGTCCATCACCAGGGACGTGTCGGGCGAGGGCGTCCAGCAGGCGCTGCTGCGCATCCTGGAGGGCACCACGGCGTCGGTGCCGCCGCAGGGCGGGCGCAAGCATCCGCAGCAGGAGCTGATCCAGATCGACACCACCAACGTGCTGTTCATCTGCGGCGGCGCCTTCGCGGGCCTCGACCAGCTCATCGAGCAGCGGGTCGGGCACCGCAGGACGGGCTTCGACTCGGTGCTGCGCCCGGCGGGCGAGCAGCACGGCCACACGGACTCGCTGGCCGCGCTCATGCCCGGGGACCTGGTCAGGTACGGGATGATCCCGGAGTTCGTGGGGCGGCTGCCGGTCGTCACCACGGTGCACGACCTCGGCGGCGACGCCCTCGTCCAGATACTCACCGAGCCGCGCAACGCGCTGGTCAAGCAGTACGCGCGGCTGTTCGAGCTCGACGGCGTGCGGCTCGACTTCACCCGCGACGCGCTGGAGGTGATCGCGGAGCTGGCGCTGCTGCGCGGCACCGGGGCGCGCGGCCTGCGGGCCATCATGGAGGAGGTGCTGCTGCCCGTCATGTACGACGTGCCAGGCCGCACCGACGTGACCCACGTGCTGATCACCGAGGACACGGTCCTGCAGAACGTCAACCCGAGCCTGATCCCCCTCGGCCGCGCCGCCATGGCCAGGAAGCGCGGCCCGCGCGAGCAGTCCGCTTGAAGATTGTCACCCACGATGGCGGGTACCGGCTGACCATGCGACTCGGCGTGCTCGACATCGGCTCCACCACCGCCCACCTCCGCATCGCCGACCTCACGGCGGGCCATCCGCCGCGACCGGTGGCCACGCTCAAACGCCGGCTTCGCTTAGCCGAGGCCATCGGCGGGGACGGCGTCATCGGGCGGGCGGCGATCGACCGGCTGACCGAGGCCGTCAGCGAGGCCGCCGACGTCGCGGCGCGCCACCGGGTGCACGAGCTGGTCCCGTACGTTACCGCCGCCATCCGGGACGCCGCCAACCGCGACGCGATCCTCACGGAGATCCAGGCCGCCTCGGGCGTGCGCGTCGGCTACATGGACGCGGAGCAGGAGGCCAGGCTGACCTTCCTGGCCGTGCGCCACTGGTTCGGCTGGTCGGCCGGGCCGATCCTGCTGGCCGACATCGGCGGCGGATCCATGGAGCTGGCCTACGGCGACGGCGAGACCCCCGACCTGGCGCTCTGCCTCCCCCTGGGGGCCGGGCGGCTGACCCGCCACCGGCTGCCGGACCCCGAGCGGGTCAAGAAGCGGCACCGCCGGTCGTTACGCGAGCACGTGGAGTCCGTGCTCGCCAAGCGCGTCGGCGAGATCGCCGCCAGGCACCGCGCGGGCCAGGCCACCGCGGTCGCCACCTCCAGGACGTTCGCCCAGCTCGCCCGCCTGTGCGGGGCGCCCAAGGCCAAGGCGGGCCCGCACGTCGTACGCGAGCTGCGCCGCGCCGACCTGCGCGAGGCCATCGAGCTGCTGGGCGAGAGGACCCCGGCGGAGCGGGCGCAGCTCCCCGGCGTCTCGGCCGCCCGCGCCCGGCAGATCCTCGCCGGAGCCATCGTCGCCGACGCCACCATGGCCGCCCTGGAGCTGGAGGCGATGCGCATCTGCCCGTGGGCGCTGCGCGAGGGCATCCTGCTGGACCGGCTGCACCACCCGGCCGGGCACGCCCGCCACCTGTACGCGATCCGCGACGCCAGCGCCTAAGGCTGGTCCTCAGCCACCACCCGCACGGTCTCCAGCGAGGCATCGGCCGCGTCCGGGACCACCATGCCCCCGGCCAGCCCGTCGTGCAGGTACTCCAGCACCTCCCCGTTCAGCCGCTCCCCCGGCAGCGCGGCCGGGATCCCCGGCGGGTACGGCGTGAGCAGCTCGGCCACGACCCGGCCCGCCGCCCGCTCCCACGGCACGTGCTCGGCCGGGCCGAAGAACGCGTCCCTGGGCGTCATGGCCTGCTCCAGCCGCAGCCCGGCAGGCGACGGGACGCGCAGGCCGGGCGGCGGCGGCAGCTCGCCGGCGTGCCCGGCGAGGTCGCGCAGCGCCTCCAGCAGGCGTCCCGTGGTGTGCTCGTCGTCGGCGTGGGTGAGCTGGACGCCGACCCTGCGGTGGTCGGCCAGGCCCACGTTGATCCGGTGCCGCTCGCGCAGCCGGTCGGCGGCCTGGTAGCCGCCCGTGCCGAGGCCGCTCACGTCCACCATGAGCTGCAGCGGGTCGGCGTCGGAGGCCAGCCCCGGGCCGCAGAGGTCGTCGCGGCCGTACACGTGCAGGCCGCCGATCGCCTCGACGCCCGACCGCACGGACTTGGCCAGTTGCAGGGTGCGGTCGTAGATGGTGTGACCGTGCTGCACCATCTGGCGGCGCCAGCCGTCCAGCGCGGCGTACACCAGCACCGACGGGCTGGTGGTGCTGAACAGGTCGGCCCGCTCCTTGAGCAGCTCGGGCGCGATCAGGTCGCCCTGGAGGTGGAAGACGGAGCTCTGCTCCAGCCCTGAGCCCATCTTGTGGATGCTGGTGACGCAGACGTCCGCGCCCGCGTCCATGGCCCAGGCGGGCAGATCGGGGTGGAAGGGCAGGTGCGCGCCCCACGCCTCGTCCACGATGAGCGGCTTGCCGTGCTCGTGGCAGACCCGCGCGAGCGCGGCCAGGTCGGTGCAGGTTCCGTACGGGGTCGGCGTCACGACGAGGGCGCCCTTGGCGTCGGGGTGCTCGGCGAAGGCCGCGGCGAACGCCTCGGGCGACGGCGGATGGGCCAGGTGCAGGTTCTCGTCCCACTGCGGCTCCACCCACACCGGGCAGATCCCGGACAGCACGAGCCCCGCCACCACCGACTTGTGCGCGTCCCGGCCGATCAGCAGCTTCTCGTCCGGCCCCGCCACCGACAGCATGGACGCCTTCACCGACAGGCTGCTGCCGCAGGTGGAGAAGAACGTCTGCGACGCGCCCACGGCGTCCGCCATGAGCTGCTCCGCCTGCTCCAGGAACTTTCCCGAGCCCGACCTGTCGTCCAGGCCGCCCACCGAGAGCACGTCAGAACGGAACACCGCCTCGCCGAGCACCGCGGCGACCCGCGGATCGACGCCTCTGGCCTGCTTGTGGCCGGGCGGGGTGAAGGGCAGCTGCCCGCTGTCGTGGTAGTCCTGCAAGGCCTGCAAGATCGGCGCCTGAGAATGATCCATGAGCCCGCCCTTGCCCTGTCGCCGAGCACGGAAACGGACAACCCGGCGGATTGCACCTGCCGGGGGGCGGGCAGGAAGCGGGGGTGCGAGCACCGTCCTCTCCCCGCGTCGCCTGGCCCGTGATGTACCAGCAGTGGGAGCGCATGACGTTCATCCACTGGCGTTACCGGCCCGAGCAGGTCCAGGCGCTGCTCCCGCCGCAGCTCCGGGTCGAGCCGTTCGACGGGGCGGCGTGGGTCGGGCTCGCCTGCTTCCTCATGCGGGACGTGCGGGTGCCCGGCGTTCCCGCGCTGCCGTGGATGTCCACCTTTCCCGAGACGAACCTGCGGACGTACGTGCGCGACGCCCGCGGGCGCACCGGGATCTGGTTCTTCTCCCTGGACGCGGCGCGCCTAGCCGCCGCGCTCGGCGGGCGCGGCGGCTTCTGGCTGCCCTACCACTGGTCCGGCATGTCGGTGGACGTCCGCGACGGCCACACCCGGTACCGATGCCACCGCCGCCTGCCCGGCCCCGTCGGCGCGCGGTGCGACGCCGACGTGGAGGCCGGGGTGCCGCTGCTGGAGCGGGAGCGCGACGAGCTGGCGCACTTCCTGACCGCCCGGTTCCGGCTGTTCAGCGTAGTGGCGGGGCGGCTGGCGACCGCCCTGGTGGAGCATCCGCCGTGGCCGCTGCACCACGCCCACCTCGACGGGCTGGACCAGAGCCTGGTGCAGGCGGCGGGGCTGCCCGCGCCGCGGGGGCAGCCGGTCCTGCACGCGTCGCCGGGGGTGCGGGCTCGGGTGAGCAGGTGGCGGTGGTGACGGCCTGCGGACTGTGGGGACCGGCCTCAGGCCCGCGCTTTCATCGCCCGCACGACCGCGTCGTACAGGCGTGCCGCCCGCAGGTCGGGGACGCCTTCCCTGAGGCGGTTCATCACGTAGCCGAACGCGAGCCCGCTGTCCGGGTCGGCGAACCCGATCGAGCCGCCGAAACCGCCGAACCCGAAGGCCGTGGGCGAGTACCAGAACGCCTCCGGGGTGGGCAGGCCGAAGCCGGTGCCGATCCGTACGGGCACGCGCAGGATGCGGTCGATCCCCGACACCTGCTCCGCGGTCGCCGCGGCCAGGGCGGCGGGCGTGAGGATGCGGTGCCCGATGAGGGCGGCGTAGAAGGCGGCCAGGGAGCGCGCCGTGCAGATGCCGTTGGTGGCGGGCATCTCGGCGGACTGCTCCACGGGATCGTTGTGATCCAGCGGCGGCTTGACGAGCGTCATCGCGCGCATGGTCAGCGACGCCGGGTCGGTGTAGGCGGCCAGCACGTCCCGCATGGGCTCGGGGACGGCGTCCAGGGCGGAGGCGTCGAAAGTGGCCTGGTCGGCGACGATGCGGCTGACCCGGTGGTGCTCCCGTTCGGGCAGCCCGATCCACAGGTCCAGGCCGAGCGGCGCGGCGATCTCCTCGGCGAGGAACGTGCCGATCGACCGGCCGCAGACCCGGCGGACCACCTCGCCGACGAGCCACCCGTAGGTCAACGCGTGGTAGCCGTGCTCCGTGCCCGGCTCCCAGAACGGCCGCTGCGCCTCCAGCGCCCGCACCACGGGCTCACCGGCGACGGCGTCGGCCGGGGTGATCGGGTCGTCGAGGGCGGGCAGGCCGGCCTGGTGGGTGAGCAGCCACCGTACGGGGATGCGCTCCTTGCCGCCCGCCGCGAACTCGGGCCAGTAGCGGGCCACGGGCGCGTCCAGATCCAGCTCGCCGCGCTGGGCCAGCAGCAGCGCGCACGCCGCCGTCACCGCCTTGGTGGTGGAGTAGACGACTTGCAGGGTGTCGCGCTCCCAGGGGCGGCCGGTCTCGGGGTCGGCGATGCCGCCCCACAGGTCGACGACCTTCCTGCCGTGCAGGTAGACGCCCACCGCCGCGCCGATCTCCTCGCCGGAGGCCAGGTTGGCCGCGAACGCCTCGCGTACCTCCTCGAACCCCTCGGCCGTCTCGCCCTCCACCGCCGGGCCGTTTCCGTGCATGCGTCATCGCCTCTTGTCCATGATGTGTCCCGCGAGGGAAGGAATCAGCGGCGGAACTTCTCGACGAGCCAGGCGCACAGCTCGGGCTCGCTCATCTCGGGGAACTCCGCCTGGAACGTCGCCAGCGCGCGCAGCGCCTCCTCCCGGTCCAGGCCGCGCGCCATCGCCGCCTTGAGGTACTCCTGCCGCGCGGCGGTGGGGCGTCCGCCGCCGGCGCCGCGGCCCGGCAGGCTCTCCCGCCACCGCACGATCTCCTCCACCCGGTCGGCCCGCCAGCCCGGGGCCCCGTCCACCTCGACGTCCGGCTCGGGGAACGGATGCTCGCTGCCGCTCGGGTGGCGCGTGCGCCACTTGTGCACCGCGTGCCGGGTCACCCCGAGGGCCTCGGCCATGCCGAGGACGCCGAGATAGCGCTCGGTCATGAGTGCACCTGCTCGCCCTTCCTGCCTCCTTCGCGGATCTCCAGTACTACCACGCCCGGCGCCTCTTCCTGCGAGGCGCCGTAAACATTGTCTCCATCAGAGACGATGTTGGCAACCCTAGCTCTCAATGCAGGTCCAGAGCGACCTCCAGCCGCAGGTACGCGCCGACCCACGCCCGCTCCACCACCTCCTCCTCCGAGCCGTTCCCCCGGGCTGCCGCGAACGCCGTGACCGCCTGTGCGACCCGGCGCAGGCCGAGCACGGTCAACCGCCGGGCGACGGCGTCGAGCCGTTCGCCGTAGGTCGGCGGCAGGTGTGCCAGGCCGTGATGGGCGGCCTCGGCCAGCAGCCCCCGCGTGTCCACCAGGACCGCGGCCAGCGGGTCCGGCCGCTCCTCCGGGGCGAGCCCGAGACTGCCGCTCCCGCCGCCGGGCCGCAGGTCGGGCACGATCACGCGGTCCCCGGCCGCCAGCCCGAGCGGCTCGACCACGAGATCCCCCGCGCTGCGCCCCACCACGCCGCTGACGAACCGCGGCTCGCCCTCCTCACCGGCCAGCACGGCCGCCAGCGCGTCGAGCCGCCCAGGAGCGGCGGCGCTGTGAACGGCCCTGACGACCGCCGGGTTGCCCGCCCGGTCGACGATCACGGCGTCCAGGCGCTGGTCGCCGGGGGCGTACCAGATGGCCTCGACCTGCGCGATCGCGAGCACCCGCACCAGCTCCGCCTCCACGCGCGGCCGGACGGGACGCAGCGGCAGGGCGTCGAGCTCGCGGCCCAGGGCGGCGTAGTCGGTCACCACCAGCGGCGCGGGCAGCTCGCCCCAGTCGCCCCGCGACGGGCTGACCGTGGTCCTGGCGACCCGCCCGGTGGCCAGCCGCACCGTACGGCTCGCGCTGCGGACGGCGGACTCCGTCACCAGGTTGCCCGTGGCCAGCGCGCCCAGCGTGGACGTGGCGATCCGCCGCCGCGCCAGCGCCGCCCCGTCGTCGTCGCCGTCCCACCGGCGGCGCAGGACCAGCACCATCGCGTTGTCGGCGTGGGCCAGGTACACCTCGGCGAACCGCTGCCCGCCCAGGCCGCGGACCCGGCAGCCGAGGCTCTCCAGCCTGGCCCTGCGCAGCGGCGTCTCCGCGGCCTCCGCGGTGCCGAGCACGCTGCTGCGCAGCGTGGCGTCCGGCCGCGTCACCGCCCGGTGCCTGGCGTGCAGCTCTGCCAGGTGGCTCGCGAGCTGTTCAGGACGGTAGTGGGCGGCGCGGTCGCGGTAGGCGGCGAGCTGCTCCGCCAGGTCGCCGACGGCCAGCAGCGGCCAGCGCAGCCCCGCCCCGTCCAGGTGACGTCGCACGTCGGCGATGGTGGCGTCCAGGCCGTGGCCCAGCTGCGCCGCGCCCTCGCGCAGCACCGTGCCCGCCAGCCCCAGCGCCCGCTCCAGCCCCGACCCCGCACCCTCCTCCGCCTCTCCCCCGACGTCCACCCGCACGTCTGGTACGCCCGGATGCAGCTCGTCGGCCGTCCGGAACGCCCACACCGCCAGCGCGATGACGTCGTCGTGGCTTCCCGCGACGCTGTCGGTGTGCACGAAGCCCAGGTCGCCGGGGATCAGGAAACGGACCGTCGCGGTGGCCAGCTCCACCTGCGGCACAGGGTCGGTGGCTGTCGGGCGGCGGATGCGGGCGGTGTATCCGGCGCGTTCCGCGCGGCGAGCGGCGGCCATCAGGCGGGTGCCGATCCTGGCGGTCAGCTGCTCGTCGGTCACCTGGCCGGGCGACCAAAGCGGCTGCACCGACGCAACCCCGGGCACGGCCCTCGGCACGGCCCCCGGCACGGCCCCCGGCACGGCCCCCGGCACGGCCCCCGGCACGGCCCCCGGCACGGCTCCTGGCACGGCTCCCGACGCCGCCCTGGGCACTGCCTCCTGCGTGATCTCCTGCGCAGCTTCGGAAGCGGCCCCTTGCGCAATCCCGGAAGCGGTCTCCTGTGCCGTCCCCGGCGAGACCGCCGCATCAGCCTCAGCCTCGGCACCGAGCGACAGGCGCTGGTAGGCGAGGATGACCGCGATGACGTGCCTGCACACTCCGACGGCGCCACAGGTGCAGCTCGCCACATCCAGCCCCCCGGCAGGCAGGCTGGTGGCCGGCCCGCCGGGAAAGTCGCCGTGCACGGTGCCGTCCCCATCGGTGCGCAACTCCGGCACCGCCTCCTTACCGGCCCGCTTCACCAGCCCCCGGTTGGTGAGCGCGGCAAGGGAGTCGGTGGTGAGCCCGAGCAGATCCGTCCTCATCGGCCCACGTGCTCCGCCACGAACGACGCCAGCTCACCCGGCGTCATCGCCCCCACGTACGCCCCCGCGTCGGCCAGCCGCTGCCCCAGCTTCCGGTCGAAGGCGGGGTTGGCCTGCTCGTCGAGCGCCGCCAGCCCGAGCACCTTGCTGCCCTGCCCGACCAGCTCGCGCACGACGCGCACCAGCCGTCCTGGATCGCCGCCCTCGTAGAAGTCGGAGATCAGCACGACGATCGCCCGCCGTGGCTGGTCCACCAGCCCCGCGCCGTACGCCGCCGCGCGGGCGATGTCGGTGCCGCCGCCGAGCTGGACCTTCATCAGCAGCTCCACGGGATCGTCCACGTCGGCCGTCAGGTCCACCACCTCGGTGTCGAAGGCCACCAGGTGGGTGCGCACCCCGGGCAGCCCCCACAGGCAGGCCGCCGTCACCGCCGAGTGGATCACCGACTCGACCATCGAACCGGACTGGTCGACCAGCAGGATCACCTGCCACTGCTCCAGGTGGCGGCGGGTGCGGGAGAAGAAGTACGGCGTCTCGATCACCACCTTGCCCGTGTCCGGCTGGTAGCGGCCGAGGTTGGCGCGCAACGTCCTGACCACGTCGAAGTTGCGGGCCAGCCGCAGCCGGCCGGACCGCCGTACCTTGGTGCCGGTGAACGCGGTGCGCACGTCGGTGGCGAGCTTGTCCATCAGCTCGCGCACCACCTGCTCCACGATCCGCCTGGCCAGCCGCAGCACCTGCGGGTTCATCAGGTGCTTGGTCCGCAGCACGGCCTTGAGCAGGGCGGCGTTCGGCTCGATGCGCGCCAGCACGGCGGGGTCGGTCACCACGTCGTGGATCTCGTAACGCTCGACGGCGTCGCGTTGCAGCCGCTCCACGGTCTCCTTGGGGAAGAGCCTGGCGATGTCGTCCAGCCAGTCGAAGGTGGTCAGCGCCGAGGGGCCGCTGCCCGCCTGGCGCACGCCGCGCCTGCGCAGGTCCTCGTCGCGGCCGTAGAGCCAGTCGACGGCCGCGTCGCGGGCGGCGGCCCGCGCGCCGAGCGGCGCGCCGCCGAGGCAGGCGCCGCCGGGCTCGCCGAGCAGCAGCCGCCACCGTTCGAGAGTGGGGTCGGTCATGGTGTGATCAGTCCCTCCCGGCGCAGTGCCGTGTCCACCCGCTCGTCCAGTGCCATCCCGGCGGCCACCAGCTCCGGGGCCGCCTCCAGCCGCATCAGGTCCCATCCGGACGCGCCCGCTGCGCGCCGCTCGACCAGGCGGGTGGCGATGAGGTGCCGCTCGCGGGGCGGGAAGAAGCCGAACGCCTGGCGTAGCGCGGGCAGCGCCACCAGGAAGTCGTCGTCCGTCAGCCCCCCGACCAGCTCGTCCAGCAGCTCCAGCATGCCCGGGGTGTGCAGCACCTCCTCGCGGGCGAGCGCGAACAGCCCGGCCAGCCAGTCTCCTGCCGTTGCGGGCACGAACGCGCCCCGCACCGCCCTCCCAAGCTCACCACCCGCAACGCCAGGCACCACGCCCGATACCGTCGCGAGATCGCCGCCCGCCGTCCCTGGCACCACGCCGGGCGTCCGGGCAAGGTCGCCGGGCACCGCACCAGTCACCGCGCCGGGCGCCGCCGAGAGATCGCCGGGCGCCGTGCCGGACGCCGAGCCAGGTGGCGTGCCGGGCGGGGTGCCGGGCGGCGTGTCGGGGGCCGAGCCGCGTAGGGACCAGGCCAGGCCCAGGGAGGCGCCGCGCAGGTCGGGTGGGGCGTCCGGGCAGGCGGCGAGCCGGTCGGCGACGCCGAGGGCCAGCGGCGTGTCCAGGCCGAGCGACGGGCCCGCGTGCCGGAGCGCGTCGCGGACCGCGATCATGGCGTTGACGCGCGGCAGGTCGGCCGGCGCCGGGCCGCCACGCACGCCTTCCGCCAGCCAGAGCACCCTCGAGGTGGCCGCCCGGACGACCGTGCCCAGGGTGGCGCTGCCGCTGGTGCGGAAGAGCTCGTCGTGACGCCACATCGCCAGGGCGACGGTGAGGGTGCGGCCGAGCGGCCCCAGGTCGGCCGCCGCGCCGACGGCCCGCGCCAGGTCGTCCAGCACCCGTCCGGCCAGCTCGCCGATGCCGCACAGCGCCGCGTCGAACAGGACGTCGGCCAGCTCGTCCAGGTCCGCGCCCGTGACGCGTTCCGCCAGGGCGGCGGCCGCGGCCTCCTGCGGGTCGACGCCGTACCCGCCGGCCTCGATGAGGGCGGGCAGCCGGTCCTCCGTCTCGGTCAGCACCCACTGTTCGACCAGCTCGGCCGGGCCTGCCGGGCGGGGTCCCGAGGTGCGTTCCACGCCGGGGATGCGCAGGATCCGCAGCCGGTGCAGCAGGCGGCTGCGCTCGCGGCCGGTGTCGTTGGTCAGGTCGAGCCGTTCCTCGCCGGGCTCGCCCAGCACGGCGAGCACCGCGTGGACCAGCGGCGGGAGCGGGGTCGAGGGATGCAGGCGGCCCACCCGGTCGCCGCTGAGCGCCGCGATCATCTCCACGATCACCGGGTGGCTGCCGGGCGGCAGCGGGCCGCGGGACGCCCAGGGCAGCGGGGTCTCGATGGCCTCGCTGACCAGCGCGCTCGCCAGGCCGTCCAGGACGTCCACGCGGGCCGGATGCCGGTGGCCGCGCATCAGGGCGATGCCGTCGGCGGTGGTCCTGGCGGCGATCAGGTCCGCGGTGGACACCTGCTGGCGGCGGGCGCGCAGCCTGGCGGTGACCGCCTCGGTGAGCCCGCGGGCCGCCTCGGCGGGGCCGGACTCCCACAGGCGCTGGTAGTAGCCCGGCGACGGCATGCCCGACTGGTAGCCGTCGAACGCGTCCAGCCGCCGGAACGAGTACGGCACCAGGTAACTCCCGACGGCCGCGTCCCCGGGCGGGCTCGGCACCTCCGGCCAGTCCACGCCGCCGGTCAGGCTGGGCGTCTCCGGCCAGCACACGCCGCCGGACGCACTCGGCGCCTCCGGCCAGTCCACGTCGCCGGGCGCCTCGGGTGAGCGCGTGTCGCCCTGCCCCGCCAGCCGGATCAGTGCGGGCCGGTGGAAGCCGCCCGTGACCACGACCACCGCCCGCTCGCCCGCGAAGGCGGCGGCGGCGCGGATCCAGCGCGCCATGTACGCCTCCCGCGCCGCATCCTCAGCCCCCGTCTCGGTGTCGCCCCGCACCAGGTCGAAGTAGGCGGCCAGCCGCTCGGCCAGCCCATCGGCCGGTTCGATCTCGAAGAGGTGGTCCCACAGCGCGTCCACGTTGTCCACCGAGAAGGTGCGGCACAGCCGCGCGACCACCTCCCCGTAGCGGGCCTCTGCGTCGGCGTACCGGTTGTGGACGTCGGCGAGAGCGGGATGCCAGGCGGGCAGGTCGATGAAGCGCAGCTCGGCGCCGACGTCCCGGCCGGCGGTCAGCGCCGTCCACTCCGGGGAGTACTCGCACAGCGGAGTCCACGAGCCGTGGCGGCGGAGCGGGTCGCGGTAGCCGGTGTAGACGGCGATGGGCAGCTCGTGGCCGAGCAGCAGCTCGTCCATCCGGTCGTTCATGTCGGACGGGCCCTCGACGAGCACGTACGCGGGCCGGAGGGAGGCGATGGTGTCGGCGACGAGCCGGGCGCAGGCCGGGCTGTGGTGCCGCACACCGATGTACGTGACCGCCATGGCTCAGCCCGGCAGCAGGTGTCGGGCCTCGTACAGGGCCTGCCACTGGGCGCCGTGCCGCCGCCGCTGTTCCAGGTATCTGCGCAGCTTCGCCAGGTCTTCGGCGTTGTCCTTGGCGGCGGTGCCGGCCAGGCAGGAGACGAGGTCGGCGGCGGTGCCGGGCTCGCCGCGCAGGAACCAGCCGCGCAGCCCGACGGCGTGCGCGACGGAGACGGCCTCGGCGGTGCTCATCACGCCCGAGAGCCGGTCGGTGGCGTCGCCGCGCGCGGTCTGTCCTTCGCGCAGCTCGCGGAAGGCGGTTACCAGGACCTCCAGTACGTCGCGACGTGGCGGCGCCTCGACGCCCGAGCGTTTGAGCAGCGCGGTGGCCTCGGCCTCGACCAGCGCCAGCTCGGTCTGGAAGTCGGCGATCGGGAAGACGGTCTCGAAGTTGAAGCGGCGCTTGAGTGCGGCGCTCATCTCGTTGACGCCGCGGTCGCGGGTGTTGGCGGTGGCGATGACGGTGAACCCCTCCTGGGCGAACACCATCGACTCGGGCCCGCTCAGCTCCGGCACGGCGAGCACCCGGTCCGACAGCGGCGACAGCAGGCAGTCCTGCACCTCCAGCGGGCACCGGGTGATCTCCTCGAAGCGCACCACCTTGCCCTCGGCCATGCCGCGCAGCAGTGGGGCGGCGACGAGCGACCGGGTGGAGGGGCCTTCCGCGACGAGCAGCGCGTAGTTCCACGAGTACTTGATCTGGTCCTCGGTGGTGGCGGCCCCGCCCTGGATGGTCAGCGTGGAGGTGCCGCTGACGGCCGCGGCCAGCAGCTCCGACAGCAGCGACTTGGCCGTGCCTGGCTCGCCCACCAGCATCAGCCCGCGGTTGGTGGCCAGCGACACCAGGGACCTGTCGATCAGCGAGGGGTCGCCGACGAACTTGCGGCTGATGCCGAGCTTCTCGTCGCCGAGCGCGAAGCGGCGGGCGGCGCGCAGGCTCAGCGCCCAGCCGGGCGGGCGGGCGTCGGTGTCGTCCTCCCGCAGCCTGGCCAGCTCGCCGGCGTAGCGGATCTCGGCCGGGGGCCGCTGCGCGTGCTCGTTCATCGGGCGATCTCCAGCAGGTCCCGGAGGATCTCGGACGCGGTGATCGGGTCGAGGCCTTCGACGGAGGCGTCGACCAGGCTCTGCTCGTCGGCGAAGTCGAGGTAGCCGATCGCGATGCCCGGATCGAGGTGGATGGTGAAGATCCGGCCGTCGGGCAGGTCCCGCTCGATCCAGCCCTGGATGCCGGCGTCCTGCGGCTCGCCCCGCCGCCAGCCGCGCCGTTCCAGGCCGATCACCGCCCCCGTGGGGATCTTGGCGGCCTCGATCTCGGCGGTCAGCGCCGGGTCCGGCGCGTACGTCTCCCGTCCGAGCTGCGGGAACGGCTGCAGGATCTCGTAGTCGGCGAACACCTCGGCCCAGGCGGCCAGGTCGTCCCCCAGCTCCAGCGGGTGGACCACGCCGACGACGGCGTCCTCGGGCAGCGTCAGCGGGTCGTCCTCGACGTCGGCGAAGCTGCGGTCCTCGGCCACCCGCAGGGCGCCCGCGAGCTGCCCGGACGAGTCGTAGACGCCCCACACGAGCCGCCGGACGATGTGCCAGAGCAGCGGGTGGCCGACGAGCAGCCGCCCGAAGTCGGCAGCGCTCCAGCGGCGGCGGCTCACCATGGCCTGCTCCAGGCGGCGGATGTTGTCGGACGCCACGGCGCGCACGTCCTTCTTCAGCCCGGCGAAGCGCTGGTGGGCGGCGGGCGCCAGCTCAGGGTCGTCGTTGGCACCCGGCTTGGGCAGGTTCTTCAGCCGCTTGCCTGCGGCGTCGGCCACGTACGGCTTGAGCTGCTCGTCGAAGCCGACGACGAACTGCCTGCGCCCGTAGTCGAGGGTCATGCTGCCGTCGGCGGACAGCCCGAAGGTGGGCACCAGCCGGTCGGCCAGCTCCACCGGCGTCAGGTTCAGCTCGGCGGCCACCTCGGCCATCTTCTGCTTGGCCCGGCTCTTGAGCCCGCTGAACTTGACCTTCTCGGCGATGCCGTGCAGATGCATCAGCGCGACCTCGGAGCCGATGCCCGCCAGCAGGTCGAGGCCGGCGACCGCACGGGAGTGCCCGCCCTCGCCGGGCCAGGCCCTGATCAGCGGGGTGAGCCTGCGGACGGTCTCGTCGTCGCCGAGCAGGCCGAGCGCGTCCATCACCCAGCTCTCCTTGGACGGGTAGCCGGCCGCCTGCCAGCGCTGGAACAGCGTCCAGGCGAACTCCGCCAGGCTGCGGGCGTCGCAGGCCTCCTTGACCTGGGCGAGGCCGGGGTAGGCGTGGCCGGGCTTGGAGATCGCCAGCATCGTCATCAGGTGCCGGACCGCCTCGGGCGGCAGCGCGCCCGCGTCGCCGCGCAGGTTGATCGGCGTGAGGATCGCGGCGTCCGCCCAGTCGGGCACGGCGGGCATCCTGGCGGGCAGCGCGTCGAGCGGGTCGGCCGCGAGCAGGGCGCCGATCGCGGCCTCGGCGTCGGGGCCGTACCCGGCGGCGGCCCGCAGCACCACGTCACGCGCGCCGCTCGCGCTCAGCGCGGTCAGCGCCTGCTCGGCCTGCCGCCTGGCCGCACCCGCCTTGCCCAGGGCCGGCGGGATCAGCGCCCTGGCTGCGGTCTCGGGGTGGCGGGTCAGCCACGCCAGCGCGGTGGCGCGTACCGACTTCAGCCGGGACAGCCAGTCGGCCATCAGCGCGGCGATCTCCGGGGAGGTGAACGGGAGCAGCGTCGCGGCGGCCGAGGCGGGGCCGCGCCGGGCGAAATCCACCACCAGGGGCAGTGCCGCCAGCTCGAACCTGGCGGCGATCCGGGGCAGCCAGTCGGCGACCCCCCACGCGTCGGTCGAGCGCCACGTGTCGAGCAGCGGTGCGGCCAGCTTCTCGGGCCCGGCGACGAACAGGGCGACTTCGCCTGACCAGTAGTACTGACGGTGTGTGCCGTCAGTGGCGGCGCGCTCGGCGATCTGCTCCCAGGTCTGGTTGTAGATCTGGCCCCAATGGTCGTTCTTGGCCAGCCAGTTGTCGCGCTCGCCCGGCGCCCACACCACGGCAGGCTCGTCGGCGCACGTCAGGCCGCTCACCACGACCGGCTTGCGGGCCTTGCGCGAACGCGTCCAGGGCGGGCTGACCAGCACCTGGGGCAGCGCCTCCGGCGGGGCGGCGGCGACGGGCAGAGCGTCGGCGATCTTGCGGATCCGTTCGGCGGCGGCCTCGCCGACGTTCGCGACGACCTCGGGCACCAGGTCGGGGTGGGCCAGGACGTGCGCGCGCAGCAGCAGGTCCGCGGGCTTGCCGGTGGAGGCGGCCAGCAGCCGCATCGCCCGGCGCGGGTAGCGAGCAGCCGCGCTCATGAAGGCAGGCTGGGCGTACTTCTCATCGATCCGGTCGAGCAGCGTCCGCATCGCCTCGTCGCCCGGCAGCTCGGCGAGCATGCTCAGCAGCCGCCGTTCGCTGCCGGCGTCGTAGCTCTTGCCGATCCATCCGGCCAGCACCGGGAGCGCGGCCTCGGCGCCCATGCCGTCCACGAGCGTGGCGGGCAGGGCGAGGGAGTGCAGCGTCCAGTAGGGGTAGAGGTGGTCCACGATGAGCGCCGCCTGCTCCGGCGTGCTGATCGCGGGGAGCAGGTCGTTGGACAGGTTCGGATTGACGCTGCTCGCCTCGGCGCAGTCGGCCGTGACCCAGGCGGTCTCGGTCGGCGCCAGGTAGGAGGCCGCCACCCGCTGGTGCGGGCCGCCCTCCCTGGTCGCCGCGAGTGCCGCGACGACCTGCGCGTACTCGGCGTCCGATGCGACGGCGAGCGCGGCTCTGACCCGCTGGACGAGCTCTCTGCGGTACCAGGTGTTCCAGGTACGGGGGTACTCACCGGCGGCCAGCCGCCGCACGTCCCAGAGGTCCTGGACGACGTCGCCGTCGAGCGCGGCGAGCTCCGCCACGGCCACCGCGGCGAACTCCAGGCCCCGTCCGGCCAGCCAGGCTTCGGCGAACAGCGGCGCCTGCGTCGTGTCCTGCCATGACAGGAGCACGGCCACCACAGCGGCGCCCAGCGGCGTGGCGGCGGGCTCTCCCGACAGGTACGCCGCGCCGGCGGCGGCCAGCTCCTGGTCGCGCCACCGCGGCAGCGAGTCGAGCACCGCCTGCCGGCGCCCGGCCAGCTTCGCGGCGAGCGCCTCGGGCGCGCCGGCGTCGGGCCGTTTCACCGTGACCTTCGCCCCGCCGCGCCGCGGGTGCAGGGCGCGCAGCCAGGAGGCCGGCATCCTCAGCCGGTCCTCGTCCCCGGCCGTCCCGTCGCGTAACGTCGCCGGTTCGCCGCCGTCCCTGGTCAGGGTCTGATTCGCGGTCATGCGGGCACACCTCCATCGCCTCGTGATCAACAGCGGCGAGTATGGCGGGCCCGACCGACAAAGTGACGGGGCGAGGCGGCCGACCCGACGTTCTGAGAACGCCGGGCTGCCGCGCCGAGTGTCCCGTTCGGGTTTGCGCCGGTGTGCTTGACTTCCTGCAGACGTACCCCGGCGACCAGCGACACGACCAGCGACACGGAGGGCCCGAACACCGATGCCGAACAGCGAACTCGACCTTTCATCGGGGGTCCCTCTTTATCGGCAGATCAAGGACATCCTGCGCAAGGAGATCGCCGGCGGAGCCGCCGACCCCCAGCGGCCGATGACCGAGGAGCAGTTGCTCAGCCGGTTCGAGGTGAGCAGGGCCCCCATCCGCCAGGCGCTGAAGGAGCTGGCGAACGAGGGGTACGTCTACAGGAAGCAGGGCAAGGGCACCTTCCCGGTGCCGGGCACCCGGGTGCACCGCCCGGCCGACGTGCGGCCGGGCGCGCTCTACCAGTACCTCTACGACACGGGCCTGCACCCCGCCTCCACCGTGTCCGGCATCGAGCGGGCGGAGCCGCCCGCCCGGATCCGGCACCGTCTCGGCACGGGGGCGCACGAGCGGCTCCTGCACTTCACCCGGTTGATCTCGGTCGAGAACGAGCCGCTGGTCGAGGCCGACGTCTACATCCGCGCCCCCGAGGACTTCGCGCCCACGGCGGCGGAGCTGGAGGACGAGGGCTCGGCGTTCGAGCTGCTGAAGCGCGACTTCGGGATCACGCTCGACCGGGCGGAGCACGAGGCGTGGGCGACGGCCGCGACCGCCGCCCACGCGGCGGCTCTCGGGGTGCGTGAGGGGAGCCCCCTGCTCGTCATCGAGACGGTCTTCTTCACGACGGGTGGCCTGCCGGCGGGCTGGCGGTCGGCGGTGCACCAGGCCGAGCAGTTCAAGTACCGGTTCGTCACCAGCGGCTGACCTGCGGTTATACCGTGAAACAGGCCGCCTTCTGACCGTTGACTTTGGTATTACAATATATTAACCTGCCAGAAACCAGGCCGGCGAGGAGCCAATGCACATGCCAAAGACGGGCGAACCAGCCGTCAACACCGTCCTCGGGCCCGTCCCGGCCGACCAGTTGGGGGTCGTCGCGGTCCACGAGGCCCTGCTGTCCGTGCTGCCGGGCGCCGAGCACGGCTACGACATCACGATGGACCGTTCCGAGATCTTCGCGACGCTCGCCGCGAAGCTGACCGACTTCCGCGCCCACGGCGGCGGGACGATCGTCGACAGCACCGGCATGTTCCACGGCAGGGACCTGCCGCTGTACGAGGCGCTGTCACGCTCGACCGGCGTGCACATCGTCGCCTCCACAGGCATGGGCCCCGAGGAGCTGCTCGGCGGCTACTTCCTGACCCCGCAGACCAACCCGCCGACGCCGTGGCCGGCCGAGAAGTTCGCCGGCCTGTTCACCCAGGAGATCACCGACGGCATGGTGGTCCCCCGGGTGGAGCGGCGGGCCCCGGCCGGCCTGGTGGCCACCGCCGCGACCCGCGCGGGCATGACGGCGACCGACGAGAGCCTGCTGCGCGGCGCGGCCCGCGCGGCGCTGGCCACCGGCGTCCCGCTCTCGCTGCGCTACGGCCACGACGCGGCGCACGACCTCCAGGTCGTCCTGGACGAGCGGCTCCCGGCGGACCGCGTCGTGGTCGGCGGGCTCGACCGCGCGGACGCGGTCGCCGCCGGCGCGCATCTGGAGGTCGCCCGCCTCGGCGCGTACGTCGCGCTCGACCACGTCGGCCTGAACGACGACGACGCCCACGTCACCGACCGCGAGCGCGCCGGCCTGCTGCTCGACCTGGTCCGCGCCGGGCACGCCGGCCAGGTGCTGCTGTCGTGCAACTCGATCGGCGTGGCCAAGGGCCTGCCGGCCTGCGACCTGCCCTACAGCCACGTCTCCACGGCGTTCGTCCCCCTGGCGACGTCGCTGGGGCTCGGCGCCGAGGACGCCCGGCGCGTCCTCGTGGACAACCCGCGCAACCTGCTGACCCCGCGGCGAGAGGGCTGACGATCATGTCGAAGGTGAACACCGTGCTGGGCCCCGTCGCCCCGGAGGAGCTCGGCGTCGTGGCCGTGCACGAGCACGTCGGCTACGGCATGCCCGGCTCGGAGCTGGACACCCGGTGGTGGAAGACGCCCGAGGAGCGCTACGCCGAGACCGTGCCGAAGCTGCGCCGCTTCCACGAGTACGGCGGCGGCACGTTCGTGGACGTGACCGGCATCTGCAACGGCCGCGACGTCGACTACTACAAGTCGCTGTCGGCCAAGACCGGGGTGCATATCGTGGCCTGCACCGGCTTCGTCGGCGGCGACACGGCGCTGCCGTTCTTCGAACGGGCCGGCGTCGACTACCTGACCAGGCAGTTCGTGCACGAGATCACCGTGGGCATCGGCGGCACCGGCAGCCGGGCCGGCGTGATCAAGGTTGGGGTGAGCCGCGGCGGCCGGATGACCGACCTGGACCTGCGCATCTACCGGGCCGCCGCCCGCGCCGCCGTCAGCACCGGGGTGCCGATCCTCACCCACCTGGCCATCGACGCCGAGCCCGCGGTCGCCGTCTTCGAGGAGGAGGGGCTGCCGCTGCACCGGGTGCTGTTCGGGCACGCCGACGACGGCCTGAACGCGCCGAACACGCCCGACACCTGGCTCGCCGGCCGCGGCGGCCGGATCGGGTTCGACACCTTCGGCTACGAGACCGAGCTGGAGGACCCGCCGTTCTGGGCGCGCCCCCGGCGCGAGCGGCTGGCGCACCTCCTCGGCTTCCTCGGCAAGGGCTTCCTGGACCAGGCGCTGGTCTCGGCCGACGCCAACTGCAGCCCGCTGGGCTGGCCGGGCGTCAAGGGCCACACGGTCAACTACCTGTTCGAGGAGCTCATCCCCGACCTGCGCGACGCCGGGCTGGACGAGGCGACGATCACCAGGCTGCTTGTCCACAACCCCGCCGATTTCCTGACGATCCAGAACTGAACCCCATGCGCCCCGTTCAAGGAAGACGATCATGCAGACCTCAGACCTGAAGGACCTGGACATCGCCATCGTCGGCGGAGGGTACGGCGGCGCGGTGGCGGCGGTGGCACTCGGGCGGCTCGGCGCCAAGGTCAGCGTCTACGAGCAGGCCAGCGCCATCCGGCAGGTCGGCGCCGGCATCGGCCTGCGCCCGCCCACCATCGAGCTGTTCCGCGAGCTGGAGATCTTCGACGCGATCGCGGCCGTCAGCTCCCCGAGCGACTACTTCGAGATCCTCACCGCCACCGGCGAGGTCATCCAGCGCGAGGACTGGCCGAAGGCCGGCGACTACGCCCAGGTGAACAAGACCCGGTTCATCCACCGCGGCGACTTCATCGACACCCTGCTGAAGCTGCTGCCCGAGGGCATGGTGCACATCTGCCACAAGATGACCGGCATCGAGGACCGGGGCGACCGCGCCACGCTCACCTTCGCCGATGGCAAGCAGGTGACGGCCGACCTGGTGATCGGCGCTGACGGCATCCGCTCCGTGGTGCGCAAGCAACTGTTCAGCGACGACGAGCCGGTGTTCGCGGGGGCGCACGCGTACCGTGCGGTGATCTCCGACGCCGCCACGTACGGATTGTGCGTGGACGACAACCTGCGCCTCTACATGAACGAGCGCGGCACGATGGTCTACTTCCTGCCGCTGCGCCACCGCGGCCAGGTGTCCTTCGACATCACCGCGCTGTCCGCCGACGACTCCTGGGCGCCGCAAGTGACCAAGGACGACCTGCTGGCGCTGATGGACGGCTTCGACGAGCGGCTCGTGAACATCACCCGCGACCTGGACATGGACACGGTGACGAGCCGCGCCGTGTTCGACATCGACCCGGTCGAGCGGTGGCACTCCGACTCCGTCACGCTGCTGGGCGACGCCGCCCACGCGATGCTGCACCACCAGGGCCAGGGCGCCAACCAGGCCATCCAGGACGCCGGCGGGCTCGCCGGCGCCCTGCGCGAGGCCGGTTCCGTCAAGGACGCGCTGGCCCTCTACCAGGCCAGGCGCAAGCCCGACACGGATGCGCTGCAGCGCATCTCCCGGGAGTCCTGGCAGGCGGACTCGGTGGACACCGCGTTCCCGGAGAAGTCCTCGATCAAGTGATTGCGTGAACCATGACTGTGCATCCCGACATCGCCAAGATCCTCGCCACGCTGCCGCCCGCCGACGGCACGAGGCCCGACCCGGTGGCGGCGCGCGCCGCCGAGCAGGCGCACGTCCCCGCGCCTGAGGACCGCCTGCCGCTGCACGCGGTCGAGGACACGACCGCGGCGGGCGTGCCGGTGCGGATCTACACGCCGGTGGCGGCCGAGTCGTACGGGCTGCTCGTGTACTTCCACGGCGGCGCGTTCTTCTCCGGCGGTCTCGACACCCATGACGGCGTGGCGCGGTCGCTGGCCAAGGAGACCGGGCACCGGGTCGTCTCCGTCGGCTACCGCCTGGCCCCGGAGGCCGCCTACCCGGCCGGTCTCCAGGACTGCTACGCGGTGGTCCGCTGGGCGGCTGAGAACGGCGACCGGCTCCAGTGGGACGGCGGGAACCTGGCGGTCGCCGGTGACAGCTCGGGCGGCAACTTCGCCGCCGCCGTGGCCGCGCTGGCGCACGACGACGGCTTCGGCCGCATCACGCACCAGATCCTCTTCTACCCCTCCGTCGATCTCGACTTCGACACCGGCCGCTACGCCTCGCTCCGGGACAACGCCGAGGGCTACGGCCTGGAGACGGTGGCGCTGAAGCCGTACAACTCCTTCTACCTCGACAGCGGCGCCGACCCGTCGGACCCGCTCGTCTCCCCCGTCAAGCGGCAGGACCTCACCGGCCTGCCCGCTGCCCTCGTCGTCACGGCGGAGTACGACCCGCTGCGCGACGAGGGCGAGCTCTACGGCCAGAAGCTCAGGGAAGCGGGCGTGCCCGCGACGGTCCGCCGCTACGCGGGCGCCAATCACGGCTTCGTCGTCAACTTCGCGTGGATCCCTGAGTACTACCAGGCCTTCCGCGACGCGGGCGAGTTCCTGAACCGGCGCTGAGCTTCTCTCCTTCCCCCCACCGCCCGCTCAAGGAGAGCGTCATGTCATCGGTCGACGTCGAGAAGGTCGTGGGTGAGAGCAGGTTCAACCGCTTTCACCTGATGCGCGAGTGGAGCCTGTCGCCCGTCGAGGGCGGGCTCATCGGCAGCTACGGGTTCTTCGGGATGATGCTGGGCGCCATCTGCTTCGGCGTCCTGGCCGACCGGTTCGGCAGGCGGAACGTGCTCGTGGTGAGCGTGTTCCTGTTCAGTGTGTTCATGTTCCTGTGCGCGTTCGCGACGGGGCCCGTCTCCTTCTCCCTGTTCCGCTTCGTCGGCGGCGTGGGCATCGGCGGCATCCTGGCACCCGCCCTGGCCCTGCTCATGCTGCCCGGCCTGGGCTGGCGCAGCCTCTACTGGGTGGCGATCCTGCCGGTCCCGTTCCTGCCGTTCATGGTGCGCCACTTCGCGAGTCGCCCGCGGTGCTGCTGGCCAAGGGACGGACGGACGAGCTGCGCGCGCTCCTGGCCCGCGTCAACCCCGACGCCGCGATCGCTCCCGGCGCGGTGCTGGAGGTGGACGCGCGGCAGAGCCCCGGCGGCCTTCCCCTGGCCGAGCTGTTCAGGAACCGCCGCGCGCTGGCCACGATCATGATCGGCGTCGCCTTCTTCATGTGCCTGCTGATGATCAACGGGCGCCAAGCGGGTGCTCATCCCCATGTTCGTCGGCTCGGCCGTCGCCCTCAGCCTGCTCGGCTTCGCGAACGGCTTCGCCGTCCTGGCGGTCCTGGTCTTCGTGGCCGGCGCGTGCACGACGGGCTCGCAGAACATCGCCTACTCCTTCGTCTCGCAGTACTACCGGCCCTCGATGCGGGCGACGGGCATCGGCCTGGCCTCCGCCGTGGGGCGGGTGGGCGCGATCGTCGGGCCGACGTACGGCGGGATCCTGCTCTCGCTGAGCCTGCCCGCCGAGCTGAACTTCGTCTCGTTCGCGGTGCCGGGCGTCATCGCGGCGCTCGCCTTCTGGTTCGTACGCGCCGCCGCGACGCCCGGTCAGGAGGTCAGCGAGCCGCTTCCCGCCGTCGCAGATAGCCGTGGAGCGTCGTGAAGAACGGCGACGGCTCCAGCCGGGGGTCGCCCTGGTAGCCGAGCTCCTCGGCGACCGGGGCGAACGGCGAGTACACCGAGTCGCTGCGCCTCAAGCCCCCGCGCAGGTAGCGGCCGGTGACCTCGCCGATGCGGGCCTCGATGTCCAGGCTCTCCGTCAGGGCCCGCTCCGCTCCTTCGCGGTCGAGCACGACGTCGTAGGCGACCCCGTCCGCGCCCCGGTACGGGTGGCCCAGGTACAGGGAGTCAGGACGGATCTCGTCGCGGAGGCGGAGCAGGCTCGCCCGGTAGGCGTCCGGGTCCTCGTACCCGGGGAAGCCGTTGGCGGCGCCGTGGATCTGCACGGCGTCGCCGACGAAGACGGCGCTCCGGCCGTCCACGGCGTAGGCGACGGATCCGGCGGTGTGGCCGGGCACGTGGTGCACGGAGACGGTGACGCCGCCGCCCAGCGGCAGCGTCTCGCCGCCGCGCAGCGGCACGGTCGGCTCCAGCTCACCGGAGATCACCGCGCCGGCCGCCTCGGTCTGCTTCCGTACGCCTTGGGGGTCGTCGAGGTACTGCTGCCGCACGCTGACGTACTGGTCCACGTGGGCCTGCCGGGCGCGCAGCAGGTGCGCGTCGGCCTCGTGGATCACGATCTCGGCGCGCCGGCCGGTGAGCTCCCACAGGGCGTGCGCGCCGCCGAGGTGGTCGATGTGGCCGTGGGTGAGCAGGATCCAGCGCACGTCCTCGACGCGGCGGCCCAGCCTCTCCAGCTCGGGGGCCATGCCGCCGGCGGGCGAGCCGGCGATGCCCGTGTCGACGACGGCCGGCTCGGGGGCGTCGATGAAGTAGCTGTAGAGACCGAAGCGTCCCCAGGGCGACACCAGCGGGTGGATGTCAACGTCGTGCGCCATCGCTGCCTCTCCTTCGACCGTTTAATATAATAATATGCATAAGTCAGGCGAAGGGAGCCGCACACTCATGGCCGATCTGAAGACCTGGGACGCGGGTGGGCAGAAGATCACCATCCGCAAGGATCTCGGGGCCCCGATGCGCGACGGCGTCACCCTCGCGCTCGACGTCTACCACGGGCCGGAGGACAAGCCGCGGCCCGCGCTCGTCGCCATGAGCCCGTACGGCAAGGAGCTGCAGGCCCAGTCGCTCATGCTGCCGCCGCAGCGCCGCCCCAGCCCGCTGTGGGACGGCTGCCTGGAGGCCGGCGACATCGCCCGCATCGTCGGCGAGGACTACGTCCACGTCATCGCCGACCTGCGCGGCTCCGGCGCCTCGGGCGGCGTCATGGTGGGCAACTACAACGCCGGCGGCACGCCGCTCGGCCAGGACGCCTACGACCTCATCGAGTGGGTCGCCGAGCAGCCCTGGTGCGACGGCAACGTCGGCATGGTCGGCGTGTCGTACTTCGCCTCCATGCAGGTGCTGGCCGCGGCCGAGCGCCCGCCCCACCTGAAGGCGATCTTCTGCAGCGGCGGCCACTACGACTTCTACGAGACCTCCTACCACGGCGGCATCCTCTGGTTCATGCCCCGCGCCGCGCGGGAGGGCCGCGGCGGCGACTCCGGCATCGCCGTCGCCGACATCAGGTCCAGGATGCAGGCGCAGCTCTCCCCCGAGGAGCTGGCCGCGCGCGTCGAGGCGCGGCTCGCCGACCCCGACGTCGCCCGCTGGCCGAACCTGGCCCACATCCTGCACTACCCGAAGAACCGCGAGCTCTGGTACGACATCATCCTCAACGAGCTGGACGGCGAGTACTACGAGGAGCGCAACCCCATCACGCTCGCCCCCAACATCGACATCCCCGTCTACGTGCAGATCAACTGGGGCCGGGGCTGGACCGTGGACGGCAGCATCGAGCTGTTCAAGGCGCTCAGGGGCCCCAGGAAGCTCGACCTCCTCCCCTACCCGCCCATGCAGGAACGCCCGTTCCACGAGGTCCACGACGACATGTTCCGGTGGTACGACCACTGGCTCAAGGGCATCGACACCGGCGTGATGGACGAGCCTGCCGTCAAGGTCTTCGTCGAGGGCTCCCGCAAGTGGGTCACGTCGCCGCGGTGGCCGCTGGACGGGGTCGAGCACCGGCCGCTCTACCTGCGCCCCCGCCGCAGGCTCTCCGCCGATCCCGAGCCGCTCGGCCCCGAGTACGCCGCCCCCGACGGCTTCTACCAGGCGCCGCTGACGGTGACGGACCAGGTCGAGACGCTGACCTGGGCCACCGAGCCGTTCGCCGAGGAGACCGGGATGGCCGGCACCGGCGCCGCGCACCTGTTCGTGGAGATCGACACCGACGACACGAACCTCATCCTCCGCCTCTGGGACACCGCCCCCGACGGCGGGCGCCAGCTCGTCACCACCGGCTACCTCAAGGCCTCCCACCGCGAGCTGGACGAGCGCACCACCGAGGGCGACCCGTACCACCCGCACACCCGCGCCGTCCCCGTCGAGCCTGGCGTGATCGAGGAGTACGTGGTGCGGCTCTACCCCTTCGCCAACTCCTTCCGGCCGGGGCACCGCCTGGAGGTGGAGCTGTCCTGTGACGAGCCACTGGCCGACACGCACAACTCCCTGCTGCCGCCCGAGGCCATGCACCTGCCGTCCGGCCGCGCGACCAGCCACAAGGTCTACCGCGACGCCGCCCACCGGTCACGGCTCGTGCTGCCGTTCACGACGGCCTAGGCACCCCGAGCAGCGGCAGCCACACCTCGTCCACGATCTGCGCGATCGCCTCGTCCGGCACCGCGCGCATCGTCATGAACATGTCGTGCCGCAGCAGGTCGAGCGGCAGGTTCAGGACGCGGGCCGGGCGCGGCACGTCCGGCAGCTCGCCGCGCCCGACCGCGCGGGCCACGATGGTCTCGAAGGCGGTCGGGTGGCCGGGCGGCAGGAGGGTGTCGCGCAGCTCGCCGAGGCTCGTGCCGGTGTCCTGGAAGTAGTCCACGAGCTGCACGCTCATCAGCGTGATCATGCCCGCGCGGTCGGCGTCGGCGTTGCGCAGGAAGCCGATCGCGTCGCCGCGCAGGCTGCCGGTGTCGGGGATCGCGATCGGCCGCCAGTACCTGGTGAGCGTGGCCAGCAGCAGGTCCTCGCGGCGCGGCCAGCGACGGTAGAGGACGGGGCGGCTGGTGCCGGCGCGGGCGGCGACCGCCTCGTAGGTGAAGCCGAGGTAGCCGTGCTCCAGCAGGACGTCCCAGGCGGCGTCGAGGAGCGCGTCCTCCAGCCGGGCGCCGCGCCGCCGGGTCGCCCCGTCGTCCCCCGTTCTCCGTCCAGGCTCGAGACTCACGCGCGTACCTTATCGCGGCCGGTCCGGCCCCACCGTGGGGTGGTTTCGCACAGGTATGTGACCATGTTCCCCGAGCACCAGAGCCGGCCGGCCGCCCTCGACCCCCGCCCGAGGCCCGCGCCGACCGGCACCCCCGGAGAGAACATGACGCGCGTCCCCCACGACTCCCCGCCCGCAACGGCCGCTCCCCGGCGGGTCGCGCTGATCGTGGCCGTGGCGTGGTTCATGCAGAACCTCGACACCACGATCATCAACACGTCCCTCCCCCAGATGGCGCGGACGTTCGGCGTGGACGCCGTCAGCGTGAACATCGGCATCACCGCGTACGTCGTCGCGGGCGCCGCCTTCATCCCGCTCGGCGGCTGGCTGTCCGACCGGTACGGCGCCAAGCGGGTGTTCGCGACCGCGATCGTGGTGTTCGGCCTGGCCTCGGTCGGCTGCGCGGCCTGCACCGAGCTGTGGCAGTTCGTGCTGGCCCGCGTCGTGCAGGGCGTCGGCGGCGCCCTGATGATGCCGGTCGGCCGCATCATCGTGCTGAGGAACGCCGGCAAGGAGGACCTGCTGCGCGCGACGGCGCTGATCACCTGGCCCGGCCTGATCGCGCCCGTCATCGCCCCCGTCGTCGGCGGCGCGCTGACCACCTGGTACGGCTGGCAGTGGATCTTCCTGCTGAACGCGCCGCTCGCGCTCATCGGCACCGCGCTCGTGCTGGCCTTCGTCCCCGGCGTGCGCGAGGCGGCGCGCAGGCCGCTGGACCGCACGGGAACGGTCCTCATCATCAGCGCGCTCAGCCTCACCATCTACGGCCTGTCCGAGCTGGCCCACCCGTCGGCCGTCGGCCTGGACCTCGCCCTGCTCGCCGTCGGCACGCTGGTGGGCGTGGCCGCCGTCCGATGGTTCCGCCGGGCCGCCCATCCGCTGATCGAGCTGACGCCGCTGCGGGTGCCCACGTTCGCGGCCTCCACCCTGCACGCCGGGAACCTCATCCGGCTGGCCATCAGCGCGACGCCGTTCCTGCTGCCGCTCATGCTGCAGGAGGCGTGGCGGCTGACACCGCTGGAGGCCGGTCAGATCGTGCTCGTGTACTTCCTGGGCAACCTGGTCGTCAAGGCGATCACCACGCCGCTGCTGCGGCGGCTCGGCTTCCGCACGGTGCTGATCGGCAACGGGGTGGGGGTGGCGCTGTCCATCGCGGCCTTCGGGCTGCTGGACGCGCGTACGGGGTTCGTCGTGGTGTCGGCGGTGGCCTTCGTCGCGGGGGTGACCAGGTCGATCGAGTTCACCGGGATCAACACGCTGTCGTTCGCCGACATCGGGCCCGGAGACCGGGCCTCGGCCTCGATGTTCTTCAGCATGATGCAGCAGATCTCCATGGCGCTGGGGGTGGCCGCCGCCGCGATCGTCCTCCAGGTCGCGCACGGCCCGGCCGCCACGCCGCTCACCCAGGGCGACTTCGCCGTGGCCTTCTGGCTGTCGGGGGCGGTCGCGCTGGTGGGCGCGCTGCTGATGACGACGCTGCGCCCGGACGCCGGACACGAGGTCACCGGGCACCGGCCGCGCCGGAAACGTGAGGCTCCAGCCCGCAGGTGAGTGGGGGCTCGCCTGCACCCGTGCGCAGCCGACCGGGAAGTCGCCGATAGGCTCGCGTTCGCCCGTCTTGCCTGTTCACGTGGAGGTAGCAGCAGTGCGCATCGGCATCGTCGGAGTGGGCGAGATCGGCCGGGCCATCGTGACCGGCCTGTGCGAGGGCGACGGCGAGGCCCCTCAGGTATTCCTCTCGCCCCGGGGCGCCCGCGTGGCCGCCGAGCTGGCCGAACGCTACGAGAGCGTGCGGGTGTGCGCCGGCAACCAGGACGTGATCGACAACTCCGACCTGGTGATCATCGCCGTGCGCCCCCACGACCGGCACGAGGCGCTGGCCGGCCTGCGGGTGGACGACGACAAGATCGTGGTCAACGTGATGGGCGGCGTCGCCAACGACGACGTGCGCCGCACGCTCGGCACCGGCGCGCCGGTGGTGCGGGCCATCCCGCTGCCCGCCGTCCGCGAGCGCCGCTCGGTCACGGTGACCTGCCCGTCGCATCCGGTGGTGGACGCGCTCTTCGCCACGCTGGGAGGGGCGCTGCCCGTCGCCGACGAGGCGGCCTTCAACGTCTTCTCCGCCCTGACCGCCACGCTGAGCACGCACTACGCCTACCTCGCCACGCTCTCGTCGTGGGCCGCCGGGCACGGCATGTCCGCCGCCGACGCCGACCGTTACGTGCGCGGCCTCTTCGAAGGCGTGGGCCGCAGCCTGGGCGACGAGAGCCGCTCCTTGGAGCAGCTCGCGGCCGACCACGAGACCCCCAAGGGGCTCAACGAGCGCGTCCGCACCACCTGGTTCGACCAGGCCGGCTCCGACTCCCTGCGCGCGACCCTCGACGCCCTTCTCGCAGACCTGAAGTAACCGCCGCCCAAGCCGTCCTGGCGGACCACCTCAGGGCCGGCCACCCGTCGTACCAGCCGGAACTTCTCACCGGAAATGCGGCAGGACCAACTCCACCAGCGCGTCCACGTCCTCGTCCACCATCGGCTCGCCGGTCATGCCCATCCGGTGCAGCAGGGTCCCCACGACGACGTCGATGAAGAACAGCACCCGCTGCTCCGGCTCGTCGAGCGCCTCCTGGAGCGCGATCCGGTAGGGATCCTGGAAGCGGGACGCGAGGATCTCGCGCAGGTCGGGATCGCTGACGGCGTCGCTGAACACGCCCGCGAACGCGTCCCCCACCCCGGGCTCCCCGATCTTGCCCGCGCTCCACCGGATGATCGAGGACATCATCTCGGCCCGACTGTCACCCTCCAGCGGCACCGGGCCGAACGCGTCGAGCAGGACGTCCACGATCAGCGCGCCCTTCGTCGGCCAGCGCCGGTAGATCGTCGTCTTCGCGATGCCCGCCGCGGCGGCGATGCGCTCCACCGTGGCCCGCGCGTAACCCAGCTCCTGGACCGTGCTCAGCGTCGCGGCGAAGACCGTGTCGTTGACGCCGGATCGCGGGCGGCCGGGCGGGCGGCTCGCGGGTGTGGTCGAACTCATTCTCACACGATACCGAATTGCGCTACCGTTAGTTTCGAAACCTCAGGTAGCGGAATCCCCTTGGAGGAGCGCATGACCGACATCACCGCGATGGGACGCCCGGCGGAGCCGGACTGGTCGTCCACCGTGACCACCGAGGAACTGACCGCCTTCCGGGACGCCGAGAACCGCGTCCGGGCGTCCGCCGCGGCACGGGTGATCACCGGGGAGCCCGACCCCGGCGCCACGATCGGCTGGCAGAAGGCGGCACTCCCCGGCCGTGAGGTTCCCGTTCGCGTGTACCGGCCCTCCGCCGCAGGCCCCCTCCCCCTCGTGATCCACGTGCACGGCGGCGGGTGGGTCGGGACGGCCGCGCAGAGCGACTGGGTCAACAGCCACCTCGCCGCCCACCTGCCGGCGCTCGTCGTCTCGGTCGAGCACCGCCTGCTCGACTGGGAGACGCCGCTGCCTGCAGCCGCCGACGACGGCTGGGACGTGCTCCGCCACGTGGTCGAGCACGCCGAGACGTGGGGCGTCGATCCGTCCCGCGTCGCCCTCTTCGGCGAGAGCTGCGGCGGGCTGATCAGCGCGCTGGCCGCCGTCAGGGCCAGGCGGGAGGGCCTGCCTCTGCGGGCGCAGGTGCTGGTCAACCCCGCCGTGGACGTGACCTCGACGGCTCTGACGTACGACTCGACGGCCCGGTTCTCGCAGACGCCCACCCTCACCCTGCCGCAGTTGCGCTTCTTCCAGCGCGTGGCCGTCCCCGAGGGCGGCGACGCCCGCGCGTTGTCCCCGCTGTACGCCGACGACCTGGGCGGGCTGGCCCCGGCGCTCGTGGTGGTGCCGACCCACGACCCGCTCGCCGACCACGGCCGCCGCTACGCCGAGCGGCTCCAGGCGGCCGGGACGCCCGCGCGGCTCAGCGAGTACCCGGAGGCGGGGCACGCGTTCCTCAGCATGCCGGGCATGGCGCCGCAGGCGACGCCCGCGCGGGCGGAGATCCTCGCCTTCCTCCGGGAGCACCTCGGTGCCTGAGCCCGCCGCCCCCTCCGAGGCTCCCCCAGCGCACGGAAGCCGCCCAACGCCCGGGAGTCCCTCAGCGCACGGGCGCGTTCAGAGCGTCGCGGGGTTGTTGCGCCCGCACACAGGCGGTTTCGCCGCCCTGGTGCTCCTTCAGGTGATCGGCGCAGTGGCGGGC
Source organism: Nonomuraea monospora (assembly GCF_039531895.1). Taxonomy (NCBI): domain Bacteria; kingdom Bacillati; phylum Actinomycetota; class Actinomycetes; order Streptosporangiales; family Streptosporangiaceae; genus Nonomuraea; species Nonomuraea monospora. The sequence goes on from NZ_BAAAQX010000004.1 coordinate 314,796, forward strand.
CTGGCGCCGCTGCTGGCGGTGGCCGAGCTGGGCCGGACGCTGCTGTCCCCCGCCCCGGCCGACCCCGCCCACGTCTGGTCCGTGGTGCTGGCCGGCGTGGCGGGCCTGCTGGTCCGGCTGGCGTTCACCACGGCGTCGTCGGGGATCGGGCACCTGCTCGACGGCCAGGTGCAGCTCGCCTTCCGCCGGCGGCTGGCCGAGCACCTGGGCCGCGTCCCGATCGGCTGGTTCTCCCGGCGCGGCACGGGCGAGCTGGCCAAGGTGGTCGGCGAGGACGTGAGCGCCGTGCACCCGTTCATCGCGCACACGCCGGGCGAGCTGGTCTCGGCGTTCGTGGTGCCGCTGGTGTCGCTGGTCTACCTGTTCACCGTGGACTGGCGGCTGACGCTGATCACGTTGATCCCGGTGCTGATGGCGGTGGCGCTGGTCCCGCTGATGATGACCCCGGCCAGGGAGCGGGAGCAGCGGGAGTTCGACGCGGCCATGGGGCGGATCGCCGACTCGGCGGTGGAGTTCGTGCAGGGCATCGCGGTGGTGAAGGCGTTCGGCGGCGCCGGGCGTACGCACCGGAGGTTCCTGACGGCCACCGACGAGTTCGCCGGCACGTTCCTGCGGTGGGCGCGCGGGCTGGCGCCGATCGCCGCGGGGATGCAGACGGCGCTGGCGCCGCCGTTCGTGCTGCTGGTGGTGCTGGCCGGCGGCGCGGCGCTGATCGCGGGCGGCGGCCTGGCGCCCGCCGACCTGCTGCCCTTCCTGCTGCTGGGCCTGGGGCTGACCGCGCCGGTGGCGGCGCTGGGGCACGGGTTCGACGACCTGACGGCGGCCTGGCGCGCGGCCGGCCGGATCAGGGACGTCCTGGCGGTGGAGCCGCTGCCGGAGCCCGCCCGCCCGGTCGCGGCGCGCGGCCACCGGGTGGAGCTGCGGGACGTGCGCTTCGGGTACGACGCGGGCCGCGAGGTGCTGCGCGGCATCGACCTGGCCTTCGAGCCCGGCACGGTCACCGCGATCGTCGGCCCGTCGGGCAGCGGCAAGTCCACGCTGGTCCAGCTCCTGCCGCGGTTCTTCGACCCGACGCACGGCTCGATCACCCTGGGCGGCGTCGATCTGCGCGACCTCGGCAGCCGGGAGCTCTACCGGACGGTCTCCTTCGTCTTCCAGGACATCCGCCTGCTGCGCGCCTCCGTCGCCGACAACATCGCGCTGGCCGTCCCGCAGGCGAACCACGACCGGGTGGTCCGCGCCGCCCGGCTGGCAGGCGTCCACGACCGGATCCTGCGGCTGCCGCGCGGCTACGACACGGTGCTCGGCGAGGAGGCCGAGCTGTCGCGCGGCGAGGCGCAACGCGTCGCCATCGCCCGCGCGCTGCTCGCCGACACCCCCGTGCTGGTGCTGGACGAGGCCACCGCGTTCGCCGACCCGCAGACCGAGCAGGCCGTCCGGCAGGCGCTGGCCACGCTGCGCGGCGACCGCACGATCGTGGTCATCGCGCACCGCCTGGAGACGATCGCCGACGCCGACAGCGTCGTGATGCTGGACGACGGCGCCGTCGTCGAGCGCGGCACGCCCGCCGAGCTGCTGAGCGGGAACGGCCGGTTCGCCGCGTTCTGGCAGACCCACCGAGGAGACGAGCCCCGATGATCCGCATGCTGCTGCGCGTCCTGGGACACCGGTACGCGCGTCCGGTGCGCCGCACCGTGGCCCTGATGACGGCGACCGCGGTCGTCGAGGGCCTGTCGTACGCCCTGCTGGTGCCCGTGCTGCGAGCGCTGTTCGGCGGCGATCCGGGAGCCGCCCGCCCGTGGCTGATCGCGTTCGGCGCGGCGGTCGCGGGCTACGCCGCGCTCCGCTACGCCAGTGACCTGTCCGGTTTCCGCGTCGGGACGACGTTGCTGCGCGGCACGTACCACCGGCTCGGCGACCACCTGGCCCGCCTGCCGATCGGCTGGTACGGGCCCGGCCGCGTCGGCGAGGTGTCGCTCCTGGCGAGCAGGGGCGTGCTGCAGGCGGTGAGCGTGCTCGCGCACGTGCTGGCGCCGTACATCTCCGCCGCCGTCACCCCGCTGACCATCGTCGCCGTGATGCTCGCCGTCACCTGGCAGCTCGGGCTCGCGGCGCTGCTCGCCGTGCCGGTCGTGGCGGCCGTCCAGCTCTGGACGGGCCGCGCGACGGCCGCCGCCGACGCCGAACGCCACCACCGAGACCAGCGCGCCGCCGGCCGGGTCATCGAGTACCTCCAGGCCCAGCCGGTGCTGCGGGCGGGCGGCCGCACCGCCGAGCGCTTCGGCCTGCTCGACGACTCGCTGCGCGAGCTCCAGCGCGCCTCCCGCCGTTCCGCGCTGTCGGCGCTGCCGGGCGTCCTCGGCCTCTCCCTCACCGTGCAGGCCCTCTTCACCGCGCTCCTCGTCCTCGGCGCCAACCTGGCACTCGGCGGCGGCATCGGCCCGGCCGAGCTGCTGGCCTCCCTCGTCCTGGCCACCCGCTGCGCGGACCCGCTCCTCTCCCTGGGCGACATCGGCGGCCAGCTCCGCGGCGCCCGCGCCGAACTCGCCAAACTCGACGACCTCCTCAGCACCCCGCCCCTGCCCGAACCCCGCTCACCGATCACCCCGGCCACCCACGACCTGCGATTCGACGCCGTCACCTTTCGCCACGGCGACCACACGGTGGTCGACAACCTGTCCCTGACCATCCCGGAAGGCAGGCGCCTCGCCGTGGTCGGCCCGTCGGGCGCGGGCAAGAGCACCCTCCTGCAACTCCTGGCCCGCTTCCACGACGTGGACGCCGGCGCCGTCCGCATCGGCGGCACCGACGTCCGCGACATCGACACGCGGGAGCTGATGTCCCGGATCGCCATCGTCTTCCAGGACGTCTACCTCTTCGACGGCACCATCGAGGACAACCTCCGCCTCGGCCGCCCCGGCGCCACCGACGCCGAGGTCCGCGCGGCGGCGACCGCGGCCCGCCTGGACGAGGTCATCGAACGCCTCCCGGACGGCTGGGCCACCCCCGTCGGCGAAGGCGGCGCCCTGCTGTCGGGCGGCGAGCGCCAGCGCGTCTCCATCGCCCGCGCCCTGCTCAAGGACGCGCCCGTCGTGCTGCTGGACGAGGTGACCTCGGCGCTCGATCCGGTGAACGAGGCGGCCGTGCACGAGGGGATCGAGCGGTTGATGGCGGGGCGGACCGTGGTGATGGTGGCGCATCGGCTGCGGACCGTGCGCGGCGCCGATCGCATCGCCTTTCTGGACGGGGGGCGGATCGTGGAGGAGGGCACGCATGACGAGCTGCTCCACCGGGGCGGGCGCTACGCCGCTTTTTGGGATATTTCCATGGCACCGGCAGGGAATGCATAGGTATTGCGCGGCGACCGGCTGAGATAAAGAAATGCGCGTTCCAGCATTTGTCTCTCACGCCTGGCCGCGACGACTTACCGTGGTCGGGATTCGTTCTCGTCAAGGTCACGGGAGTCAAAAGTGAGCGCTTCTCCGATTCGATCCCTGGCCATAAAAATGGTCCGCCGATCGGCGGTCTGGAAGAGAAGCACGTTCGTTCCTGCGGTCATCTTCACCGGCCCGCACCGCGAGGCGCAGGCCTCCATCTTCGCCGGTGCGGTCGCCGGTGAGGTGCCGAACGCGGACGTGAGCCACGACCACGGGCGCCAGACGACCTTCCGGACACTCATCGACCGCGCGGCCGGGGGGACGGGGGATCTGGGCGCCCGAGTGCCGGGTTCCTGGTTGCCGGCGCCGCGATTTCCGCTCACCCAGATCATTCTGTTCGCGCTGCGAATCCATGAGGAGCGAGAACAACCACCCGAAGAGAACCGGGGCGACCAGGCCGGCAGCGGCTCGCAAAGGTCCCGGGACGCGGTCTACGAAGAACGCCTGCGAGAATGGCGGCGCCGACGCGCCCCCCTGCGATCGTTCGGCGGCCGTTTCGAATATTTCGTGCGATTCCTGGGCGGCCCGTCCATCGTGGCGGCGATTGTCACGGTGCTGCTCACGAAGTGGCTGGAGACCGCCGGCGCGGCCAACGTGTTCATCCTCGCGAGTTCCTTCGTCGGCGCGGTACTGGCCGCCCTGGCGATGGCCCGCTTCTGGTCCAGTGGCACGTACCGGCATCGCTGGTTCTGCACGGAGCCGTATGTGCGGCGCGGCGAGCGCGAAGCACTGCCCGCCTACCTGCGCAGGGTGGCGGAGCAGGAGGACGACGCCGTCATCGAGCGGCTGCTCATGTTCGCCTTCCTCGAGGATCTGCGCCTCGCCTACCGCCGCAAGGCGCCCTGGCCGGGGTGGGGCAGGGGCGGCTACGCCGTTCTCCGGCTCGGCGACATCGGCCGTGACGCCGAGCGGACGAATTTCCTCAAGGTCATGCATCGGGTGCTCACGGACACAGGACGGAAGGTGCCGCTGCTCGTCGTCGCCGAGGCGGACGTCTGGCCCGCGGGCCTGTGCGGCGACGACCATCCGTCCGCGGCCCGGGTGAACCCGGCGGGCCCTGACCTGCTCCGGGCCCATGCCGACTGGCAGGACTCCGCACAACGGGTGTCGCCCTGCCCTTACCTGGTCATGGACCGGAGCGCGGCCTACGAGAAGTTCACGGACGTGCCGCAGGTCAAGCGGCGCGCCCTCCGGCGATTTCGTCCCGTCGGATACTGGCTGCTGGTCGCGACGACCATTCTGCTGCCGCTCGGCGGAGGCGGGTGGTGGGTGCTGCGCCCGTGTGGGTCAGGTCTGTCCTCGATGAACGGCGAATGCATCGGCCTGAGTAGCGCCACCGTCAATTACGACTCCACGCTCGCGCCGATCCTGCGCCTCATCACCGATCAGAACGACTTCATCCCTGCGGACGCCAAGATCTACCGCATCATCTACTTCGGGCAGCTCACCCGCTCCGGGGAGCAGGATCCCGGTCACAGCCTGGTCGGCACAGCCGCGGAGCTGACCGGGCTCTACGCCAGGCAGCTCGAGACCAACAAGCAGCAGAGCGACTGGAAGGTGCAGGTCGAGTTCGCCAATCCGGGGCAGGATTTCACGAACGCCCGCATGGCCGCCGATGCGATCGTCAAGCGCGCGGCCTGGGATCGTTCCATCGCGGCCGTGGTCGGCCTCGGCTGGAGCCGCACCGAGGTGCGAACAGCGTTGGAGATCTTGTGCGGGGCGCAACTGCCGGCGGTCACGACCTCCGCGGGCGCTGATCGGCTGCGCCCGCTCGGCGGCAAGATGTGCCCGTATTTCTACCGGATGGCGGCACTCAACTCACACCAGGCCAGAGTCGCGGTCCATTGGCTGAAAACGGGCCTGCCGTTGCAGGAGGGCAAGCTGCCCGAGAACCCCAAGGTGGCGATTCTGCAGCAACGAGATGAGCTGGAGATCTACAGCGAGGACATGGCAGACGAGTTCGCGAAGATCTATCCAGCGAACCTCTACCGGAGATACGTCTACACCGACGACAAAGATCTGCGGTACATGGTCGAACAAGCGTGCCGGGAATACGGAGCCCTGTTCTACACGGGCCGCGCCGCACTGTTCCCGGTGCTGGACGACGCGTGGCGGACTCACTGTGCGAAGCGAAATGTGCCTGTGCTGTCCTCTGACGATGTGACGAGCATGGTGGCCACGGAGACGAAGCGCAACCCGCAGGGACACAACATGGATGTGCGGTTCATCTCGCTCAGCGATCCCCGTACGGACGAGAGCGCCCCGGTCGCGAACAACCACGAGAGTGTCGTCCGCGAGATCATGAAGCAGGTCGAGACCGAACGTAAGAAGAGCACGCACGAGGGCCATCCGCCACCCGTGCCACTGCCTGCCGACCATGTCATGCTGACCCACGACGCGGCGCTCGCCGTCACCACCGCCTTCGACTGGATCCGCGGCTATACGGACGGCATGGACGTCAGCGCCGGAGTGCAGGACAACCTGCGTGGCCTCGAAGTCGCCGGCGCTACCGGCGCGATCACCTTTCCGATGGGCAAGGAGCCGCATGACGCGCAGAACCGGAGACTGTGGCTCATGCGGGCGGTCCCACGCGAGCGGCTCGAGCGGGTGGACGTCTGTCATGTCGAGAACACCATGGTCGTCTGCGAAGGGGCGCAGGAGGCGAAGGCCCCTTCGTGAACTCTCTGATCAACGCACGACGGGATCCCGGACGCCCGCCCGCATCCCCAGGCAGGCGAGCACCCCGAGCCCCGCGCACATGACCCACACCGCACCCCCCACGTACTGGAACAACGCCGTCCCGATGCTCGGCCCGACCGCCCAGCCCGCCGTCTGGCAGGTGGACAGCGCGCCGATGTAGCGGCTGCGCAGGGCGGGGGTCGGGGCGGCCAGGGCCGGGTAGGCGCCGATGGACGGGGCGCTGATGATCTCGCCGAGGGTCCAGACGACGGCGCCCACGACGAAGATCCACGGGCCGAAGGGCAGGCCGAACAGGCCGAGGCCGACGCCGAGGAGGAGGCAGCCGGCGGCGACGGTGGCGCGCATGGAGAAGCGCTGGATGAGCGTGGTCAGGGGCAGCTCGACGAAGATGACGAGCGCGCCGTTGAGGGCCACGACGGCGCCGTAGAGTGCGGTCGGGTAGCCGCGTTGCTGCACTTCGAGCGGGAGCGTCGACTGGTACTGGACCTCGGCGACCGCGGTGATGAACATGCCGGCGAGGAAGAGCAGGAACCGGCGGTCGCGCAGGAGGTCGCGGTAGCGGGCGGTGTCCTCGGCGGCCGGGGCGTCCTCCGTGGGGCGGTGGCGGGGGGCGGGCGGGATGACGAGCAGCACGACGACGGCGAAGAGCAGGCTGACGACGGCGTTGACGACGAAGACCACCTGGTAGGAGTACGCGGCGGCGAGCCACACGCCGAGCAGCGGGCCGATGGCGGCGCCGAGGTTGAGGCCGAAGCGGCTGGCGGCCGAGGCCATCACGAGCCGCTGCGGCGGGGTCAGCTCGGCGAGCATGGTGGAGGCGGCCGGGCGGTACATCTGGCCGAGCGCGCCCGCGACGGAGCTGATGGCCAGGAGCGGGACGATCGCCGTGACGGCGGCGAGCGCGGCGGTGGCGACGCTGCACAGCAGCATCGACCAGATGATCACCGTGCGGGCGCCGAACCGGCCCGTCGCGCTGCCGCTGACGAACGTCCCGACGATGGAGCCGGCGCCGAAGCCGGTGAGGACGAGGCCCGCCTGTGCCGGGCTGTAGCCGATGCCGGTCAGGTAGAGGACGAGGAAGAGGGCGACGAAGCTGCCCATGCGGTTGAGCGCGATGCCGAACAGGAGGACGATCGCCGAGCGCGGCAGCTCGCGCAGCGTGCGCAGCACCCCGGCGGGAGCCTCGTCGGCGGGCGTCCCGTTGGCAGGCGTCGTGTCGGGGGAAGCAGGAGCGCCGTCGGTGGGTGTTCCCTCGTCTGACGGGGCCGTCATGCGGGGCTCCAGGCGCAGCGTAACGCCGCCAGCGATCGGTCGAGCGCGGCGGACACCTCCTCGCGACCGGCCGCCGTGGCGGTGGCGAACGCGACCCGCCCCTCCATGAGGTCCTTGTGCGGCAGCAGGACGACCTCACCCGGCCCGACGAGCGGAACGGCGAGATCGGCCTCCGGCGGCAGCTCGGAAGCGGAGAAGGCGATCTCCTCGATCCGGGTCTCGTGCCACGGCGGGTAGGCGAACCTGATGCCCGAGCACAGCGCCCGCGTCCGCGTCAGATCGGGCGCGTCGCCGCACGACACCGCGGCGAGGGCCAGGCCGGGGTCCACGCCGGAGGCGCAGTGGCACAGGTACGACAGCAGGTCGCCGCCGAGCCGCCCGTTGATCTCGATCAGCTTCGGCCCCTCGCCGGTGAGCTTGAACTCGGTGTGCGTGGCCCCGGTCGAGTAGCCGATGGCCGCGTGGACCTGGTCGAGGAAGGCGACGATCGCGGGGTCGCCGAGCAGCGGGTCGTCCGCGTTCGTCCAGTGGCCGGTCTCCTCGAAGTACGGCGCGTAGCCCATCTCCTTGTGGGAGACGAAGACGGGCGTGACCCGCCCGTCCTGTACGACGCAGTCCACGGCGACCTCCGGCCCCGTCAGGTACTCCTCGATCAGGACGAAACGGTCGGCGGACGGCAGGCCGGCGGCGGGGAGGCGGTGCGCGGGAGCGAAGTGGTCGGCCAGCTCGTCGCCGTCGCGGACCAGCGCGACGGCCTGGCTGGCGACCCCCGCCCTGGGCTTGACGACGACCGGGTAGCCGAACTTGTCGGCGACGGCACGCGCCTCGGCCACGTCCCCGACCAGCACGGACTGCGGCTGAGGCACGCCGTACTGTCCGGCGGCGTGCGTGGAGCGCGTGACCTGCTGGTCGGCGAAGTGGGCGGCGAGCGCGGCGCGGGTGGCGTGCTTGTCGCGGCAGGCGCGGGCCGCATCCGGGCCCGCGCCAGGCAGGCCGACGGCCGCGGCGGCGAGCGCGGCGTCCACCACGTGGTCCTCGGCCCAGGTCATCACCCCGTCGGCGGCCACCCGCCCGACGACCTCGCGGACGGCGGCGACGATGCCGCCGGTCGTCATGCCGGGGACGACGGTGGCGGAGGCGATGTACGGCGCCTCCCACTCGACCGGCCTGCCGATGACGAGGTGCACCTCGTAACGCTCGCCGATCTGACGCAGCATGAACTCCCGGTACAGGCGCGGCCCAGTAGCCACGACCACGAGCCGCCTCACGACGCCCGCTCGGCGCCGATGCCGACGAACGCCATCAGCGCGGGCGTCGCGGCGCGGTTGTGCCAGGCGTGCCGGGTGCCCTGCTGGACGACGCACGCGCCGGGCGTGAGCCGCACCTCGTCGCCGGAGTCGAGCTCCAGCCACAGCTCGCCTTCGAGGCAGATGCCGTAGTCGAGGGTGTCGGTGGTGTGCATGCCCGAGGTGTCGCCCGGCTCGAAGACGTCCATCAGGCCCGGCAGCCGCTCCTCGACCTCGGCGTCGATCTCGGCCCGCTCCTCCTCGGTAGAGGGCGGCGGCACCGACGAGGCGGGAGGGAAGCGGACGAGCAGGAGCCGGGTCCCGCCGGCGCCCGCGAAGAACGGCAGCGTGACCGGCGGGGCCGCCTTGGGGCCGACGGTCGCGCCGCCGTCGGGGCTGCCCCACATCAGGTACATCTCCTGGCCGGGCAGCGCGCGGGCGGTGATCGGCGTGACGAGCGTGTCGCCGACGACGACCGCCGCGCCGTCCGGGCGGAACCCGGTCACGACGAGGCGTGGGTCGATGGCCATCAGATTCCTCCTCGTTCGCGCAGCAGCTTGAGCGTGCCCTCCTCCGCCGCGCGCAGGTCCGCGCAGGCGGCGGCCACGCGGACGGCGTCCACCTGGCCGAGGGCCTTGCCGATCATCAACTGGTTCCTGATGTCCCTGCACCGCCCGACGAGGTCGGCGAGCGCGGGCTCGGCGTCCGCGTACGCGGGTTGCCGCGCCGCGAACGCGCGCAGGCAGGCCCGCGACCCCTCGTAGACGGAGAAGGCGTCGTAGAGCAGGGCGATGGTGCGGGCGGGGGCGATCCACGGGGTGGCCAGGAGGTCGGCCACCCCGTCCAGCAGCGCGTACGTGTCGTCGTGGGCGCGCAGCACCTCCGTGAACGCCGCCGCGGAGCCGGTCACGGCGGCCTGCACGTCGTACGGCCCGGCCGGGAACCAGCTCACGTGCCGCAGCTTGCCGTTGTCGTAGGCGGCGGCGATGACGTCCTCGGGGTAGGCGTACCGGCACAGCACGCTCGCCCGGTTGTCGTCGAGTATCGACCAGTTCCCGTCCGCGTAGGAGGTGAGCGTGATGGTGTGCACGACGTGGTCGGTGCGGTATTCGGGGGTGTGCGGCAGGTAGTAGACGTCCACGAACAGGATGACGTACCCGGCGCGGCGGACGGTGTCGGCGATGAGGTCGCGTGCTTGCGCGTAGGTGTCGAACGGCAGGTACTGCCTGGCGACGCCGACGCGGGCGAGGTTGTCGGGGTCGAGGAGGGCGCTCTGGAAGTCGTACTTCGGGCGGCCGATGCGGATGACCTGGTCGGCGATGTCGTCGCCGGCGACCAGGCAGGGGGAGAAGGCCAGCGGCAGGTCGGGCACCCGCTCGGCGAGCATGACCATGGCCTGCCGCTGGTAGCAGTTGAGGAACGACCGGTCGTACAACTGCTGGTCGTAGCCGTAGACGTCGTCCTTCATGGCGTCAGATCGCCCTGGTCATGAAGGCGCTGTGCGGGTCGGGGCCGTAGCCGGCGAACGGGCCGCAGGGCTCGAAGCCGAACTTCTCGTACAGGTTCCTGGCCCGCGCGAAGTGCTCGGTCGAGCCGGTCTCCAGGCTGAGCCGGGTCAGGCCCATGGCCTTGGCCTCCGCCAGCATGTGGGTGAGGAGCTGGGCGGCGATGCCGTCGCGGCGCCGCTCGTAGGCGGTGCGCATGGACTTGATCTCGCCGTGCGTGCCTTCGATGCGCTTGATCGCGCCGCAGCCGACGAGCTGGTCGCCGTCGTAGACCGACCAGAACGTGACCTCGGGGACGCGCAGCGCGTCGAGGTCGAGCGCGTAGACGCTGCCCGGCGGGGTGATGGCGCGCATCTCCTCCAGGTGCTCCTCCAGGAACGCGGCGATCTCCGGCCCGCGCAGGTCGTCGACCACGATCTTCATGTACTCGCCTCCAGTAGTGCGCACGCGAAGAAGCCGGGGGCGGAGGCCTGCGCCAGGTAGAGCGCGCCCCGCTCCAGGCCTGTCTTGTCGGTGTAGTCCATCAGATTGATCAGCCAGTCGGCATTGCCGCAGTGCCCGTACCTGGTCATCGGCTCCTGGAAGTGCAGCAGCCCGCGGGCCTGCCCGGCGGCCATCGCGTTGAAGCCGGCGATGGGCGTGTACAGGCTGGAGGTGAAGATCTTCGTGACGTCTGCGGGCGCGCGGCCCGCCTGCCCGTACGCCCGGTCGAGCGCGGCGCGGGCGACGGCCTGCCTGGACGCGAACGTGTCCTGCCCGACCATGCCGGAGAAGTCGGCGGCCAGCCCGGTGCCGGCGAGGGTGAGGCCGCCGTGGTCGCGGCTGATCAGGCAGCCGGCCACGGCGTCGCCGAACAGCGCGAAGGACTTCACCCGGTCGCGGTCGTCCGGGGTGCGGTCCAGCGCCACCAGGACGACGTTCCGCGCGCCGGCGGCGGCCAGGTCCCAGCCGTACCGCAGGGCCTCGATGGAGCTGCAGCACTGCTGGAGCGACACGACGGCGGGCACGCACGCGGTCAGCCCGGCGGCGCGCATGACCTCGACGGCGACGTCCCTGCCGAGCAGGCCGAGCGCGCCGTCGGAGGTGGCGAGCACGAGGCGGTCCACCTCGGCGGGCCTGACCCCGTGCGCGCTCAGCACCTTGGCCACGCAGTCGGCGACGTACGGCACGAGCGGCCCGGTCATCTTCCGGTACGTGCCGGTGCCCATCGCGGAGAACGCGGTGTCCGGCGACACCGCGCGCCACAGGTCGTCGAAGCCGGGAATGTCCTCAGGCCGGCCCTCGACGTCGCCGGCCACGTACGCGAAGGACGAGATGCCGCTCACTCAGACCTCGGCCGGCGCGCACGCGTCGATCTCGTCGAGCACCTTCAAAATGCCGTCCACGTCGTCGAGCAGCGGCACCCACTCGGGGCGCAGCGCGATCTTCCCGCTGGCCTTCTCCTCGATGTAGCTGTTGACCAGGATGAGGATGTTGAGCGAGCTGATCCCGAGCTCGGCGCGCGACATGCCGGGCGCGACGTCGTCGTAGGTGAGCGGGGGCGCCATCGGCTGGGTGCCGAGGAAGTCGACGAAGTTCCTCAGCCGGTCGTCGAGGTCAGGCATCGGCGGCCACCCGCTTGAAGGCGAAGCCGTTGAGGTTCTCGGTGTAGATGCGGTTGTAGCCGTACTTGTCCTCGCCGGAGACCAGGACGCAGCCGTGGTAGTCGAGGCTGATCTCGTCGCCGAACTCGACCAGCCGGTCCACGTGCTCGTACACCTTGGTCTGCGGGATGACGTAGCGGGAGGCGTAGCCGAGCCGGGTCTGGTCGCTGACGTTGGGCAGCGAGCCGTGCACGCACTTCTCGACGAACAGCACGAACTGCCCCGGCTCCATCTCCATCTCCACGACGTCGTCCTTCTCCGGGTCCCAGTCGGGGTCGAGCTGCAGCTCGGAGTAGTCGTAGCCGAAGAAGTCGGTCTTGCGTTCCGGGTTCTTGGTGAGCCGCTTGGCCTCGTCGTAGAACCAGCGTTTCTGGCTGCCGCGGATGAAGCGCAGGCAGCCGTTCTCGCGCCTGGCCGGGGAGAAGGCGGTCCAGACGCTGACGTCCTGGAGCACCTCGTCGTCGTCGCGGTCGTAGGCGAAGCTGAGCGACGGCGTGGCGGCGGTGGTGGTCTCGCCGACGATGTACTTCTCCACCTGGTGCCAGCCGGTGCCCGCGCTGCCGGGCGGCTTCTGGAAGATGTTGGACTTCCAGCAGATGATGTCCTCGCCGAGGAGCGAGCGCAGCTTGTTGACGATCTCCGGCCGCGAGATGTGCTCGGAGAGGGTGTCGCAGTCGAGGTGCCGGTCGTAGTTGATGATCGTCGAGTTGTGCGGCTTGTTCTTCGACAGCGCCATCTCGATCATGGCCTTGCTCCAGATCTGCTGAGCCTCGCCGGGCTCGTAGAGATCGAAGGGGCCAACGTAGCCGTTGTCCTTGAAGAACTGGATCTGCTCGGCGGTGAGGCCGTCGGTCAATGAGGTCATTCGCCTGTGCCCTTCTTGTCGAGGAGCCGTTGTGCGTTCTTCCACATGAAAAGCTCGCGGTCGGCCTGCGGCATCTCGGCCGGGAAGGCCCCTTCCGCCGTGAGCCGTTCCACGAAGTTGGTCTGCTTGCCCTGCAGCCGGAAGATCGGCCAGTCGGTGCCGAACAGCACCTTGTGGTTGATGTTGCGGCGGAAGAACCGGTTGAGCCCGGCCACGCCGTCGGGCGCCTCGTAGCCGCTGGCGTCGATGTAGACGTTCGGCCGGTTGTTGCAGAGCATCGCGCACTCGTCGGGGTAGTGGACGCTGCCGTGCGCGAGCACGAAGTCCACGCCTGGGAAGTCGCGCGCGGGCCGATCCACGTAGATGGGCAGCGCGATCTCGAAGTCGAGCGCCGGGGAGGTGGCGCCGATGTGCGACAGCACCGGCAGCCGGCGTTGCGCGCAGATCTCGTAGAACGGGTAGAGCGCCTTGTCGTCGAGGCGGTAGCCGCACGGCGGGTAGAGCTTCATGCCGTCGAAGCCGTAGTCGACGATGGCCCGCTCGAACAGCGTGATCCCGTCGGCGCCCCAGCGCGGGTCCACGCCGACGAGGACACGGAAGCGGCCGGGGTGCCGGTCCACCACGAGCTTGTGGTGGTCGATGATCTCCTCGATGGAGTGCGTGCCGTCCTTGAGCGTGTAGGTGAAGTCGGGCAGCAGCAGCACGGCCACGTCGATGCCCGCGTCGTCCATCTCCTTGACGAGCTGGTCGCAGAGCGGGTCCTGGAGGGTCGCGTCGTGCATGCGGCGCAGCCGCTCCTTGGTCGCGGGCAGGCCGCGCGCCCGCATGGCGGCGGCCATGTTGTCGATGACGCCGTCGCGGAACGACGGCGGGAAGCACATCTCGGCCGCGACGTGGCAGTGGAAGTCGATGATCGTCATGAGTTCGCCCCCAGGCAGATGCCGACGAGGTCGTGCACGTACTCGGCCTCGATGAACTTCTGGATGTGTCCCATGGCGTCGATGCCGGTCTGCTCCTCCAGCACGAACACGATGCTCATGAGCCCGATCGAGTCGACGCCGAGGTCGTTCCTGAGACTCATGGACGGCGCCACGTCCCTGCCGGGCAGGACGCTGGCGATGATCTGGCAGAGCGCCTCCTCGGTCACCTGTCGCCACTCCTCCACACGGCGCGGGTCACCGCGCCTCGGTCGATCTTGAAGTTCCTGGTCAGCAGGCCGCTCTCCACGGTCAGCTCCGCCATCGGCCGGACGATGGTCGTCGCGATGCGGTGCGAGGGCTCGTGGCCGGCGTTGAGCCGCTGGACGGCCTCCTCGGCCTCGGCCGCCCGGCCCAGGTCCTCGGTCCAGACGACGCAGGCGAGCAGCGCGGCGCCGTCCGGCAGGGCGACCATGGCGCGCACGCCGGGCAGGGCCCGCTCGATGCCGGCCTCCAGCTCGGCCGGGTTGATCTTCACCCCACTCCTGGTGATGATCACGTTCTTCTTGCGGCCGGTCAGCCGCAGGAACCCGTCCTCCATGACGCCGAGGTCGCCGGTGGCGATCCTGCCGTCGGGCAGGAAGACGGCGTCCTGCGTCTCGACGCCCTCGTACACGTAGCCGACGACCTGCGGCCGGTCGGCGCGCACGATCACCTCGCCGTCGTCGCCCAGCTCCACGGCGATGCCGTCCACGGGCGGCCCGGCGGTGCCGGCCCTGGCCCTGCCGGGCACGTTCATGGCGATCCAGCCGATCTCGGTGCTGCCGTACAGCTCGTACAGCGGCGCGCCCAGCTCGTGGAACAGGGCGACCATGGCCGGCGGGACGGGCGCGGACCCGGTGTACATGAGCCGCACCCGCGACCCGTACATCGACAGCCAGCCGCGGCCCTTCTCGACGCGGTCGGCCGGGTCGGCGGCCATCACCCGGTTGTGGAGCAGCTCGAAGAAGGACGGCGGGCCCAGGATGATCGTCGGCTCGACGGCCTTGAACGCCTGGAACATGATCTCCGGCGGCACCACGGTGGCGGCGCAGCCCGTCCAGATGGCCAGGTAGGTGAGGTAGCGCTGCTGGAAGTTGGAGTACGGCATCACGATCGCGAGGTCGTCGTCCGTCGTGACCTGCCACGCGCGGGCCGACAGCTCGACGGTGTTGGCGATGCCGTCGTCGGTGAGCAGCAGGCCCTTCTGCGTCCCGGCGGTCCCCGAGGAGAACGCGATGGTGCGCACGCCGGGCGGCAGCACCGGGGCGTCGGCGTGCCGCACCGGATCCAGCTTGACCGGCCGGTCCGTGAGGACCGCGGTGGCCGGGGGCGGCGCGGCGCCGTCCGGGAGCGGCTGGGTGAGCAGCAGCGCGGCCAGCCGGTACGCGCCCACCAGCCCGCCGATCTGAGCCGCGCCGGAGCGGTTCTCCGCCGGGATGGCGACGGGCACGCAGCCGAGGGCGAGCAGCGCGAGGTCGGCCAGGATCCACTCGTAGGAGTTCGGGCCGAGCACGCCGACCAGGTCGCCCGCGCCGAGCCCGCTGTCGCGCAGCTCGCCCATGAGCTTGACGGCGTCGTCGTGGATCTCGGCGTACGTCTTGACCAGCGTGCCGCCGTCCCTCGACAGGAAGCGCATCCGCTGCCCGGGGTGCTCGGCGAGCCTGTCCACCAGGGAGTCAACGAACATGGAGGTGTTCCTGCACGTACTCGACGGACTGCATGGGCCGGTGGCGCAGCTCCTCGACCAGCGGGGCGAGGGGCCCGGGGTCGGCCGGGCCGTAGGCGGCGTGGAAGGCGAGCGCGGGCGCGGGGTCGGGCAGCAGCAGCACCTCGGCCAGCACGCGGGCCAGCGACCGCAGCCCGGCGATCACCACGTCGGGCTCGCCGGTGAGCACGGGCCCCTCGGGCGTGAGCGCGCCGAGCCTGGTCAGGTAGGACAGTTGCAGGAACATGCCGTCGCTGTCGGGGAACGTGCCGAGGCCGCGGTCCACGTAGCGCAGGCATTCGGCCAGGTAGTACGCGACCACGTCCGCCTTGTCGATCCCGAGCCGCGCGGCCCACACCTCGGCCAGGACGAGCACGCCGAACACGTCGGCGGCCGTCTCCTGGAGCACCCCCACGATCCAGTGGTCGTCCCGCCACAGCGGGTCGAAGTCGGTCGCGGGCCGGTGCACGAAGTGGCCGAACTCGTGGCTGAGCACGCCCAGCACCGGGATGCCCGCGAAGCGATCGGCCGCCGGGTCGAACCCGTCGCCCACCCGCACGTACCGGGCGGACAGCGGCGCGGACACCGCGTCGAGGACGGCCCTGTGGGTGTTGCGGAAGTAGTAGGTCTTCTTGTACGGCGACTCCTTGACCCCTTCGTCCTCCGGCAGGAAGTACGCGATGTGCTTGGGATGCAGATTGCCCTCGCCGGCCATGAAGAACAGCCGGGTCGCGGCGAATGCCGGCAGGTCGCCGAGCCGCAGGTCCACCATGAGCGAGCGCAGGTACGGCTCGACGCGGTCCCGCTCGGCGAGCGCCGCGGCCACGAACTCCTGCCCGGCGTCGTCGCGTCGGCAGGCGAACGCGGTGGGCAGCCCGCCGGGGTCCTTGCCCGACCAGGTGCCGATGTGTCCGGCGACGAGCGTCACGTCCTCGCGCAGCTCCGCCAGCTCGCGCAGGGCCTGGACCGGGTAGCCGTGCTCGACGGCGTCGGCGCGCAGCCGCAGCGCGCGCCGGTCGGCGTCGCGGGGCAGGTGCTTGGCGACGTCCCGCATGGCGGAGGCGACCAGCGCCGGCGTGTGGAAGCGCCGCGCGCCCTCCGGCGCGGGCGCGCCCGGCCTGCCCGCGGGCGCCGCCGCCGCGTCCTTGGCGTGGTGCCACTCGGCGTCCACGGCCGACTTCAGCGTGGCCAGCCCGGCGAGCAGGCCGCCGCCGAGGTCGGGCGTCTCGGCCGCGAGGTCGAGGCAGGCCAGTTGGTAGCCGCCGGACGGCGGCCAGAAGGCGCTGCGCCGGTCGCGGAAGGTCCCGACGGCGGCCCGGTTGCGTGCGTAGTCGAACCTCATGCTTTCTCCAGGGAATCGGCGATCACGAGCGCTGCGCCTTTCTCGCCGATCATCATGCTCGCGGCGTTCGTGTTGCCCGAGACCATGGTCGGCATCACCGAGGCGTCGATCACGCGCAGGCCGGACAGGCCGTGCACGCGCAGCCGGTGGTCGACGACCGCCATCGGGTCGTCGCCCATCCGGCACGTTCCCACCGGGTGGTAGGAGGTGTCGCCGTTCTCCCGCGCGTAGGCGACCAGTTCCTCGTCGGTCCTGACGTCCTTGCCGGGGATCAGCTCGTAGGCCCGGTACGGGTCGAGCGCGGGATCCCCGACGACGCGGCGCGCGATGCGCATCCCGGCGACCAGCCGCGCGCGGTCGGCCTCCGAGTCGAGGAAGCGCGGCCGGATCGCGGGCGGCGCCGCAGGGTCGGCGGAGCGGATGTGGATGGACCCGGCCGACTCGGGCCGCAGCGGGTAGACGCCGAGGGTCATGCCGGGTGAGGTGTCGAGCCGCCGGGTCGCGCCCGCGCCGTAGCTGGCGGGGGCGAAGTGGAACTGCAGGTCCGGCCGCGGCTCGGCGTCGGACGAGCGGACGAACCCGTGCCCGAGCGCGATGGGCAGGCTGAGCAGCCCGCGCCGGCGCGTCAGGTACGTCGCGATCTCGCCGGCCAGCCGCAGCCCGCGCGAGCGCTCGTTGAAGGTGATGGGGCGGCGCACCCGCCAGCGCAGCCGGGTCGCGTAGTGGTCGCGGAAGTTCTCGCCGACGCCGGGCAGGTGGTGCACGACCGGGATCCCGGCGGCGGCGAGCACGTCGGCGGAGCCGATCCCCGACAGTTCGAGGAGCTGCGGCGACTGGACGGCTCCCGCGCTGACGATCACCTCGCGCGCGCAGCCGGCCTGCCAGGAGCGGCCCCGGTGCCGGAATCGCACGCCGACGCAGCGCGTGCCGTCGAACCGCAGCCCGGTGACGTGCGCGTCGGTGAGCACGGTCAGGTTGGGCCGGCGCAGCGCGCGGCGCAGGTACGTCCCGGCGACGGACGAGCGGCGCCCGCGGTCGTGGTTGACCTGGTAGTAGCCGAAGCCCTCCTGGTCGCCTGAGTTGTAGTCGGGGTTCTCGCGGTAGCCGGTCTTCTGCGCGGCCAGCAGGAACGCCTCGCACAGCTCGTCGCGCTCGCGCGGCAGGCCGACGCGGATCAGCCCGTCCCGCCCCCGGCTGGGCCCGGCGATCGCCGTGCTCTCCAGGCTCTTGAAGTACGGCAGCACGCCGGCCCACGACCAGCCGGGATTGCCGAGGCGCTCCCACTCGTCGTAGTCCTCGCGCTGGCCGCGCACGAAGATCATGCCGTTGATCTGGTTGGACCCGCCGAGCAGCCGGCCGCGCGGGATGCGCAGGCTGCGGTCGCCGATCGTCGGGTCGGCGTCGGTCTCGAAGCACCAGTCGTAGGCGGGGTTGCCCATGAGGATGGTCTCGGCGGCCGGGATCGTCAGCAGCGGGCTGCGCCGCCGCGACCCCGACTCCAGCAGGAGCACCCGGGCGCCGGGGTCCTCCGACAGCCGCGACGCGAGCACGCACCCCGCCGCGCCGGCCCCCACGATGATGTAGTCGGCCCGCATCCTAGAGGACCGCCGCGAGGGTGGTCCGGTGCATCAGGCGCCGGTGGTTGACGTGGTCGTAGGGGGTGGCCATGTGCATGGCGCTGCGGTTGTCCCACAGCACGATGTCGCCGGCCCGCCAGCGGTGCCGGTAGGTGAAGCGCGGCATCGTGGCGAACTCCTGGAGGAACGTGATGAGCGGCCGGCTCTCGTCCTCGGGCAGTCCCTCGATCCGCCAGGGCACGTTGCCGCCGACGTAGAGGGCCTTGCGCCCGCTGACGTCGTGCACCTTCACGATCGGGTGCGCGACGTCCACCCACTCCAGGCGTTCCCGCTCGGTGGGCGGCGGCCGGTCCGGGTAGTTGTAGGGCCGGGACTGCACCCGGCTGATGATGACCTTGAGATCGGCGATCCGGTCCTTGACGTGGTCCGGCAGCGCGTCGTAGGCGGCGTACATGTTGCCGTACCACGTGTCGCCGCCGACGGGCGGCACCTCGCGGGCGTACAACATGGATCCCGCCGGCGGGTCGCTGAGGTACGCGCCGTCGCTGTGCCACACCCGCCCGCTGTACGCCGAGCCGATCGGCTTGCCGTCGCGGGTCAGGTTCGACAGGACGAGGATCTCGGGGAACTCGTCGGCGTTGAACTGGGACCGCGTGTAGGTGACCACCTCGCCGAATCTGCGGGTGAACTTCACCTGTTCGGCCGGAGTCATTTCCTGGCCGCGGATCAACAGAATGGTCCGGTCGATCCACGCCTGATAGATGCGCTCGAAATCCTGGTCGGAAATATAACCGGTGACGTCGAGGCCGCGAACTTCAGTGCCAATACATTCCGTGATGGGAATCAGTTCGAGCATAGCCGGAACCTCACATGAGCCCGTAGCGGCAATGGCGGGAGCATACGACGTCGCCGGAGCGCGGCGCAAGGAAGGAAGGGCCACTTCCTGCGCCGGAAACGGCCCGACAAACGGCCCTGGTAAGTGTCGTGACAAAAACCCGGACACCCGCCCCGAGCAGGCAGTTAACATGTTACGAACATCGCACACCTCCGGATTAAACAATTTTTGGATCTTGACCGGACCACTAAAAAAGCGGCCTTCCGCCTTCCGCCGGCCGCGTGTTACGCTGCAGCCTCGTGTTCGATGGCCGCAGAAAAACAATGGCGAGATATCCGCCGTACCGGGCACGGCCTCGACACCGCTCGAACCAGGGAGGGAAGAGTGCCGCAATCCAAACCGGAGCTGGCGCGCATTCACGACTATTATTGCCTGCCCCGCCCCGTCGGCTCTGCGTCGCAGAGCATCTATGACATATGGGAGAGCGGGGGCGCGTTCAACGACTCCATCACACCGTCGACCTACGTTCCCGAATACCGTTCGCACATCGTCCTGAAGATCCTCATGCTGACCGCTCCCGACGCGGCCGTGCTGTCGCTCGGCTGCGGCAACGGCTTCGTCGAAGGCGACCTCGCCGGGCTCGGCAGGGACGTGCGAGCCATCGACTGCAACGCCGAAGCCGTCGAGCTGACCAGGAAGAAGGGCGTCGACGCGCGTACCGCCGACTTCTTCGAGCTGGCGCCGGCCGACGCCGCCGACGTGTCGGCCGTCTACGCCGACGGGCTGCTCGGCCACCTCTTCGACGCGACGACGGGGCTCGACCCCGCCCTCGGCAAACTACGCGACCTGCACCTGCCGTCGGGCTCGCACCTGGTCCTGTCCAACGACGCGCCCCGCGACGGCAAGGCCGACTTCGCGATGCACGAGCACGTGGACGGATTCTGGTTCATCGCCAAGGACTATCTGCACAAGGGCCTGATTTCTTTCGGGTTCGAGCCGCTGGAAAGCTATTATTTCCCGTACCAGCGGCCGGTCAGCGGAATGCGTAACCGAACCATCTGCGTCGCCCTCGTGCCATGACGATCGGATCCCGCCGTGCCGATGTCGGCTGAATTCGCCGAGCGGCTGCTGCCGCTGCTCCCCGACCTCGTCGCGAGTTACGACACCCCCTTCCACATCTACGACGCGCGCGGCATCGTGGCCACCCACGAGGCCATGGTCCGCGCATTCGGCAACGCCGCGTACCGGCAGTATTTCGCGGTGAAGGCGTTGCCGAACCCGAATGTCCTGGCGCTGCTGCGGGCCGCAGGCAGTGGTTTCGACTGCTCCTCGGCGGTCGAAGTGCGGCTCGCCCGGGCGGTCGGCGCGCAGGCCGGCGACATCGTATTCACCTCCAACAACACCGCGCTGTCCGAATACCGGCTCGCCCGCGCCGCGGGGGCGTTGATAACTTTCGACGACAGATCTTTCCTGAAGAAGGTCGACGAGCTTCCGGAGACCGTCGCCTTCCGCATCTCACCCAGCGGCCTGACGGCCGGTTGCGCGCTCATGGGCAGCGCGGCGCACAGCAAGTTCGGGGTGCCCGTGCACGAGCTCGCCGGCGCGTACGCCGACGCCGTCGCGCGGGGCGCGCGGCGGTTCGGCATCCACGGCATGACGCTCGCCAACGAGCTCGACACCGGCCGGGCCGCGCGGGCCGCTGCCGACGTCATCAGGACCGGCGCGCGGATCGCCGACGAGGCCGGGATCGAGCTGGCGTACGTGAACGTCGGCGGCGGCCTCGGCATCCCGTACAGGGAGGACGACAAACCCATCGACTTCACCGCGTACGCGGAGGAGATCATCGCCGCCAAGGAGGAGTACTTCGGCGCCGGCGGGCCGCGTATCCTGACCGAGATCGGCCGGTACGTGACCGGCCCGCACGGCGTGCTCGTCAGCCGCGTCATCAACCGCTGCCGCAAGGGCCACGAGATCGCCGGGCTGGACGCGTCGATGTCGTCGCTGATGCGGCCCGCCCTGTACGGCGCCTACCACCACATCTCGCTCCCCTACGCCAAGGGGAGACCGCTGGGCAGGTTCGACGTCGTCGGCGCGCTCTGCGAGAACCTCGACAAGTTCGCCATCGACCGCGAGCTGCCCGAGCCACGCGACGGCGACCTCGCGATCGTCCACGACACCGGCGCCCACGGCCACGCCATGGGCTTCACCTACAACGGCCGCCTGCGGCCCGCCGAGCTGATGCTCACCGACGGCGGCGACGTGGTGGAGATCCGGCGTGCCGAGACCTACGACGACTACACGGCGACCGTCCGCTGGGAAGCGCTGGCTCGAACAGGAGCGTGAACGTGAACAGAGATCTGGTCGAGGCCGCCTTCGAGCGGCGGGAGTCGCTGTCCGGCGGTGACCTGGCGGCGCTGGCGCCGCACGTCGCCGCCGGGCTCGCGGCTCTCGACCGCGGCGAGCTGCGCGCCGCCAGGCCGCAGGGGACGGAGTGGGTGGTCGACACATTCGTCAAGAAGCTCATCCTGCTGTCGTTCCTGATCAACCAGAACGAGGTGGGCGCGGGCGGCCCGCGGCGGCCGAAGAGCTTCGACAAGATCGCGCTCAAGTTCGAGAGCTGGGACGAGCCGACCTTCCGCGACGCCCGCCTGCGGGTGGTGGCGGGCGGCGTCGTCCGCCTCGGCGCGTACGTGGCGCCCGGGGTCGTGCTGATGCCGTGCTTCGTCAACGTCGGCGCCCACATCGGGCCCGGCACGATGATCGACACCTGGGCCACCGTCGGCTCCTGCGCCCAGATCGGGGCGCGCTGCCACATCTCCGGCGGCGCCGGCATCGGCGGCGTCCTGGAACCCCTGGGCGAGCAGCCCGTCATCGTCGAGGACGACGTCTTCGTCGGCGCGCGCTCCGAGATCGCCGAGGGGGTGGTGGTGCGGCGGGGCGCCGTGATCGGCATGGGGGTGTTCCTCGGCAGGTCCACGCCCATCGTCGATCGCGCCACGGGCAAGGTGACCTATGGCGAGGTGCCCGAGAACGCGGTGGTGGTCCCGGGCGCGCGCACCGACCCCACGAATCCCGAAATTTCGGTGTACGCCGCGGTCATCGTCAAGCACGCCGACGACCGCACCCGCGGCAAGACAGCACTGAACGACCTCGTCCGCGACTGACCCCTCCACACCTCTCATGACACTTCTGCGACCGACCCCTCACCTCCCATGACACTTCCGCGACCGACCGACCCCTCACCTCTCATGACACTTCTGCGACCGATGCCGAGCGCGTTCGAGCGGCTGCGCGCCCTCCTGGTGAACGTGCCCGTGCCCGCCGCCCTCACCCCCATCCCGCTGCACCTCGGCGAGGCCCGCCTGGTCACGCCTCCGGTGGACGGCCGGCTCCTCGGCGACGTGGCGGGCTGGACCCGCTACCCGCCGCTCGGCGGCACCCCCGAGCTGCGCGCCGCCTACACGGGCTGGCTCACCCGGCGCTTCGGCGGCCACGTGGCCGTCGCCGTCCGGGACGGGTCCCTGGCGATCGAGCCGTCCCCCGGCACCAAGCAGGCCGTCGCCGCCGCCATCGCCCTGTCCGTCACCGCGCTCGCACCCGCCGTGGTGCTGCCCAACCCGTTCTATCCCACCTACCACGCGGCGACGGAGACGTCCGGCGGGCGGGCCGTCTTCTACGCGCACGCGGAGGAGCTGGCCGCCACCGTGGCGGGACGGCGGGACGTCGGCGCGGTAGTCCTCTGCTCGCCGGGCAACCCGCGCGGCGAGACGCACCCGCCTGAACGGCTGCGGGAGATCGCCGCGGCGGCGCGGGAGGCCGGGGCGCTGCTCGTCGTGGACGAGTGCTACATCGACCTCGTCCACGGCGCGCCCGCGGGCGGCGGGTTCCTGGCGTCCGGGATCGCGAGTGAGGCCGGACGGTTCCTGGTGCTGCACAGCCTGTCCAAACGGTCGGGGATGCCGGGGCTGCGGTCCGGGTTCGTGATCGGGGACCCGGCGAGCGTGGCGGCGTACGCCGGTCACAACCGGGCCTGCGGGGTCTCGACGGCGGAGCCGGTGTGCGCGGTGGCGGCCCGGCTGTGGGCGGACGACGCGCACGTGGCCCGCCTGCGTGCGGCCGTGCGCGCGAACTGGGACGTGGCGGACGAGCTGCTCGGCGACCTGCCCGGCTACCGGCGGGCCGAGGCGGGGTTCTTCCTGTGGCTGCCGGTGCCGGACGACGAGGCGGCGGCGCGGCGGCTGTGGCGCGAGGAGGCGGTCATGACAATGCCGGGCCGCTACCTCGGCGCACCCATCGGCCGCGACGCCACCGCCGCCACCGGTCCGGGAGTCAATCCCGGCGCCGGGCACCTGCGCATCGCCCTCGTCCAGGCGCAGGACCGCACCCGCGAGGCGCTGACCCGGGTGCGGCGGGCGCTCACTACGACTGCATGGGAGCTGACCGGATGAGCGGCGGTCTCGTCGGATGGATCGACCACGAACGCGACCTCACGAAGCACGCGGACGTCGTACGCACGATGACGGACACGATGGCGGACCGCGGCCCCGACGGCGGCGCGCTGCACCTCACCAGGCACGCGGCCCTGGGCCACCGCCACCTCGCCCTCCCCGGCACAGCCGAGGGCCAGCAGCCGGCGGTGTTCCCCGCGCCGGAGGGGGACGGCGTCGCGCTCGCCTACGACGGCGCGATCTACAACCTGGCCGCCGTCCGCCGCTCACTCGGCCTGTCGCCCGCCGCGACCGACACCGACGTGCTGCTGCACGCCTACCTGACGCACGGCGCGGCCTTCGTCACCCACCTGACCGGCGCGTTCGCGCTGGCCGTCTGGGACGGGCGGCAGCGGCGGCTGCTGCTGGCCCGCGACCACCTCGGACTGAAGCCGCTCTACTACCACGCCTACCCGGGCGGAATCCTGTTCGCCTCACTCCCCCGCGGCATCATGGCGAACCCGCTGTTCACCCCGCGCCTCGACCAGTCGCTGATGACGATGGTGCTGCAGCCGCGCCTCACCCTCGCCGGTGAGACGCCGCTGGCCGGGCTGCGCGAGGTCAAGCCCGCGCACGTCGTCACCTACGCCCCCGGCCGAAGCCCGGTCTCGCGGGCGTACTGGCGGCTGACGAGCGAGCCGCACGAGCACACGGCCGCCAGGACCGCCGAGCGCGTGCGGGAGCTGTTCGACGACGCGGTGGCCGGCCAGTTGCCCGCCTCGGGGCCGTGCGGGGCGATGTTGTCCGGCGGCGTGGACTCGACGTCGGTGGCGGCGCTGGCGGCGCGGCTGCTGCCGCACCCGCTCGACACGTACTGCGTGGAGTTCGACAGCGACGAGGAGCACTTCGCGCCGACCGAGCTGCGCCCTGACGTGGACGCGCCGTACGCCGCGGCGGCGGCCCGGTTCATGGGCAGCAGGCACACCACGCTGACGGCGACGATGCCGGACCTGCTCGCGGCGATCCCGGCGACCCGCCGCGCCCGTGACCTGCCCGGGTGGGGGCAGTTCGACGCGTCGATGTACCTGCTGTTCCAGCGGATGCGGCAGGACACGAGGGTGGCGCTGTCCGGGGAGGCGGCGGACGAGTTCTTCGGCGGGTACCCGTACCTGTTCAAGAGCGAGCTGGTCGGGCGCGACGGCTTCCCGTGGCTCGGCGACGGGCCGAGACTCGCCGACTACCTGGTGCCGGAGCTGGCGCGGGACGGCGACGAGAAGGCCCGCTACGCGCAGCTCATGAGCGAGGTGCCGCGCCTGCCGGGCGAGCGGGGGCTGGACGCGCGGATGCGCGAGGTGCTGTATCTCGGGATGGCGGGGCCGCTGGCGGTCGTGCTGGACCGCAAGGAGCGGATGAGCGCGGCGCAGGGGCTGCACGTGCGGCTGCCGTTCTGCGATCACCGGCTCGTGCAGTACGTGTGGAACGTGCCCTGGTCGATGAAGTGCGGGGGCGGGCTGAAGAGCCTGCTCAAGGAGGCGATGGCGGCGATTCTGCCGCCGTCCACGCTGAATCGGCGCAAGAGCGCGTACCCGCACGTCCAGAACCCCGCGCACGATCAGGCGCTGGTGCGTGAGGCGACGTGGATCGTGAACGCGAGCGAGTCGCCGCTGCGGGCCATGTTCGACGCGCCGCGCCTCAACGACCTGCTGAAGCGGATCGGCGCGGGCGAGCTGCGGGCGCAGTTGCCCGGCGGGTCGAGCGGCGCCCAGTTGCTGGTGAACCTGGTCGAGCTGAACGCGTGGGTGCGCGATTATCGGGTGTCCATATCCTAATATGTATGGTGATCAACCCCCCGAGTCGGCGTTCCGCTCTGCTGGGTGCCGCGGCCGTGGCCGGGCTTGCTCTCTGCGAAAGACCAGCCGCCGCGACCGACGCTACGGAAGTCGGGGCCGCTGCGTTCGACGCCGCGCGTGAGCGGTGGGTGCGCCTGCTGGCCGGTGGGGAGTACAACACCGCCTACACCGACCAGACGCAGGCGATCGAGGGGTCGGCCAACGCGGTGCTGCGCAAGCTGAAGCCCACCGCCGGCCGCCCGAGCCTCTGGCCCGACCTGCCGCTCGACGACCCGCGCACCGGCAACTTCAACCGCGCCTACAACCGGATGCGCACGCTGGCGCTGGGCTGGGCCACGCCGGGCACCGCCATGCACGGCGACAGGCAGGTGGCCGAGGTCGCGGCAGGGGCGCTGGACTTCCTGTACGAGCACGCCTACCACGAGGGCTTCGACCCGCGCGGCAGCAACTGGTACTGGTGGGAGATCGGCGTCCCCCGCTCGCTCACCGACACCTGCGCCCTGCTCTACGACGGCCTGCCCAAGGACGGGCTCAAACGCTGGCTGCGCCCGCTGCGCCGCTGGTGCCCCGACCCGGAGCGGCGCGTCAGCCACCCCGGCGTCGTCGAGACCGGCGCGAACCGGGCGGGCAAGGCCATGGCGGTGGCGATGCGCGGCCTGCTCACCCACGACGCCCGCCTGCTCAAGCGGGCCAGGAACGCGGTGTCCGACCTGCTGCGCCCGACCAGGGGGCCGGGCGACGGCTTCTACCGTGACGGGTCGTTCATCCAGCACGACGTCTATCCCTACAACGGCAGCTACGGCGTCGACTACCTGGAGAGCGTCGCCAGGCTGATCGCCATGCTCGCCCGCTCGCCGTGGGAGATCAGCGACGTCGGCGAGGTCTACGACATCGTGGACCGCTCGTTCGTGCCGTTCGTCTTCGACGGGCTGATGATGGACTGCGTGCGCGGCCGGTCCATCTCCCGCCAGGGCCACCGCGACCACCACTCGGGGCAGAAGACGGTCGAGGCCATGCTCAACCTGCTGGAGGCCGCGCCGGAGCGCCACGCGAAGCGCTGGCGTCCGCTGGTGAAGGGCTGGCTCACCCGCAACACGGCCGTCCCGTACGACACGGTCGCGCCGCTGTCGAGCATCGCCAAGGCCAGGGCCCTGCTGGACGACCCGTCGGTGCCGGTCGGCCCGCGCACGACGGGCACCTACGTCTTCGCCGACATGGACCGGGTCGTGCACCGCCGCCCCACCTGGGCCTGCGCGATCGCGATGAGCTCGCGGCGCACCGGCGCGGCCGAGGCGATGAACAGGGAGAACCTGCACGGCTGGTACACCGGCGACGGCATGACCTACCTCTACACGGGCGACCTCACCCACTGGAACGACGACCTGTGGCCGACGATCGACCCGTACCGGCTGCCGGGCACCACGGTGGACGTGCGCAAGCGCGCCAACCTCCAGCACGGGCACCGCCGCCTGCCGCCCACCCCGTGGGCGGGCGGCACGGCCCTGGACGGCGAGTACGGCGTGGCCGCCATGCGGCTGATCGCGGACGGCTCCTCCCTGCGGGCCAAGAAGGCGTGGTTCCTGCTCGACGACGCGGTGATCGCCCTCGGCGCCGGCATCACCGCCTCCGACGGCCGCCGCGTCGAGACCGTCGTGGAGAACCGCAACACCCACGACGGCCATCCCCCGCTGGCCCGGGGCGACCGCTGGATCCACCTGCCAGGCGTGGCCGGCTACGTGCTGCTCGACGGGCCCGCCGCGCAGGTGATCCGCAAGGAGCGCACCGGCCGCTGGTCGGACATCGACAAGGGCGCCACCACCGGCGGCGACGACACCCCAGTGACCAGGCACTACACGACGATCGTGCTCGACCACGGCGTCGATCCGCGCCAGGCGCGCTACGCCTACGCCGTGCTGCCCGACGCCTGCGCCGCGCAGACCGCCGCGTACGGGCTGCGGGTCAGGATTCTGGCCAACTCAGGAACGGTGCAGGCCATCTCGCGTGGCGACCTGCTCGCCGCCGTCTTCTGGCGGGCGGGGCGGGTGGAGACCCCGCACGGGACGCTCGCCGCCGACGGCCCGTGCACGCTGCTGGCCCGCAGGGACGACCGGCGCGTACGGCTCGCGGTGTCCGACCCGTCCAGGACGGCCGACGAGGTGAAGATCACGCTGCCCTGGCCGGTGAAGTCGGTCAAGGAGAAGGACCGCGGCGTGCGCAGGGCCAAGCGGGCGATCAAGGTGGAGGTGGGCGGCAGCCGTGGGCACACCCGCACGGCGGTGGTGGCCATCTGAAACCACCACCTGCGCCGTCGCCACCAGGCATCGGAACCACCGCCTGCGCCGTCGCCGACGGGCGCCCTAGGCGGAGTCGTCGCCGCGCAGCTCGCTCAGCCGCTCCTGGGCGAACGCGCGGATCTCCTCTTCCTCGACCATGACCGCGTGCATCAGGAGGTTCACGTCGCCCTCGCTGGACAGGCTCGCGGCGGCGGCCGTGGCGAACATCCGCGTCACCGGGTCACCCTCTTCGAGCCGGATGACCACGCCGGGCAGATCGGGATCCTCCCCGTCCTGCAGGATCAGCCACTCGGTCAGCTCCTTGAGCTGCCCGGGGGGCAGGCTCGCCGCCCCCGCCTGCAACTGCTCGATCGACGCCTCGGTCAGGAACTCGAGCACCTTCCAGCGGACGGCGCTCTCGGGGTCGTGGCTCAGGCCGATGACCTGGGCGATGACGGGCCCGTCCCGCTCGCCGGCGTTCTCCAGCACCACCTCGATCGCGTCGTAGCGCACGCCGCGGATCGGGCTGGCCAGGAGGGCGGGCACCTCGCCGATCAGCGGCGCGGCCATCCCGGGGATCTCGGACAGCAGCCAGGTCGCCGTCGGCAGGATCCGGTCGTCGCCGCTGTGCAGCAGCCGGGTGAGGTTCTCGACGGGGAAGCCCGCGTACAGCTCGCTCAGCAGGTCGTTGGCCGCGGGGCCCACGAGGTCGCCGTCGCCCGGGTGCGCGAGGATGCGGTCGATCAGCTCCTCGCCCGCTTGTGTCGGCATCGGCCCTACCACCTCCTGTTCTTCTTCTGCTGTTCCCACTCGGCGTCGGTGGGATAGCGGTCGGCGGAGGCCTGTGAGCTGCCGCTGTTGTACGAGCCTCCGCTGGACGACGAGGTGTCGGGCGTGGAGTCGTACTGCCGCCGCCGGATGCTGTCCTGGAGGTCCTTGAGAGCCTTTTCTTCCCTTCTGATCCGCTCGGCGTGCCCGACCTCGTACCCCTTCCTGTTCTCCTCAGCCTTGCGCGCCTTGATGCTCTTCTTCAACATCTCTTCGGCTTTCTTCGCCTCCGCCTCGCTCATGCCCTTGGCGCTGGTGGGCGGGTCGCCGTGGATCCTGCCGTCGTGGCGCGAGCCCTGGTTGGAGTTGCGGGAGAAGAAGCCTCCGCCGCCGCGGCTGCTCCCGCCGCTGCCGCCCCTGCCGCGCCCGTTGCCTCGGTTGTTGTCCCGGTTGTTCCTGCGGCCCATCCGGGCGATGCCGTCCTCGACGGACCGGGGCCCCGACGGGTTGCGCAGGCCGGACGTCCGCACGGGCACGCTTCCGCGCCCGCCGGCCGTGGCCAGGCGCGGCCCGCCGGTGCCGCCCGGGCGGCGCAGGTCGTCCAGGATGCGGCGCATCGGCTCGGTCACCTTGCGGCGCACGATGGGCGCGATCACCTTGCCGGTGCCCTCGCTGCCCTCGCGCAGGATCTTCCTGACCGCCTGGCGCGACGCCATCACCCGGGCCGTGGCGACGGTCGCCCCGACCGCCCCGCCGAACGCCAGCGCCTTGGCCACGCCGACCGCGGTGAACACCGCCTGCGTGCCCGCCGCGACCTTCACCGCCGACACGACGGAGGCGGTGCCGTCCAGGGCCGCGGGCATCACCCGCATGGCCTGGTTCGCCTGGGCGACGTGGCCGCCCTGGGCGCCCGTCTTGTTCCAGGTGCTCTCCATCATGGCGGCGGAGTCGCCACGGTAGACCTGCTGCGCGCCGCGCACCGCCGCGTCGGCGCCGCCCGCCGCCGGGGCCGACACGGCCTGGGCGGTCCGCGCGGCGTTGCCCTCGGCCCTGACGTCGTCCTCGTCGATGTTCGGCCAGGGGCCGAGGAGCTGCATCATCCCGGCCGCCGCCGGGGGGAGCACTACTGCCATGCGCCGGCGTTCTCGACGTACTGGGTGGTCGCGGCCTCGCTGTCGCGGGTGTTCGCGACCACGGCCCGCAGGCTGTCGCCCGTGTCGGTGATCGCGGTGGACAGCCCGGAGAGCGCGGCCATCGACACCGCGCGGCACTCGGCGTACATGCTGGTGAACATGGAGAACAGACCGTCATCCCCGAACGAGGACACGCCGTCGCCGCGGGCTTCGAGCGGTGCCAGCGCGGCGCGATAGTCCTCCCCATGGGTGCTGATGCGGCCGGCCTGCTGCCCCGCCGCCCCCAAGGCGATCTCAAGTCCCGTCATGCCGATGCACCTTATCGTCACAGAACGGTCTCATGACCAGGTTTGTCATTCATGAGAGGGAAATCTCCCTGTCAAGATCGCGAAAAGATCTGTCTAGACTGGGTGGCCGTCCGCTCTCCTGACAACCGGAGGTCCGACATGCGGCCACCCACGCCCGACCACGACGAGGAGTACCTCCTCGACTACTTCGCCCAGGGTCAGCAGGTCATGCGCGACCTGCGGGCGGCCCAGGACGCGATCCGTCAGGTGGAGGGCGTGGCGGCGAGCAAGGACGGGCTGATCGAGGCCGCCGCCGACGGCGAGGGCGGTCTCACCCGGCTGCACATCGACCCGCGGGCGATGCGGCTCGGGGAGTCGGCGCTCGCCCGCGAGGTCGCCGCCGTGCTCCGGGCGGCCCAGGAGGACGCGGCACGCAAGGCGCAGGAGATCGCGGACGCGGCGGAGAGCGCCGCCGCCCTGCCCCAGCCGCTCGACGAGACGTTCGTGCGCGGGCGGGTCGAGCAGGTCGCCCGCGATCTTCTTCAATAGGCTCGGAGGTAAGGGTGCACGGCCAGCAGTTCGACCCCGCCGACATCAGCGACCAGCGCATCGACGAGCTGACCCGCCAGGGTGAGCGGTTGCTGGCCTGGCTGGAGACGGCGCAGCCGGACCTCGACCAGATCGTGGGGTCGGGCGAAGCGGCGCAGGGCCAGGTCAAGGCCACCGCGGACGTGAACGGCCGGGTCCTCGGCGTCAGCTACGGCCCGCGCGTGACGCGCATGGGGAGCCGGGAGCTGTCGGAGGAGACGCTGAGCGCGGTGCGGGCGGCGTGCGCGGACGCGCAGCGGCAGACGCACGAGCTGATGCGCGCGGCCATGCCGGACTTCGATCCGGTGGAGGCGAGCGAGCAGTTCGAGCGCCTGCTGGCCAACTGGACCTGATCACCTACGGCCCACCCCGTGGAGGACCTTGGTCAGGGCCTCGGCGAGGTGGGCCGCGCCGCCGCAGTCGTCCATGAGCATGGCCTGGCGGACCCAGACCACCTCGCGGGCCGCCGCCTCCGCCGACGGGCAGGGCTCCGTGCGGACGCCCGCCTCCGTCAGCGCGCTCATCGTGCCGAGCGGCGGGTAGCCGCCGTCGAGGGGCACCCCTTCCGCCGCCATGGCCGCCAGCAGGAACGAGCGGTCGAAGGGAGCGTGGACGCGCAGCATGAGCAGGTGGCGCGAGTCGCGCGTGGTGCCGGGCGGCTGCGGGACCACCGTCACCAGGTCGTGGCCGGCCAGCTCGCGCTCCGCGGCGGCGGCGAAGGCGTTCCTGCGGTCGATCTCGTCGTCGAGCCGGTCCAGCCAGGGCAGCAGGAGGGCGGCCTGGATCTCGGTCAGGCGCAGGTTCCAGCCGACGTGCGGGTGGCCGTACCAGGCGCCGTCGAGCGCGCGTCCCACGTTGCAGACCGACCAGACGGCCTCGTGGACCTCCCTGGACCGGCAGACGACCAGGCCGCCCTCCCCCGCCGTCATCGCCTTGCTGGACTGGAAGCTGTAGACCCCGGCGTCGCCCAGCCCGCCGACCGGCCGGCCCCGGTAGGCGGCGCCGTGCGCCTGGGCCGCGTCCTCGACTACGGTCAGGCCGTGCCGGGCCGCGATCGCGTTCAACGGGTCCATGTCGGCGGGGCTGCCCGCCAGGTGCACCGGGACGATCGCGGTGGTGCGGGGGGTGAGCGCCGCCTCGACTGCGGCCGGTGACAGGTGCAGGTCGGTGGCGTCGACGTCCACGATGACGGGGGTCGCGCCGGTGAGCAGGACGGCGGTGGCGGTGGCGACGAACGTGTACGCCGGGACGATCACCTCGTCGCCCGGACCGACGCCGAGGCCGCGCAGCGCGGCGAACAGCCCGAGGGTGGCGTTGCCGACGGCGACGCCGTGCTCGACGCCGGAGCGGCGGGCGAACGCGGCGACCAGGTCCGCGCAGGCCGAGCCGCCCTGGGTGGCGCCCCATCGGCCGCTCTCCAGGACGGCGGTGACGAGTTCGCGCTGGGCGTCGTCCAGCGGGGGCGGCCACGACGGCCAGGGGGCGGTGCGCACGGGGCTGCCGCCGTCGATGGCGAGCGTCATGGGACGGGTCCTTCCAGCAGAGGTCCTTCCGGAGGCGAGGAACGGGCCGCGCCGAGGATGCGGGCGAGGTTGCCGCCCTGGATGAGGGCCCGGTCGGCGTCGGAGAGCGGGGCGAGGGCGACGCGCCCGAAGCCTACCCGCAGGTCGAGGAAGCAGGCGTCGGAGCCGTAGACCACCCGGTCGGCGCCGGCCAGCCCGGCCAGCCTGGCGATCCACCGCCCGGTCATCTTGGACCCGCAGATCTCCAGGTACACGCTCGGATGCTCCCGTACGAGCTCGGCGGCGCGCGCGAACCCGTACGGCCAGAGTCCGGCGTGCCCGAGCAGCAGCGGCACGCGCGGATGACGGCGGGCCACGGTGACGAACCGCGCGGGGTCGCTCCACGGCGAGTCCGTCTGGCCGTGGGCGAGCACGGGCAGCCCCAGCTCCCAGACGGGGTCGTAGCGGCGGTCGTCGAGCGCGCACTGGTGCACGTCCGGGTGGAGCTTGACGCCCCAGACGCCCTCGCGGGTGAGCCGGTTGCGCTGGTGCGGGTTGTAGACCTGCCACACCCCGAACCTGCCGGGGTGCCGCTCGGCGGCGGCGAAGGCGAGCCGGTTGCCCTCCTCGGCGCTCGGGCCGACGGCGAGCAGGTGGCTGATGCCGATGGCGTCAACGCCGATGCGGTCCATGAGGGTGACCATGCCGTCGGCCGACTGGTCGGGGATGAGGAAGCCGGGCCACGGCCCGAGGTGGCCGTGCGCGTCGAGGATCACAGCAGGCCGCCTCCCGAGGCGATCAGGGCGATGTCGTCCTCCGGCAGGTCGAGGTGGTCGAGCAGGAAGCGGGGCCCGCAGTCGTCCATGACGGGCGCGCCGGTGCCGAACACCAGCCGCCCGGCCCCGAAGTGCCCGGCCAGCCACTCGACGCCGCGCTGGGTGTTGACGGTGCCGATCTCCAGCCACAGGTTCGGCATGGCGGCCATCAGCTCGGCGATGGCGCGCAGCCGCCGGTAGCCGGGGTTGAGCAGCAGGACGCGCTGCTCGGGCAGCTCGCGGGCGAGGGCGAGCAGCTGGGCGGGTGAGGTCTCGTCGAGGTCGACGGCCACGATCCGGCCGAGCGCCTCCAGCCAGCGCAGGGCGGTCGGCCCGGTCAGCTCGAAGCGGTGCCTGTCCGGGCAGAGCCTGACCATGGGCACGTCCCAGTCCGGGACGGGCTCGAACGTCTCGGGCAGCAGCACGGGCACCGGGACGAGCCGGGGGTCGCCGAGTTCGAGCAGCGCCTCGTTCCCGGCGCGGACGTCGGAGTAGAGGCTGAGGGTGTGGGTGACGTAGGCGCGCTGGACGCCCAGCCGGTCCATGTCCGGCCTCGGGTCCTCCGGCAGGGCGTCGAAGGGCACGGGGCCGATGAGCCGGTGGGCGTCCACGACGGTGTACGGCATCAGGCCTGCGGCGGGGTGACGGTCAGCAGCGGGCAGCGCGGATCGAGGTCGATCCTGGCCAGGTGCCTGCCGCTCAGCGCCCACGCCTTCCACGAGCCGGGCTCGAAGTGGAGCTGCGGGTTGGTGTACCAGTCGTCGCCCAGGCCGGTGGCCAGGTGCGTGGTGTGGTCGCTCAGCTCGTAGGCGTTGCCGCCGCCGAAGAACGTGCTGACGAACACCCTGCCCCGGTGCGTGGTCAGCTCGCCGTACCCGGACAGGGTGCCCTGGTACTTGACGGTTCTGGTGGCCAGGTCGAGGGCGATCCAGGCGCCGGAGTTGCGCTTGTAGACGCCGTACAGCAGGCCGCCGTGCACCTTGATGTCCTGGAAGGTGCGGTGACCGGCCACCGGGTCCACCTGCCACAGCACCGTACGGCTGCGCAGGTCGAACGCCGCGACGGACGCCGAGGCGTGCACCGGCGGGGTGCCGCCGCCGCCGAGCACGTCGCCGCCGAGGTAGACGACGCCCTTGCGGGCGTCCAGCGACAGGCTCATCAGGCTCTGCCCGGGGATGACGCCCTTGTAGACGTCGATCCGGCCGGTGTCGGGGTCCACGATCGACAGGGCGCCCTCCAGCTCGGCGCCGAGCGGGGCGGAGGCGACCAGCAGCTTGTCGCGCACCGGGTCGTACTCGAGGTCCCAGGGGCGCTGCTGGCCCTGGCCGAGGTAGCCGAGGCTGCGGACCTCGTCGGTGCGCAGGTCGATGGAGATGATGTTCCCGCTGGGGTAGATGGCGGCGTAGATCTTGTTCCCGCGCCGTACGAGGTCCTTGGGCTCGCCGGGGACGCGGAAGCGGCGCTGCTCGCCGGTGCGCAGGTCGCGCACGTCCATGAAGAAGTGGCCGCCCACGTAGACGGCGCGGCCGGGCACCAGCAACATGCTCTGAGGGCGTTCCGCGCCGGCCGGCAGCCCTGCCTCGATCAGGTCGGTGAACTGCGACTGCCCGGTGCCGAGGTCCAGCGACCACATGCCGCCGCTGCCGGAGAAGCCGGCCAGCGTGCCGTCGCCGGTCAGCGCGATGCGGCGGGTCTCGTCGTCCGGCGACGGCGGCTCGGCGACCTTGGCGGGCGCGCTGTCGCCGGTGCGGTAGCGGTAGACGGCGCCGTCGGGGCGCGAGGTGGCGTAGAGGGTGCCGTCTGCGGCCACGGTCAGCGCGTCGAAGCTGCTGCCGCCGAGCGGGACGCGCCGGTCGTCGGTGCCGTCCTTGCGCACGTCGATGAGGGTCGCGCCGCTCGTCGCGAACACCCGGTCGCCGTGCTCGGCGACCACGCCGATGCCGGTCGCGCCCTGGGCCAGCTCGGTGACGGCGCCGGTCGCCCGGTTGATCGCGACGAGCTTGCCCTTGTCGAGCAGGCCCGCGTAGACGTTCACGTCGTCGGCTGCGACCGCCCTGACGTACCGCTCGCCGGCGGCCAGCACGCCGAAGTCGCGCACCGCGCCGGTGCCGGGGTCGTACTCCCTGACCCGGCCGTCGGGGTAGGTGCCCGCGTAGAGCGTGCCGTCGGGGGCGGCGGCCAGCGTCCAGATGTAGCCGCCGTTCTTGCCGAACGAGGCCAGGTGCGCCACCTCGCCGGTGGCCGGGTCGAAGCGGTAGAGGTCGGGGACGGGGTAGGTGCCGACGTAGATCTTGCCGCCCGACACCGCCGTGGCCCAGCCGCCCTCCGGCTCGCCGGTGGCGGGGCCGTCGGGCAGCCGCACGCTCCTGACGACCTTGCGGGTGCTCAGGTCGATCTCGGCCAGGACGGGCGGTTTCTGGCCGCGCGTGACGACGTACGCCTTGCCCTCGTGGACGGTGGCGCCCACGATGGCGCCGGTCATCGACGCCTCTCCGAACGTCTCCACCCGTGGCTCGGCACACGAGGCCGCACTGTTCGGGGCAGCCGCCTGGCCGGGGGTGGCTGCCTGGGCCGGTGTCAGCGGCAGGAGCAGCCCGGCGGTCAGGGCCGCGAGGACTGCGAGGGATCTACGCGGCACAGCCGCACCTCCACGTGAGCGTGTTGCCCAATTTTGGCCCAGACCGTAATGTGCTGAGCTTGATAAGTCAATGGAGGCGGTTGTGACGGCGTTCGACGCGAACAGACTGATCGGTGACCTTGAGGTGAGCCTCGACGTGGACGTCCTGGTCGGCGCCTACCCCGACCGGGACGGCCCGCCCGGCACGCCCCGCTCGGTGCTGGGCACGCTGGCCGCGCACGGCATCAGGGCGGGCGCGGTCGCGTCCCTGCGTGCCGCGCTGTTCGACGTGCGCTCAGGGAACGACGAGATCCTGGCGCTGGAGCCGCCGGCGGTCCCGGTCGGGGCCGTGGACCTGCGCGACCCCATCGGCGCCGTACGCGAGCTGGACCGGCTGGCCGGGCTGGGCGTCAGGGCGGTCAGGCTCTTCCCGGACGAGCAGGGCGTGGAGGCGGGCTTCCCGTCGGTCCGCCACGTAGCCAGGGCGGCGGCGCGGCTCGGCCTCGTCGTGCTGACCGGCGGTGACGTGCGGCGCTTCTGGCAGCCGTTCTCCGGCCTGGACGCCACGGTGGTCTTCCTCGACACGCACTTCTACCACCTGGGCGACTTCCTCGTGGTGGCCGCCGACGAGCCCGGCTTCCACACCTCGACCCGCCTGCTGAACTCCCCCGACGCGCTGGAGACCGTACCTGCAGACCGGCTCCTGTACGGCTCCCGCACCCCCCACTACGAGCCGGTCGTCCCGCTGCTGCGGCTGGCGACCAGCGGACTGAAGCCCGAGGAGATCGCCGCCGTGGCGGGCGGCAACGCGAGGAGGCTGCTCGGATGATCATCGACGTGCACGCGCACTGGGGCCCGTGGTTCTTCACCATGGACGTGGCCAGGGCGAACGTGAGCACCATGGACAGGTTCGGCATCGACCTGGCGATCGTCTCCGCCACCGAGGCGGTGATCTACGACGCCCCGGCGGGCAACCGGGCCCTGGCCGCCTGGCTGGAGCGGCAGGACCGCCACCTCGGCTACGTCACCGTCAACCCCCGCAGGCAGGCGGAGGCCGAACGGGACCTGCGCGCGTACCTGCCCACCGGCAGGTTCGTCGGCGTCAAGATCCACACCGACTACACCCGCTCGCCCGTCTCCTCGCCTCAGACGCGCGAGGCGCTGGCCATGGTCGCGGCGGCCGGGGTGCCCGCGCTCGTCCACACGTGGGGCGCCACGGTGCTGGACCTGGCCCAGGTCTGCCTGGACACGCCGGGCCTGCGGGTCATCGCCGGGCACATGGGCGCCGACGGCCACGCCCACGCGATCGAGGCGGCCGGCGCGTGCGACCGCCTCTACCTCGAACCGTGCTACTCGCACGCGCCCGCCGGCCGGATCGCGCAGGTGGCGGCGGGAGTGGACCGCACGCGGCTGCTGTTCGGGACCGACTCGACGCTGATCGATCCGGCCTCGGCGTTCGGCGCGGTGGCGGCGGCGGGCCTGGACGAGGAGACGGCCGAACTGGTCGCGTGGCGGAACGCGGTGCGGCTTTTCGATCTGGACATTACGGCCTAGTCCGTTATAGCGTGCGGCCACCTTCCCGAGGAGTGATCACAGCCTTATGAACCGCCGCAGTTTCCTCCAAGCCGCAGCCATCTCCGCAGGAACCGTCACCCTCCCGGCCACCTCCGCACAAGCCGCCACCGCACAGGTCACCACCGCACAGGCCGCCTCCGCGCTCACGACTGGCAGGGAGCCGAAAGGCACGATCACCGACCTCGGCCCGGCCAGCGTGGCCAGCCCCCTGGGCAACGCCGAGTTCGTCGGCGACGTGCTCTACCTCGGCTCGCGCGGCCTGTCACCCAACGTCGTGGGCGCCTGGGACCTGGCCCAGGACAAGGTCACGGCGCACTTCGACATCCCCACCGGCGTGGGCATCTGGGCGATGTGCAAGGTCGGCACCGACGTCTACGTCGGCACCCACACCCGCTCCGACCTCTACAAGATCGACACCCTCACCGGCGCCACCACCCTGCTCGCCCAGTACTCCGACGACTACATCTGGACCATGGCCGCCTCCCCCGACGGCAAGGTCTACCTGGGCACCTCCCAGCCCGGCCGCGTCCTGGAGTACGACCCCGCCACCGGCGCCACCCGCGATCTGGGCGAGCCCGCCCCCGGCGAGGCGTACGTGCGCAGCATCCAGGCCGACGACACCCACGTCTACGCGGGCGTCGGCACCAACGCCCACCTCGTCGCCATCGACCGGCGGACCGGCGAGAAGCGCGACCTGCTGCCCGCCGAGGTGGCCGACCGCGACTGGGTGTCGAGCATGTCGATCAGCGACACGCACGTGGCGGGCGGCATGAACTCGCTGGCGGAGCTGCTCGTGCTGGACAAGGCGGACCCGGCCGCGTACAAGGTGGTCAAGGCCACCGCCCCGGGCGAGAAGTACATCGTCTCGGTGCTGATTCACGACGGCTGGGTCTACTTCGCCGGGCGTCCCTCCGGCACCCTCTACCGCTATCAGATCGCGACCGGCGCGTACGAGGTGCTCGGGGTGCCGTTCCCGGAGGCGCAGACCGTCCGCATCCTGGAGCACGGCGGCCGGGTCTACGGGGTTCAGGAGCCGGGCATCTTCGTCTACGACCCGGCCACCGGCGACCTCGGCTACGTCAGCCACGTCCAGAAGGGGTTCAGAGCGGCCCCCGAGGAGCCCATGTCCGTGCACTGCGACGGCGAGCGCGTCTACGTCGGCGGCAAGGGCGGCTGCGACCTGCACGACCTGGCCACCGGCGAGGTCACCCGGCTGCCCATCCCTGGCGAGCCCAAGACCATCATGACCGCCGGAGGCACCACCTACCTCGGCGTCTACACCCAGGCCGCCCTCTACTCGCACCGCGCCGGCGACCCCGAGGCGAAGCTGCTCTTCCGCACCGGCCACAGCCAGGACCGGCCCAAGGACCTGGTCCACGACAAGCTGACCGGGCTGATCGTGATGTCCACCCAGCCGGAGCCGGGGCACCAGAACGGCGCGCTCGACGTCTACGACCCGAGGACCGGCCGGGTGGACACCTACCGGCCGGTCGTCGAACGCCAGACGGTGTTCTCGCTGACCGCCCGGCTGGGCACCGTCTACCTGGGCACCAGCACGCAGGAGGGCCTCGGGGCGCCGCCGGTGACGTCCACGGCCCGGCTGGCGGCGTTCGACCTGCGCACCCGTACGGTGAAGTGGGAGATCGAGCCGGTCGCCGGCGCGAAGGCCGTCACGAGCCTCAAGCACACCGCGCTCGCCCTGTACGGGATCACCGACGCGGGCGTGCTGTTCGAGTACGACCTGCCGCGGCGCAAGGTCACGCGCACGCTGAAGGTCTGCGACCGGGGCGGCGACCTGGTGCTCGCCGGACGCCACGCCTACACCGGCGACGAGGACGCCGTCTACGAGATCGACCTGGTCAAGCTCACCGCGACCAAGCTCGTGACGGGGCTGGCCAGCGACTGGTTCGGCGGCGGCTCCCGGATCAACATCGACCCGTCCCGCAGGGCGCTCTACGCGCTCAAGGGACGCAACCTGATCCGCGTGGCCCTCTGACGGCTACGCGGCCAGCACCCTGGCGCGCTCGCCGTCCGGCAGTGCGGGGCCGTAGGGGTCGTGGGCGTGCTCCTCGGGGACAAGCCCCTCCGCGGCGGCGAGCCAGGCCATGCGCTGGACGTAGCCCTCCATCGGAGCGGTGAACGTGGCCGCCGCCAGCCGGTCCAGGCGGGCGGCGGCCTTCTCGAAACCACGCAGGTCGTCGCCCTCGTAGGCGCGCATCACGGCCGCCGTCGTCCCCACCGACGCCGCCGCCACGCCCACCAGCGCCGCCTGCGCGCCCCACAGGAGCGAGGCGGCGAACATGCGGTCCTCGCCGGTGATGGCCAGCCTGTCCGCGTCGCGGGTCAGGGCGATCGTCTCCTGGCAGGCCATCGCGTCCGACAGCAGCGCCGTCTTGAGCCCGGCCACGCCGGGCAGGCTCAGGATTCTGTGGAGGGTGTCGGGTGGGCAGGGGTTCGTGTAGAGATCGAACGCGATCATCGGCAGGCCGGCGGCCGACCACACCGCCTCGTGCAGCGCCACGCGGTCGCCCGGCTCGGGGAACACCAGCACCGCGTCGGCACCCAGCTCGGCCGCCGTCCGCGCGTCCTCGACCGCGTTGGACCCCTGCTCGGGACGGGCGCCGCCGACGCCCACGATGACCGGGACGCCCGCGCGGCGGGCGCGGGTGATCACCCCCGCCCGCACCTGCGCGGACAGGAAGGGCCCGCGCCCGGTGTGCGCGAGGACGGCCAGCGCGTCCGCGCCCGAGGCGACCAGCCGCCGGAAGTACGACTCCGCGACGTCCAGATCCACTGCCCCGTCCGGGCCCATCGGCGTCAGCGCGGCGGCGGCCAGGCTCCCGCGCAGGCGATCACGCAACCCGGCGGCCCGCGCGTCGATCGGCGTGCTCATCATCGCTCCCCTCACCGGCCCCTCACCGGCCCCTCACCGGCCCTTCACCGGCCCTTCACCGGACTTCCGGGCGACAAGCGTAGGGCCGTCCAGGTCAGCCGGTCACTTCAGGCCGGTCATCGCGATGCTGTTGACCAGGTACCGCTGCAACACGAAGAACACCACCAGGCACGGCACCGCCGACACGGCCGCCGACGACATCAGCATCGACCACTGCAGTTCCTCCGTCTTCAGCACGGTGAGCCCGACGGTCAGCGTCCGCGTGGCGTCGCTCTGCGAGATCACCAGCGGCCACAGGAAGTCGTTCCAGTGCCACAGGAAGACGAACACGCCGAGCGTGGCCAGGATCGGCTTGGTCAGCGGCACCACGATCGTCCAGTAGACGCGCAGCTCGGAGGCCCCGTCCACCTTGGCGGCGTCGAACAGCTCGTCCGGCAGCCCCAGGATGAACTGGCGCATCAGGAAGACCGCCTGCGAGTTCGCCAGCGTCGGCACGATCAGGCCCCAGAACGTGTCCACGCCGTCGAGGTCGGAGACGAGCACGTACAGCGGGATGAGCGTGGCCTGGAACGGCACCATCATGGTGGCCAGGAACGTCCACAACATGGCGTCGCGCCCGGGGAAGCGCTTCTTGGCGAACGCGTAGCCGGCCATCGACGCGGTGAGCAGGATGATCACCACGGAGACGACCGAGTAGATCAGCGAGTTGAGCGTCCACTCGGCGAACCCCGACGCTCTCAGCACCTGCATGATGTTGTCGAAGGTGAGCGAGCCGGGCCACTGCGCCGGCACGGTCGGCTCGCCGCGCGGCGACAGCGCCACCACGACCATCGCGGCGAACGGCCCGAGCGTCAGCAGCGACATGACCGTGAGCAGCGTGTAGAGCGGCCACCGCCGGCCGCGGCGGCGCGGCGGGGCGGCCTGCCGGTCGCGGACGGCGGCGGGGCGCGTGGCCGTCAACGTCATGTGTTCTCCTTGCCGACGAACCGGCGTTGGATCAGCGAGACGACCAGCACGATGGCGAACAGCACCATCCCCCAGGTCGCCGCGTAGCCGAACTCCCAGAAGCGGAAGCCGCGTTCGAAGATGCCGTAGATGAGGGTGTAGCTGGCCTTGGCGGGGCCGCCGCCGGTCATCACGTAGATGGTGTCGAAGACCTGGAACGAGGCGATCGTCTCGATCACCAGCACGAAGAAGATGGCCGGCTTGAGCAGCGGCAGGGTGATGCTGCGGAAGCGCTGCCACGGGCCGGCCCCGTCCACCCTGGCCGCCTCCAGGTAGGAGCCGGGGATGGCCTTCAGCCCCGCCAGCAGGATCAGCATGGAGTAGCCGAAGCCCTTCCAGCAGGAGACGACGGCCAGCGCGGGCAGCACCAGCTCCGCCCGTTCCATGAAGCCGACGGGCCCCAGGTCCAGCTTGGCCAGCACGCCGTTGATCAGGCCGTCGAACTCGTAGATCCAGCGCCAGATGAGGCCGGCGAACACGAAGCTGGTCACGTACGGCAGGAAGAGGATGCCGCGGAACAGCCCGCGCATGAACACGATCGAGTTGAGGAGCAGGGCGGTGCCGAGCGAGACGGCCATCACGAGCGGCACGTAGATGACGGTGTAGGCCAGCGTGGCTCGCAGGCTGGACCAGAAGTTCGGGTCGTTCACGAGCCGCGCGTAGTTGTCGGCGCCGATGAAGCTCCACTCGCCGCCGATGTTCCAGTTCGTCAGGCTCATGCCCGCCGCCCCGAGCGTGGGGAAGATCTTGAAGATCAGGAACAGCACCAGCACCGGGAGGACGAACAGCAGTCCCGTGACCGGATCACGCAGCCGTTGGCGCACCGGCTCTCACACCTTTCGAAGAGGACGGGCCTCCCCGGGAGGAGGCCCGGGTCGGGTCAGCCACCGCTGGCCAGCAGGTCGTTGCCCTCCTTGGCGGCGGCGTCGAGTGCAGTCTTGGCGTCCTCCTCGCCGATCAGCGCCGCCTGGACGTGGGCCGCGACCATCGCCATGACCTGGCGGGCCTTGGGGTGGGTGTCGCCGGGGAAGGCGTACTGCAGCGACTTGGCGAACTCCTTGGACGTGGCCGACTGCTCGGGGATCGTCACGTCGGTGCGCGCGGAGAAGAAGCCGGACTCCTTGGCCAGCGTCCCGGCGACCTCCGGCGAGGCGATGTAGGCGGCGAGCTTCCTGGCCGCGTCCTTGTTCTCCGAGTGCTTGGCCATGACCAGGCCGCCGGGGATGCCGAACGCGACCCGCTTGGCGCCCTCCAGCGGCAGGCCGACGCCGACGTTCTCCGCGCCGATGGCGGCGCCGAGCTGGTCGGCGTTCAGCGCGGTGGCCGCGTGGTACATGGCGGTCTTGCCGCCGGCCAGCGGGCCGCCCTCGATGTCGTTGCCCTTGCTGGCGGCGTTCTCCGGCAGGCCGCCGACCGCCTTGAGGTCCAGCAGGAACTGCAGGCTGGCGATGCCCTCCTGGCTGTTGATCGTCACGCTCTTGCCGTCGGGCGAGAACACCGAGCCGCCGTTGGCCCACAGGATGGGGTA
Organism: Nonomuraea monospora; assembly: GCF_039531895.1. Taxonomy (NCBI): domain Bacteria; kingdom Bacillati; phylum Actinomycetota; class Actinomycetes; order Streptosporangiales; family Streptosporangiaceae; genus Nonomuraea; species Nonomuraea monospora. Next base: position 357,183 of record NZ_BAAAQX010000004.1, read on the forward strand.
GAAGCTCTGGTTGAGCGAGACCTCCGGCTTGCCGGGGTAGTCGAGCACCGCGACCTTCTTGGCGGCCAGCTTGGGTGCCGCCTCCTTCAGCTCGGCCAGCGTCTCGGGCACCTTGGTGACGCCCGCGTCGGCGAAGAGCTTCTTGTTGTAGATGGGGGCGGTGATCGTCTGGTAGATCGGCACGCCGTAGAGCTTGCCGTTCACGGTCAGTGCGGTGAGGGCGTTGGGCAGGTAGCCGGCCTTGTCGGCCGCGATCACGTCGTCCACGGCCTCCAGCGTGCCCTGCTCGGCGTACTGGGGGATCTGGTCCGGGCCGAGTACGACCAGGTCGAAGCCCTTCCTGGACGCCAGCGCCGTGGTGATCTTCTCCTGGCGGCCCTCCCAGGGCTGCTGGTCGACCGTGACGTCGATCGCCGGGTTCTTGGCCTCGAAGTCCTTCTCGACCTTGTCCCAGAAGGCCTTGTTCTTGGCCTGGTCCGAGATCACGGGGTACATCCAGAGAGTCACCGCGCTCTTGTCCGAGCCCGAGCCACCGGAACCGCACCCGCCGACCGCGACGCTGAGGGCGACCGCGATGCCGGCTGCCGCAATGTTTCTCATCGGCGGCGTTCCTTTCCTGAATACCGGTCCTGACCGAAACCTAGTGATCGAGGGTGGTCCGGTCAATGCTTGATACATGAACGTAACTACGGTCGGCCGAGGTAGCCGGCGACCGCCTCCGTGATGACCTTGACGTGCTCGGACGTGTAGTGCTCGTTCCAGTCGATGGTCAGGAGCGTGGTGGCGACCAGGCGTTCGGCCTCCGGGCATGGGGCGGGGCGGTAGTCCTCCAGGGGGTAGCGGGAGGAGCCGTAGACGGGGGCGTCCCAGAGGGGGGCCTGGTTGAGGGGCTCCTTGAGATAACCGGCCCTTGCCGGAATTCCGGCGGCGGACAGGTGGGCGGCCAGCCCAGGGGCGTCGCCTTCGGGCAGGACGAGCGGGAACAGCCACCAGGCGTGCCCGTCAGGCCGCGGCAACCCGATCCTGACCCCGCCCGCCTCCAGCTCGCACGCCTGGAGCCCACCCATCTTGGGGCCGCCCGTCTTGGGTTCGGTCTCGGCGTCGCCCAGCCCCAGCCCTCGCAAGCCCTCGATGAGCTGGCCCGCCGTTCGACGCCTCGACGCGACGACCTCCGGCAGCTTCGCGAGCTGGGCGCGCGCCACCGCCGCCTGCAACTCGGTCATCCGGTAGTTCAGCCCCAGGCTCTCGTGCGAACGCCCCGCCGCCCGGTCCCACCCCTTGTCCGCGAACAGCCGCATCCGCCTGGCCAGCTCGTCGTCATCGGTGAGCGCCAGCCCGCCGTCACCGCACGTGATGTGCTTCCACTGCTGCAGGCTCAGGGTGCCGACGTGCCCGGCCGTGCCCGCGTACCGGCCGTCCGGCAGCTCGGTCAGCCACGCCTGCGCGCAGTCCTCGATGAGCGCCAGCCCGTGCCGGTCGGCCAGCCGGCGCAGCTCGCCGACCTTGGCGGGCGCGCCGAACAGATGCACGACCATGATCGCGCGGGTGCGCGGCCCGATGAGCGCGGCCACGGCGTCCGGGTCGAGGTTGCCGTCGGACGGGTCCACGTCGGCGAAGACAGGAACCGCGTTCTGCGCCAAGATGGGGGCCACGGTCCCGAAGTCCGTGATCGGCGTCGTGATGATCTCGTCACCGGGATCCGGCGCCGCCGCCACGACCGACAGGTGGAGGGCCGCCGTGCCGGACGCGCACGCGATCGCGTGGCGGGAGCCGTACAGCTCCGCCACCTCGCGTTCCAGCGCCCGCGCCTCGGCCCCCCACACGGAGTTGAGCATGCCGGAGCGGATGACCCGCTCCAGCGCGGCCACCTCCTCGTCGCCGAGGGTGCGGCCCGCGGGTTCGGCCATGTTGGGAAAGTGCAGGGTCACCGGATAGCCTTTCGGTCTAGACCGTAAAGAAGGGGAAGGAGACGCGGGTGGGGTTCGTCATCGGAGTCATCGGCCCGCACGACCTGGTCGACGACGTCGCCGCCACCTGCGAGGAGCAGCCCGGCGTGAGCGCGCTGCGGCTCGACTACGACCACGAGTCGCAGGCGCCCGCCGTCGTCGAGGCCCACGCAGGGTCCGTCGAGGGCTGGCTGTTCACCGGCATCGTGCCGTACATGCTGGCACGCGGCGCCGACGTGCTCACCCGCCCCGCCGTGTTCGTCGACTACTCCGGCGCGACGCTGCTGAGCGCCCTGGTGCGGCTCCAGCACGAAGGCCAGGACATCACGCGCCTGTCCATCGACACCATCTCGCCCGCCGACGTCACCGCCACCTTCGACGAGGCCGGGCTGCCCACCGGCGAGCTGCGCACGCTCGGCTACCGGCCGGAGACCACGTCCAAGAAGATCATCGCCTTTCACCGCCGCTCCTCCGACCACCCCGTGATCACCTGCCTCAGCTCCGTGCACGAGGCGCTGCGCGGCGAGATGCAGGTGCTGCGGCTGGCGCCGTCCGAGCACTCGGTGCGCGCGGCGCTGCGCCAGCTCCTGCTCACCGCCGAGGGCCAGGCCCAGGAGGACGCCCAGATCGCGCTCGGCCTGGTCGAGGTGGACAGCGAGGAGGGCCTGCTGCGCGAGGCCGGCGCGCTGGCGGGCACGCTCGCCGGGTTCCGCGGCGGCAAGCACCTGCTGGTGACCACCCGCGGCCCGCTCTACGAGGCCACCGGCGGCTTCACGGGGCTGCCCATGCTGGCGCGGCTGGCCAATCACAGCAGCGTGGCGCGGGTGGGCTTCGGGCTCGGGCGCAGCGCCGCCGAAGCCGAGAGCCTGGCCCGCCGCGCCCTGGCCAGGGCCAGGCGCATCGGGAACGTGGCCGCCGTCCTGTCACTGCGCGCCGACACCGACATCGTGCTGGAGTCGGTAATCAGCGCACCGTCCGGCGAGCAGAACCTGCCGCTCATCGCGCGCCGCGTCGGGTTGTCGGTCCCGACCCTGGAGAAGCTGCTCGAGGCCCGGGACGCGGCCGGCGGCGAGGCGCTCACCACCCGCGAGATCGCCGAGCGGCTCGCCGTCCAGCAGCGCACCGCCCGGCGCATGCTGCACCGGCTGGAGCTGGCCGGGCTGGCCGAACGCACCGGCAACCTGACCAGCGGATCCAGCGGCCGTCCCCTCACCCTCTACCGCCTCACCCTGTAACGGGCGGCCTGCCACCCCACGTCCACACCAGCCAACCGCCACCGGCGCCACTTCACACCCGCACCGGCCACCCGCCGCCCGCGCCACTTCACACCCGCACCAGGCAACCGCCACCCGCGCGACTTCACGCCCGAAGCAGCCAACCGCCGCCCGCGCCGCTCCACACCCGGGCCGGTCCGCGACCCAGGGCCGCAGACGGCGGCGTGGGGCGCCGTGTTCAGGCGAGCCATCGGTCCAGGCCCTGTGCGACGAAGTCGTCGTCGCGCAGCCACGGGTAGGCGGCCCAGACGCGGTCGATCTCGGCGAGCTGCCCCGGCGACAGGTCCTCCTCCGGGTCCAGGCACCAGCGCCCCGCGAGCAGCCCCTGGCGGCGCAGCACCTCGTGGATGCCGGGGATGCACCCGCGAAAGCCGTTCGCCGAGTCGAAGATGGCCGCGTTGGCGTCGGTGAGGTGCCCGTCCAGCCCCAGCAGCCGGCGTACGGCGGCGTCGTCGCCCGACCGCGCCAGCGTGGCCTCCTCCAGCAGCTCCACCGCCCGCCGCACCCAGACCGCCCACTGGCCGAGCAGCCCGCCCACGAACTCCACCTCCACCTGCCGCCCGTCCACGACCACCCGGTGCGAGGTGACGAGATCGGCCAGGATGTGATCGTCGTTGCCGGTGTAGAGCGCGATCTCGCCGGCCCGCCCCGCCCGTACGACGCCGTGCAGCACGTCCAGCGTGCGATACCGGTCGAACGGCGCCACCTTGACGCCCACCACGGACTCGATGCTCGCCAGCCGCGTCCAGAAGTCACGCGACAAGGGCCGCCCGCCCACCGCGGGCTGCAGGTAGAACCCGATCACGGGCAGCACCTCCCCCACGGCCCTGGCCCGCGCGATCAGCTCGTCCTCGCCGAACTCCCGGTACGGGCTGAGCAGCACCATGTGATACCCGAGCGACCGCGCCAGCTCCGCCTCCGCGACCGCCTGCTCGGTCGGCCCGGTCGCGCCGGCCACCAGCACCACCTCGCGGTCGGACTCCCTGGCCGTGCCCGCCGCCAGCTCCAGCACGGGCGCGAGCAGGCCGGTGCCGTGGATGGCGAACTGCGTGGTGTGCACGCCCACCGCCAGCCCGCCGGCGCCGGCCTCGACGTAGTAGCGCGTCAGTGCGCGCTGGCGGCGCTCGTCCAGCTTCCTGTCCTCGGTCAGGGCCAGCGGGTGCGCCGGGATCACCAGACCTCGCCTGAACAGGTCACGTACGGACGTCTGCGCCTCAGAAGCCGTGCCGAGCACGTGAGGTCCCCCTTTGCCATGTGAAGTGAGCATGCACGCCTGCCATGTGCCGTGGACACGTGCGTGCGTGTCGTGTGAGAGCGGGCACGTGCGTCAGAAACGCCCGTCGCGGCGTTCGAACTTGGTGGGCTTGCCCAGCAGCGGCCCCCCGTCCGCGACCCACCGCGCCGTGTGCTCGATCAGCTCGGCGGGGGTCAGCTCGGGATAGCCGAACAGGCGGTGGCAGCGGGAGGCGTTCGACAGCAGCGCCGTCGGCGCCTCCTCGCCGGTGAACACCGGCTCCTTTCCAAGCGCCTCGCCGAGCGCCAGCGCCGCCTGCCGCACCGAGATCAGCTCGGGCCCGGTGACGTTGAGCACGTACGGCGGCACGTCGGCGAGCAGCAGCGACCGCAGCGCGACCTCGTTGGCGTACCCCTGCCAGACCACGTTCACCTGGCCCGTCGCCAGGTCGATCGGCTCGGCCGCGAGCACCTTCTGGGCGAGGTCGACCAGCACGCCGTAACGCAGCTCGACCGCGTAGTTGAGGCGGAGCAGCGAGACGGGGGTGTCGTTCCGCTCGGCGAAGTACGTCAGCACGCGCTCCCTGCCGAGGCAGCTCATCGCGTAGTCGCCGACGGGCCCGGTGGGCGAGCCCTCGGTGCTGCCGCCGCTGGTGACGGGGACCAGGGGGTAGACGTTCCCGGTGGACAGCGCGGCGATCCTGCTTCCCGCGAACCGTTCTGCGACGCGTCCCGGCAGGTAGGTGTTGGTGAACCAGGCGGCGTGCGCCCGCCCGCTGGTGCCGAACTTGGCGCCGACCAGGAACACCACGTTGGGCGCGTCCGGCAGCTCGCGCAGGGCCTGCTCGTCGGCGACGTCGGCCGCGACCACCGTGGCGCCCTCGTCCTGGAGCGCCTGGGCCAGGCCCGGCTCGGAGAAGCGGGACACCGCGATGATCCGCCTGTCGCCGGCGGTGGCGTTCAGCGCCAGGCGTACGAGGCTCGGGCCGAGCTTGCCGCCGGCGCCCAGGATCATGATGTCGCCGTCGAGCTTGCCCAGATCGTCGACGAGCCCGGGGGTCGGCCGTGCCAGCCGCTCCTCGAGTTCCGCTGTCGTCCGCACGCGGTCTCCTCCACATTCGATTTACGGTCCAGACCGTAACCGCGCGAAGCTCCGGCTGTCAACGGCCGGTATGCCGGGGTGCTGGTCCTCAGGCGCGCGAACCACGCTGCTCCTCAGGCGCAAGCCGCGCGGGAGCCCAGGCGCACAACCCGCGCGGGACCTCAGACGCGCGAGCCGCGCGGCCGGGCGGGCGGGCGAGCCGCGCGGGCGCTCGGGCGGGCGAGCCGCGCGCCCGGTTCTCAGGTCGTCGGGAAGTCCTCGCGTGCGCGGACCAGCACGTCGAGGACGGCCCTGGTCTCGGCCCACGGCACCGGGCTGGGCGCCCCGCCGACCATCGCGAGGAACGCCTCGATCGTCCCCTCGTACCCGAGCCCCCGGACCGGATCGTCCCCGCCCTCGATCACGATCGTCTCGCTGCCGTCCCGCTTGTGCAGCGTCACGCTGTACGACTCCGACTCGGACACGCCGAGGATCTCGACGCTGCCGGTGATGCCGTCGTCCCAGCGCAACGCCATGACGCCGGTGTCCTCAGAGCGGAGCGTCGTGTAGTGCCGCCGCGCCCCCGCCGCGCCCACCAGCCGCACGTCCGGCCCGAGCAGCGCCACCAGCAGCTCCACACCGTGGATGCCCATGGTGACCATCGTGCCGCCGCCCTCCCCCGGCGTGTCCTGCCAGGCGTTGTAGCCGTCCGCCCACAGGCCCACGTCGTGCCGGACGGTCGCCCGCACCGCCAGCACCTCGTCCCGCTCGACCCGCGTACCGGCGAAGGAGGGAGCGAACCTCAGCACCGAGCCGGACAGGACGCGGTCGTGGATCGGCAGCCGGTCGAGCTGGTCGAGCTGCGCCCGGCTGGCGGCGGCGGGCTTGTTCACGAAACAGGGCAGCCCGGTCTTCAGCACCTCGGCCAGCGCCTGCGGGACCTGCGGGTTGGGGACGGTCAGCACCACCCCGTCGAGCTGCCCCGCCAGCACCTCCGCCAGGCCGGCCGCCACCTTCGCCTGGGGGTGCTCGGCGGTGAAGCGGGCGAGCCGTTCCTGGTCCTGCTCCCACACCACGAGCTCGGCGTGGCGGGACAGGGTGCGGGCGTCGGTGTAGGGGTGGCTGGTGGCGAGCCCTGCGAGTGCGATGCGCACGGATTGTCCTTCCGAGTCCGGCAATGACTGCGCCGAAGCGTAGCCATCATGGACCGGCGCCGTCCTCAACGCGTCTTGCCGTCCCGACGAGCGGCGGCGGCGCCTCGGAGTGCGGCCGTTTCGACGAGGGCGGTCAGGACGGCGGCGACGGCGGGCGGGTCGGGTGGCTCGCCGTAGGTGGCGGCGTGGATCCGGCGGGAGAAGCCGACGAGCTCGGTGGTGTGGACGTCGGGACGGCGGTGCGCCTGGAGCGCCAGCCCCGGCAGCGTGGTGACGCCCTTGCCCGCGGCGACGAGCGCCTGCACGACCACCATGTCATCGCTGAGCGACGCGATGCGCGGGGTGAAGCCCGCCCGCCCGCACACGGTGATCAGCTCCTCCTGGCACCGCCGGCAACCACCGATCCAGGGGGAGTCGCGATGCCCGGCGAGGCTGTCACCGGCCCTCTGGCTCACGAGGTGGATCGGGTCGTCGCGCAGGTGCACGAGGCGGAACCCCTCCTCCCCCTCGAACGGCGTGTCGGCGTGCTGGAAGACGAGCGCGACGTCGATCTCTCCGTCCCGCAGCATCTGCAGCGCCTCGGCGGGGTGCCGGTCGATCAGGACCAGTTCCAGCCCGGGGTTGGTACGGGCCAGCGCCACGGCCGCCTCGGGCACGATCGTGCTCAGCACCGACGCGTTGGCCGCCAGCCGCACCCGCCCGGTCCGCAGGCCGACCTGTGCCGCCAGTTCGTTGGTGGCCGCGTCCACCCGCCCCATGATCTCGGTGGCCCGCAGGGACAGCAGCCGCCCCTCCGGGGTCAGCCGGATCCCGCGCCCGACGCGCTGCACGAGCCTGGCGCCCGTGGCCGCCTCCAGACGGGCGAGGTGGTGGCTGACGGACGACTGCGAGTAGTGCAGCTCTTTCGCCGCTTCGGTGACGGACCCGTGCCGCGCCACGGCGGCCAGAACCTTGAGATGAACCAGGTTCAGCATTCATCGACGATATCGATGCCACTGCCGAAATTTCGGCATTAGACGTCATATATGCGCTGGGTCGATGCTGGGGTGCGGAAAGCCCACCTGACAAGGAGCACCCCGATGTCCGATGTACGCGTGCACAACTTCTCGATCTCCCTCGACGGCTTCGCCACCGGCGCCGGCCAGGCCGCCGACGCCCCGTTCGGCCACGCAGGAGAACGCCTGCACGAATGGATGTTCGCCACCCGGTTCTGGTACGAGATGGGTGGCCGCCGTGGCGGCAGCGGCGGCGCCGACCACACGTTCGCCGCCATGCACGGCCCCGGGATCGGCGCCGAGATCATGGGCGCGGGCAAGTTCGGGCCTCCCGGCTGGCAGGACGACCTCGACTACAAGGGCGCGTGGGGCGCCAACCCGCCGTTCCACACCCCCGTCTTCGTGCTCACCCACCGGCCCCGGCCGTCGATCGAGATGGAGGGCGGCACCACGTTCCACTTCCTGAACGCCACCCCCACCGAGGCGCTCGAAGCGGCCCGCAAGGCGGCCGGCGGCCAGGACGTGCGGCTGGGCGGCGGCCCCTCGATGATCCGCGACTTCCTCGCCGAAGGGCTCGTCGATCACATGCACGTGGTGCAGGTCCCGATCCTGCTGGGGCGGGGTGTCCGGTTGTGGGACGGGCTGGAGTCGCTGGAGGAGGCGTACGACATCGAGGCGGTCTCGACGCCCTCCGGCGTCACGCACCTGACGTTCACGGCGAAGCGCCGGTGATCGCACGCGCACGCGTGACCAGGGAGGCCACGTCGGCGGGAGTGGGAACGCCGCCCGCCGCCAGGACGCGCCCGTCCCGCCCGACGACCACCGCGTAGGGCGGCCACGGGATGTCGTTGGCCTCGAAGACGTCCGGGGCGACGACGAGCGGCAGCTTCACCCCGTGCCCGGCCAGGTAGCGGCGGGCCTCCTCCGCGTCGGCGGCGGTCACGAGCACCACATTCACCTGCCGCGCGGCCTCGACCAGGGCCGGGAGTACGCCGGTGCACAACCGGCAGGCGGGCGAGATCAGCGCGTACAGAACCGGCTCTGGGCCGCGCTCGTCGGGACGGCCGGATGCGGCCGATGCCGGGCGGATTTCGGCGGGATGGCCGGATGCGGCCGACGCCGGGCGGATTTCGGCGGGATGGCCGGATGCGGCCGACGCCGGGCGGGCCGCGGCGGGGCGGCCGGACAGGATGAAGTGATCGCCCGCACGCGGCCCCGGCGGAACGTCCACAGCAGAGGACCTGGCGGGCAGGAGCGCAGGCGCCAGCAACGCCACCGCCACGAGCAGCGGCGCCGGCAGCAGCTGCACGGGCTCGAACGGCACGCCCCCCGCGACCACCGCCATGACGGCGAGAACCAGCAGCAGCCCCGTGCGAGCCAGCGTGCGCACGCTCACCCGATCCGCCGCACCACCGAAACAGCCGCACGGAACGTCGAGGCGGCGGGCGAGCGCCGAGCCGATCGCGGTCAGGAACGCGACGAACAGCAGCGCGGCCAGCACCCCGCCCCACCGCCGCGTTCCCGGGACGGCGAGCAGCACGGCCGCGACGACCTCCGCCGCGATCACGGCAGGGGCGGCGGCCGTGGTGAGGCGGCCGGGCAGCAGGCGGTATCCGGCGATGTCGCGGGCGAAGGCGCGCACGTCCCTGACCTTGCTGAGCGCGGCGGCGAGCAGCACCGCGACCAGCCCCAGGGACGCGGCGGCGCAGACCGTCGCCACGCCGTCCGCACTCACCGCACCAGCGCAGACGGCCGCCACCCCATCCGCAGTCACCACACCAGCGCAGACGGTCGCCATCCCGTCCGCGCTCACCGCACCGCCTCCTCGGCCCGGGCCACCGTCCCGCCGTCGTACTGGTAGGCGGCGGCCTGCAGCCCGTACAAGTCGGCATAAAGCCCGTCACGCGCCATCAGCTCCGCGTGCGTCCCCTGCTCAGCCACCCGCCCCCGATCCAGCACGTAGATCCGATCGGCGTAACGCACGCTGGCGAGCCGATGCGTGATCAGCACCACGGCCCGCCCGTCGGCGTGCCGCCGGATGCGCTCGAACAGGGCGTGCTCGGCGCGGGCGTCCAGGGCGGAGGTCGGCTCGTCGAAGATCACCAGCTCGGCGTCGTGGTAGAAGCCCCGCGCCACCGCGACCCGCTGCCACTGCCCGCCGGACAGGTCGTGGCCGCCCCGGAACCGGCGGTCGAGCAGCGCGTCGTAGCCGAGCGGAAGTGTGGAGACGACCTCGTCCGTGCCCGCCGCGGCGGCGGCCTCGGCCAGCCGCTCCTCTTCCAGGGGGCGTCCCATGAGGATGTTCTCACGGACGGTCAGCGGCCAGCGGGTGTGGTCCTGGGCGATCACCGAGACCATCCGGCGCAGGTCGAGGTCGGCCAGTTCGCGGCCGTCCCAGCGGATCGTGCCGGACTGCGGCCGGTACAGCCCCGCCAGCAGCTTGGCCAGCGTGGTCTTGCCGGAGCCGTTCTCGCCGACCAGCGCGATGACCTCGCCGCGCGCGACGGTCACGCTCACGTCGCGCAGCGCGGGCCGGTCGGCGCCGGGGTAGGCGAAGCTCACCCCGTCGGCGGCCAGAAGGGCGAGGCCCGAGGGGGTGAGGGCGGGCGCGGGCGGCGTGCGGGTCTCGGCGTGCTCACGGAAGGCCAGGTAGTCGCCGAAGTACAGGCCCGCCTCGTACAGGCGGTTGAGGGTCTGGACGAGCCCGGCGAGCGAGGACTGCCCGGTTCTGAGCGCGAGGACGGCGGTGCCGGCGACGGCGAGCGGGATGACGCCGGCGGCCAGCAGCGCGGCCAGCGCGCCGTAGACGGCGAGGGTGGCCGCGCCGGTCAGCGCGTCGCCGCCGGCCTTCACCACGGTACGGCGGCGCGCGACGTCGAGCTGGACGTCCTGCTCCAGGTCCGCCACCTTGGCGTACTCGCCGAGCAGGAAGTCGCGCAGCGCGAACGTGCGCACCTCGGCGGCGGGCTGCCGCTCGGCCATCAGGTCGGAGAGCATGAACTTGCGCCGCCGCGCGGCCGACAGCCGGTAGAAGGCCTGATAGCCGAGCCTCGCGGTACGGATCGCCGCCCAGCCCGCGGGCACGGCGGTGACCAGCAGCAGCGGCATGAGCACCGGATGCAGGAACCCCAGCGCGGCCGTCGCCGCGACCACGCCGACCGCTCCGGTCAGCGCGGAGATGGTGGTCTCCACGACCGTCGCCGTGTCGGGCACCCCGCTGTCGCGGGCGCGCAGCATCGCGTTGTGGAAGTCGTCGTCGTCGAAGGCAGCCAGCTCCACCTGCGTGGTCAGCTCGAACAGCCGGGTCTCCGCGAGCCGTTCGACCTGCGGTTTGAGCCGGGCCTGCGCCCAACCGGCGGCGGCGAGCAGCGCGCCGCGCAGCCCCGTCGCGACGGCCACGAGCGCCAGGGACGGCAGCGCGGCGCGCACCCGCTCGGGCGTGGGGCCGCCGGCGAACAGCGAGGCGAGCACGTCCGAGGTCGCCACCAGCCCGTAGACGGTGAACACGCCCGCCAGGACGTTGCCCGCCAGCGCGACCGCCGTGTCGAAGGGGGCGGCCTGCCACGCCAGCCGCAGCGCGGAGGCGATCAGGAACGGCAGGCGGCGGGCGATCTTGCCGAGGCTCGCGGTCAGCAGCTCCTCGTCCCGGCTCTCCCAGTACGCCGCCGCCAGCCCCGACCGATCCCCGATCGGCGAGCCGCTGGATTTACGGCGCGGTTTTCCCCAAAATCTCATGCCGCATACGAATTAGGGCAGATCATCCTGTCAATCTAGGTCAGCCTTCCAGGGCTGTAAAGGTCCGCCGCAAACACAATTCGGACCGTGATCATTCATTGCTGCATGCTTATGGACATATCAGCGCAGCCATGCTCATAATGCCTCCGTTTGGCCGTAACTCTCATTGTGGGTGACGGTCAGGGCACTGGTAACGGCACCTACCAGGTGCGCGTGCCGGGCCCGTATCCATCGACGACCGCTCACAGCGGTCAGGGAAGGAGACCTCATGTCGGTACTGGCTCTGGAGCCCCGCGACGCCGGTGTGCTGGAGTTCGAGGACCTCGACGTCGACTTCGACGGTGAGCTGACCAAGCTCCTGCACGGGCCTCAGGCCTGCGTCAACACCTGCAAGCGGACGGTGTGCAGCAGCTTCCCCTGCTGCCCGTCCATCGTGTGATCCCTCGGTAACGGCGTGCGGATCCGCGTAATGCGGAACCGCACGTTCGCCATGTCGAAAAATGGCCGTATTTCATGCATCCGGGGTGAGGAATTATGAGCGTGTCCGCCGTTGTCAATGTGCCGGACGTCCTGGCCGAATTCGCCGCCGCGCACGGCCGCGACGTTCACCAGGACGAGACCTGGATCAGCGTGCACGACCCCGCCGGCGGCACACCCGCGCAGGGGTGGAAGATCCACGTGTCGGCGCGTCCCGGCACGCTCGCGGAGACGCTCGCCCGCGCGCTGCCGGTGCTGCTGGAGCACGGCTGCGACTTCAAGGTCGCGCGGTCGCCCGAGACGCTCAGGGAGCTGAACTCCGGTGACCTCGACGCGGGGGCGGTCGGCAAGGCCATCACCGCGTACCCGGCCCAGGATCGGGTGGTCGCGCTCGGGCAGGCCCTCGCGGACGCGCTGGCCGGGATGGCGGCGCCGCGCATCGTCAGTGATCGGCGGGTGCGTTCCGATGCTCCCGTCTACTACAGGTACGCGCCGTTCGCGCCGCAGTATCGCGTGGATGAGAACGGGGACTTCGAGCTGGTCGTGGTGGGGCCTGACGGGGAACGCCTGCCCGGCGCCGCAGGCCCGGAGTTCTCCTGCCCGCCCTGGGCCACCGACCCGTTCCGCCCACCCGTGGAAGTCCTCAGTGGGGAAGTCACCGGTGATCGGCCTGCCCGGCTGATCGGCAACCGCTACCAGGTCACCTCGGGAGTCGTGCGCGGCCCGCGCGGCAACGTCTACCGCGCCACCGCCCCCGACGGCCGCCCCGTCATCGTCAAGGAGGCCCGCGCCTACGTCGGCGAGAACACCGAGGGCTGGGACCTGCGCATGTACCTGCGCAACGAGCTGCGCGTACTCGGCGCACTACGCGGCCTGGCAGGCGTCCCTGCACCGCTCGACCACTTCCGCCACGGCGAGGACGAGTTCCTCGTCATGACGGACGCGGGCAGCCTCGACCTCAACCGCTACGTCGGCGAGAACGGCCTGTTCACCGACGGCGGCGGCGCCCGCGACCTCGGCGCGCTCGCCGCCCGGCTGCTGTCGGTGCTGGACGCGGTGCACGAGCGCGGCGTCGTGGTCCGCGACCTCTCCCCCAAGAACGTCGTCCTCGGCGACGACGGCTCCTGCACCCTGATCGACTTCGGCAACAGCAGGTACGACGGCCTGCAACTCCCGGGCTGGACCCGCGGCTACAGCGTCCCCGACCAGCACACCGGCCGCGACTCCGAGCCCGCCGACGACTACTTCTCGCTGGGTGCCACGCTCTTCTTCGCCTGCGCCGGCATGAACCCCCTCATGATCGACCCGGACCCGGCCGCCAACGCCGAACGCACCCTCCTGATCCTCGACCGCCTCTTCCCCGGCGTCACAACGGGGGTCGTGGGGCTGGTTCCACGGCTGATGAGCCTGGACCCTGCCACGCGCACCACCGCAGCCGCCGACCTGCGCGCCGGGCACCTCACCAGCCACCCGGCCACCGCCGACCTGGGCGCCGGACGCCTCGCCAGCCGCCCGGCCACCGCCCCCGACCTGCGCGCCGGGCATCTCGCCGGCCCGAACGCCGACCGGCCCACCGGCCGTTCCCGGTCGTCGGCGGTGTCCGTCCGGTACACCGGTGAGCTGTTGTCGCGGGTGATGCGGCACACCGTACGGGAGTGCACGCGCTTCGCCGAGAGCCTCATGCAGGTCCCTGACGACGCCCGCCGCACCGGCCCGCCGGTGACCAACGTCTACGCCGGGTCGGCCGGTCTGGGCATGGAGCTGCTGCACCACCCCGAGAGCAGGGACGTCGCCCTCGACCTGGCCCGCTGGACGGCCCGCGTCATGCCGACCGCAGTCCTGCCACCCGGCCTCTACTTCGGCCGCACCGGCACGGATGTGTTCCTGGCCACCGCCCTGTCCGGGCTGCCGGAGCCGGCGCCCTTCGAGCTGAGCGGTGACCAGCGCGCCGACCAGGCACACGGTGTCGCCGGGATCGGCAGTGGGCATCTGGCGCTCGCGGTGCTCGACCAGGACCCCCGCCACCTCGCCGTCGCCGCCGAGTGCGCCAGGAGGCTGATCGCCGGCGAGGTCACCACGTCCGAGGACGCGATCGCCCCCGCCCAGCCCGGCACCGGCGTGGCCGTGGACGCCGCCTACGCGCACGGCGCGGCCGGTTGCGCCGACTTCCTGCTCTCCTACCACGAGGCCACCGGCGACGGCCCGGCCCGGGAGGCAGCCGCGCGGGAGGTCGCCGCGCTGGCCGTGACGGCGGAGTCGCTGCTGGGCGAGCTGGCCGGGCCCGACGCGCGCCCGATGGGGGCGTCCTGGTGCCAGGGCATGGCGGGCATCGTGACGACGCTCGCCCACGCCGCCCAGGTCTTCGGCGAGGACCGTCACCTGGATCTGGCCGAGCGGGGCGCGCGCGCCTGCCTGGCGCTCGCGCCTGGCGCCTGGGTGGTCTCGCAGTGCTGCGGGCTGGCGGGGATCGGCGAATCGCTCGTGGACCTGGCCCTGATGACCGGCGACGCCGCCTACTGGCGGGGTGCGGAGGAGATCGCCGAGCTGACGCTGCTGCGGGCGGGCGGCGCGTTCGAGAGCCCCGTCTTTCCGGGGAACGACCTGGACAAGGCCGGTTACACGTGGGGCACGGGTGCGGCGGGCGTGCTGTCGTTCCTGCGCCGCCTCGACCGCCGCACCGGCCCGCGCCTGTGGACGGCTACCCCCCTCGTCTGAACGCCGCTCCTCCAGACGCGCTGCTCGCTCACGCGCCGCTCGCTCAGGCGCCGCTCGCTCAGGCGCCGCCCGCTCGGCCGTTCAGTATCGTCCCGGCGATCACCCCGAAGAGGTGATCCGCGCGCGGCGCCAGCGAAGGCTGGTCGTTGAGCCAGGCGAGCGCCCCCACCAGCGCGAACAGATCCCCTCCGTCGATGTCGCCACGCGCCACCCCCGCGTCCTGAGCCCGCCTGAGCAGCCGCGTCCCGGCCGCCCGCATGGTGACGCACGAGGCGTGCAGCGCCGACTCGGGGTCGTCGATGGCGGCCATCATGTGCTCGGTGACGCCCCGGTACGAGTGCGCGCAGCCGACGCAGTCCCGCAGCCAGGTGACGAGGGCGTCCTCGGCCGAGCTGGACGTCTCCAGCTCGGCCGCCTTCGCTGTCAGCTCGTCGAACCCGGCCCGCAGCAGCGTCTCCAGCAGGGCTTCGCGCGTCGGGAAGTGCCGGTACAGCGTGGCGAGCCCGACGCCGGCCCGGCGGGCGATGTCGCGTAGCGAAGCGTCGGCGCCCTGCTCGGTCACGACGGCGGCGGCGACCACGAGTAGCTGGTCATAGTTCTTCTTGGCGTCAGCCCGCATGGAGATACCTGCCTTGACATCCGGAGCAGTGCTCCACATAATCGGAGCACTGCTTCGCTTAAGCATATCCCACCCCATCGACCCGAACGGGGAACTGCCATGAAGGCGATCAGGCTGCACGAGTTCGGCGGCCCTGAAGTGCTGCGTCACGAGGAGGTGCCGGTCCCGGAGCCGAAGCCGGGCGAGGTGCTCGTCCGCGTCCACGCTGTCGGCGTCAATCCCCCCGACTGGTACGTGCGCGAGGGCCTGCCCGGCGTCCCTCCCCACCTGAGGCCGCCACTGAGCCTGCCCCTGATCCCTGGCACGGACGTGTCGGGCGTCGTCGAGGCCGTCGCCCCCGACGTGACCGGGTTCCGCCCCGGCGACGAGGTGTTCGGCCTGCTCCGCTTCCCCGGCCTGGCGGGCAGCGCCTACGCCGAGTACGTCACCGCGCCCGCGTCCGACCTCGCCCACAAGCCCGCCGCCCTCGATCACGTGCACGCCGCGGCGTCCGCCATGGCGGGGCTGACCGCGTGGCAGTTCCTGATCGAGCTGGGGCACGACCACCCGTCCCCGTTCCAGGAGACGCGGCATCGCCCGATGCCGCTGACCGCCGGGATGACGGTGCTGGTCAACGGCGCGGCGGGCGGCGTGGGGCATCTCGGGCTGCAACTGGCGAAGTGGAAGGGCGCGCACGTCATCGCCGTGGCGTCGGGCGGGCACGAGTCGTTCCTGCGTGAGCTGGGCGCCGACGAGTTCATCGACTACACCACGAGCGCCCCCGAGGAGCTGGCGCACGACGTCGATCTCGTCCTCGACACCGTCGGCGGCCCCGGCAGCAGCCGTTTCCTGCGCACGCTCAGGCGCGGCGGCGCGCTGTACCCGGTGTTCCTGGCCGAGTTCGACCCCGAGGAGGTCGCGAAGCTGGGCGTCACGACCTCGGCCACGCAGGTGCGCTCGAACGGCCCGCAGCTCGCGCAGCTCGGACGGCTGCTCGACGCGGGCACGGTCCGGGTCGCCATCGACAGCACGTTCCCGCTCGCGCGGGCCCGGCAGGCGCACGAACGGGCCGCTCGCGGCCACCTCCAGGGCAAGATCGTGCTCACGGCCGGCCGGGGACCAGGAGTCCTCGGGAGCTGACGTCTGTCCCTCGCAGGAGCTACCGCCGAATGTCCACCGTACGGGGACGATCTCGGACCGCCCGATCCGTAGCGTTACGACGCGACCACGGAACCCCCCTGGCGCCCGAATCCCCTCACTGGAGGACCCCATGCTCCGCACCTTCAAGACGTCCGTCGTGACCGCTCTGTGCTGCACCGTGCTCGGCGCGGCCGTCACCGGCTGCGACGGCGACGCGATGGAGAGCTGGGACCCCTTCCCCACCACGACCCCCATCTCCGGCACCGAGAAGATCGAGGTCGCGGGCCGGTCGGTGAACGTGTCCTGCGCGGGCGAGCAGCAGGAGGGCGAGCCGGTCGTCGTCCTGATGCACGGCGGCGGCGACGGGCTGGACAAGCTGGCCGCCCTGCAGAAGACGCTGAGCGCCGAGCACCGGGTCTGCTCCTACGACCGGCTCGGCGCGGGCGCCAGCGACCAGCCGGAAGGCCCGCAGGACTTCGCCAGTACCGGGAAGATCCTGACCGGGGTGCTCGACCGGGTCGCCGGTGACGCCCCGGTCGTCCTGGCCGGTCACTCGCTGGGCGGCCTGATCGCCGCCAGGTACGCCCCCGGCCATCAGGACCGCGTCAAGGGGCTGGTGCTGATGGACGCCACCCCGTCCACGATGGTCGCCGACATCAAGAAGGCGATCCCCGAGTCCGCCAAGGGCCCGGCGGCCGAGCTGCGCGCCCAGAACCTGGCCGTCTTCCAGGGTCAGAACCCGGAGAAGCTGGTCATCACCGACGGCGAGGTCCGCTCGGCCGGGCAGATCCCTGTGGAGGTGCTGCAGCACGGCAAGCAGTACCTCGCGGCCCTGCCCGAGTACGGGCCGCTCCTGGAGAAGGCGTGGTCGGCGGGCCAGCGCGACTGGCTGGCGCTGTCCGGCCGCAGCAAGCTGAGCACGGCCGCGGGCAGCGAGCACTACATCTACCTCGACCAGCCCGAGGTCGTCGTCAAGGCCGTCGAACGCGTCGCCGCGGAGGCCGCCCGCCCAGCGTGACCCCCCGGATTGTCGGTGGAGAGATCTATCGTCCCGGCCATGACTTCAGCGACGCAGGCGTACACGTACGCCGCGCCCTCCTCCCTCGTGGACGGTCGCCTCGGCCTGGCGACCTCCGGCGGCCGTGCCCTGTCCGGCCCCGCTCTGGCCCCCCGGTTCTTCAGCGGCGTGGTGACGCAGGCGGCCCCCGCCGCGGCCAGCCTGCTCGGCGTCGCCGACGTGGCGCTGGCCCGCTACCACCAGCCGCAGGCAAGGCCCGGCTGGGTACGCGACCCGGTCGTGACGTGCAACGGAGACCGGCTGCGGTTCGAGTCGTTCTCGGCCTGCGGCGGCGTGTACGCCCGGCTCGACCTGCTCGGCGGCGCGCTCGACGGCGAGGTGTTCGACCGGGGCACCACCAACGTCGACGTGAACGCCCCGCTCAGGGAGGCGCTGGCGCGCATCGGCCCGCGCGACCCGCTGCACCTGGGGGTGGGCCTCGACGAGCTGGTCGTCACCACGATGGACGGCGCGGTGGTGGAGAAGAAGGTGCCGCTGCCCGAGCGCTGGTTACGCGGCTTCGCCGAGGTGCAGGTCATCGCCTCCGGCATGGACCAGCGCGGCGAGCTGACCGGCATGGCGGCGGTGCGGTTCCTGCGCGGGCTGCCCAGGAAGGGCACGGTGTACGTGGCGCAGTCGGGCCGTGAGCTGAAGGTCCACGACCGGCGGGTGCCGGGCGCGGTCCAGCTCGCCGGCCCCAACCGGCTCGGCACGCTCCTGCCGCTGCTGCGCTTCGCGAAGTCCCTCAGGATGTACGGCCCCGCCGACGCCGCCTCCAGCGCGTGGGAGCTGGAGCTGCCCGGCATGCGTTACACGCTCACCCTCTCGCCCGAACGCTGGCGCGGCTTCTCCGGCGAGGGCGCGGTGCTCGACGACCTGTCCACCGACGAGGCCGAGAACGACGCCGACGTGGTGGGCATGCTGCTCAACTTCGAGCCCGAGATCGAGATCGGCTTGCTGGCCGACCGCGCGGGCATCCCCGCCGACCGGGTGCGGGCCGCGCTGACGCAGCTCGGCGTCGCCGGCCGGGTCGGCTACGACCTGTCGGAGGCCGCCCACTTCCACCGCGAGCTGCCCTACGACAAGGACAACGTGGTGCTGCTCAACCCGCGGCTGGCCAAGGCGCGCAAGCTCGTCGAGGCGGGCGCCGTCCAGCTCGACGGCGAGGACGCCGCCACCGTCCGCACCTCGGGCGGCGCGCGCCGGGTCTCGCTGGCCGACGGGTCCTGCACCTGCGAGTGGTGGTGGGACCATCGCGGCTCCCGGGGGCCGTGCAAGCACGTGCTGGCCGCCCGGATCGTCGCCCGCGCCGCCGTGGAGGTCTCCCGATGACCGCCTGGACGGAGATCCGCGACCTGATCGTCCGCAACCAGGTCCACCGTCTGGCCGACCGGCTGACCGCGCTCACCGACGAGGAGCGCGCCGAGCTGGGCGAGCGGCTGCCCGGCCTGGTCAAGGAGCTGCGCAGGGCCCGCACCGAGCAGGTGCGCGCCGAGCATCCCGACGACTTCGAGGAGCTGGCCTCCTGGGAGGTCGGCGAGCTGCTCGACGAGGTGGCCGGCGCGCTGCTGCTGACCGGCGTCGGGGTCGTCTCCGGCCCTGCGGCGGCCGTGAGCTGGATGACCAGCCGCGACGTCAACCGCCGCTGGGCCAGGGACCCGGACGTCGCCCGGGTGTGCAAGGTGGCGGCTTCCCGCCCCTTGGAGTGGCGCCGCGAGGTCGCGGTGCGGCTGGCGCAGCGGGTGCGCCGGCCGGCCGACCGCATCGCGCCGCTGGCCGTGGCGCTGCTGCGCGAGTCCGGCGCCGCGCCTCCTGACCACGACCCGCTGGTGGCCGCCTGGCTGACCGCGCCGACGGTGCCCGGCGACCCGCTGACCCCCGTCCTGCTGCCCCGGATCTTCACCGCTGACGGCGCCGGCCGCGCCCTGCGTGAGGAGCGGCTGGAGCCCCGGCCGACCCGCTGGCTGGCCGCCGCCGCCCGCGCGCTGCCGAGAGAGCAGGTGCTCGACGGGTGCGTGAGCCGTTTCCTGCGTGG
Organism: Nonomuraea monospora; assembly: GCF_039531895.1. NCBI lineage: Bacteria > Bacillati > Actinomycetota > Actinomycetes > Streptosporangiales > Streptosporangiaceae > Nonomuraea > Nonomuraea monospora. The sequence continues at coordinate 376,623 of NZ_BAAAQX010000004.1, forward strand.
CGGTGAGCCGCAGGACCTGCGCTTCTTCGTCCGGCTGCACACGCTGCTCGACCCCACGCCCGCCGAGTCCGCTCCCCGCCTGCGTGACTACCTGCGGTTGCTGCCGTCGGCGCCGGGCACGGTCGCCGAGCTCGCGGCGGCGCAGGTGCGCGAGGCGATGCCGCTCGACCACGCCGACCTGGTCGAAGCGGTGGACGCGCTCACCTTCCGCGACGAGGCCAAGCTCGCCGCCACCGGCCTGCGCTGGCTCGACCAGGCGATCCGGGCCACGCCCGAGGCGGCCGGCGACTTCGTGGCCGCGCTGACCACCGCGTACGCGCACAAGTCCTTCGACGTGCGCAACCGCGCGGTCGAGCTGACCATGAAGCACTCGGGCCTGTTCGCCGGCCACGCCGAGGCCATCCGCGACGGCGTCCCCCACCTGCCCGCCGATCTGGGCGCGAAGCTGGCCGGGCGGTTCGGCGGGGAGATCCCGGTGGAGGAGGCGCCGGCGGACAAGGAGTTCCCGCCGCTGCCCGAGCTGCCGGAGCCGCGGCGCTTCCCCGAGCCGTCGATCTTCCCCGACTACCACGAGCGCTGGATCGGCCAGGAGCGCTGGCTGGCCGCGTTCGTCGCCGGGATCGCCGAGGACCGGACGAAGCTGCGCCGCAAGCTCAAGCCGCACGTCGAACAAGACCAGGGTTACTGGCGCTCCAGCGAGACGCACACCTCGCCCGACGATTGGCAGTCGGTGCTGGCCGCCGAGCTGGTCACCCCCGGCACCGTGCCGGAGCTGCCGCCGATGGGGCCGCAGAAGTTCTGGGACAACGCGAGCCACTCCGTGCGGGTGCGCCCCCTCACCCGCGGCGAGGAGCCCGACGCGGAGCGGTCGCCGCGGCGGATCATGATCGGCGGCGCCTACCGGCCCGGCCGCTACCTGGACGACGACACCCCGCTGCGCGTCTTCTTCATCACCTGGAACACCGACGACGGACCGCAGGGCGCGGTGGCGCGCGATGGCGACCAGCGGATCCCCTTCGCCCACGGCCGGATCCACCTGAACGGCTCCCCTGACGACTTCGAGCCGCCGACGCGGGAAAGGGAGATGTGGGACGCCCCCGAGCCGCCCCGGGTGCGTTCGAAGCCCGGCGTCGTGTACGACGACTCCGAAGAGGCCATGCCCGACCTGGTCCTCGACCTCGCCTGGGACCGCCTGGCGGAGCTGGGCGTGGACCCCGTCAGGATCGCGGCGATGCGGGCGGGGCAGCCGGTGCCCCCGCCGGGCCCTGACGAGCCGCTGGTGGAGGTGACCGTCATGTTCGTCCCGGCCCGGCTGCGTTCCTACCTGCCCGAGGAGCTGCCGGAGCACGACGAGTGGCGGCGGCGCAACCGGATGCCGCACCCCAACAGCGTCTCCCCGCCCACCGACTTCCTGCTGCACCGCTACGCGGAGCTGGCCGGGGCGCTGCGCGGCGACACGCTGCCGCCGGTGCTGCTGGCCACGCCGACCTGGATGAGCGGCCACCTCGACCCGGACGTGCTGATCGACCGGCTGGAGACCTGCGCCGCCGCCGGCGTGGAGCCGCTCCCCGCCGACCTGGCGCAGGCGCTGCTGCGGCTGCCCCGTGGCCGTCACGAGGACGCGGCCGGCCGGGCCGCCAAGATCGACTCGGAGGCGGCGCGCTCGGCCGCCCGCTGGCTGGCCGACGGCGGCATGGCCGACCCCGAGTGCGGCCTGGTGTGGCGTCACATGGTGAACGCGTCCATGGTCGAGTTCGGCGACACGGAGCCGGAGCACTTCACCGAGGTCAGGCTGAAGCCCGTGCTGCGGGTGACGGCCCCGACCGGGCACCGGCTGATCGACGAGGTGCTGCTGCGCGAGCCGTTCGACTGGACGGTCGACGAGTACGGCGGCACGCAGCGGGCCTGGCCCGCCATGCTGCCCTCGCACCGCGAGGTCGTGGCCGTCAACTTCCTGCCCTTCCTGCTGCGCCACCACTGGGGCACCTGGTCGGCTCCGGCGGAGCTCACCGGCCTGGAGATCGCCCAGGGCCCGATGGGCGAGTCCACCGGGGTGATCCTCGCCTTCCTCCTGGCCGGCCGCGTGCCCGGCATGGTCCCGCTGATCCTGAACATGGCGGCGCGGGGCGACCTGCCCGCCGAGGCGATCGGCCGCCAGCTCGCGCTGGTGCTGCGCCGCACCTGGAAGGAGACCCGCCCCGCCATCGAGGCGCTGACCGAGCTGGCCGACGCGGGCGGGCACCGCGAGGTGTGGCGCATCCTGCGCGCCCTGCTGCCCGAGATGTTGCCGGGCGAGGGGCAGCGCGTCACCGTGACCCACACCGCGCTCGTCGCCTTCGCCGCCGACGTGGCGCGCTGGGCCGGCGCTCGCGGGGAGCTCCCGGTCGTCGCCGAGTTCGCGCGCGGCACCAGGAAGAACCGCTTCGTCCACGAGTGCGGGCGCCTGCACGCCCAGCTCGCCGGGGCCGCGACCTGACCCGCGTTATCGTCCGGACAGGTACCCGGCGAGGTGGTCGATCACCTCGCGCGCGTCCGGCTCGATGCCGTGGATGAACGTGGACCTGCGCCGCCGCAGCAGGGGCAGCCCCAGCGCGTACAGGCCGGGGCTGTCCGCGACGCCGCCGTCGTGGCGCAGCCGTCCCTTCTCGTCGAGCACGGGCACGTGCAGCCAGCCGTAGTCGGGGCGGAAACCGGTGGCCCACACGATCGTGCGGATCTCGCCGCCGCGCAGGTCGAGCTGCAGCCGCGCCGACTCGGGCACCCGGGTCGGCGCGAGGCGTTCGGGCGGGCCAAGGTCGGGGCCGGTGCCGGTGTCGGGGCCGAAGCTGACGTCGAGGTCGCGGGTGCTCGCCCAGGCGTCGAAGGTGTCCAGCAGGCGTTCCAGCTTGAGGTCCGCGAGCGAGAACACGTTCCGCAGGCCGCCGGAGAACAGGGCCCGCCCGTCGCGCACGGCCGCGAGCCGGCCCACCGGTTCGACGCCCATCGCGGTGAGCGCGTTCAGGTCGAGCGTCGCGCGCTCGGGGGTGCCGACGAGCTGGGGCGAGGGCAGCCGCCGGGCCCGCGCGAGGTCGTCCACCTCGTCGTGGCGCTGGTCCCACACCCCGGAGGCGTCCATCCACCACAGCACGTCACGCCCGCGGTAGGTGCGGGGCAGCCGCACGTGCTCGCCCACCGACAGCACGACCGGCCGCCCCGACCTGCGCAGCTCGGCCGCTAGTTGCACGCCGGTCGCCGACGCGCCCACCACCAGCACGCCGCCGTCGGGGAGCCTGCCGGGCTCGCGGTAGTCGAACGGCGTCAGTTGCTCCACGGACGGCGGCACCGCCTCGCTAAACGGCGGCACCACCGGGCGGTTGCAGGCGCCGCTCGCGATGACCACCGCCCGGCAGCGGATCTCGCCGCGGCTCGTCGTCACCTGGTAGCCGTCGCCCGCGGTTCGTACGGAGGTGACGTCCGTGCCGGTCCTGACGGGCGCCCGCGAGAGCGTGGCGAAGCCCTCGATGAGCTGCGTCACTTCCTTCGCGGTCATGTAGCCGTCGGGGTCGGGGCCTGTGTAGGGCAGGCCCGGCAGGCGGCTCTGCCAGTTGGGGGTGAGCAGGCGGAAGGAGTCCCAGCGCTCGCGGCGCCAGGAGTTCGCCACCTCGCCGCGCTCGATCACGACGTGGTCGATGGAGCATTCGCGCAGGAAGTGGCTCGCGGCGAGACCGGCGTGCCCGGCGCCGATGACGACGGTCGTGACGTGCTCGGTGATGACTCGGCCTCCCAGGCTCAGGTCGAGGGGCCCGGCTTCTCCGGGCTCGGCTCGGGGGCTCGGCTCGGGGACTCGGCTTGCGGGCCGGCTTGCGGGCTCAGGCGACGGCGACGGTGACGTTCGTCGGGTTCGTCAGCGCGTCGAACACGGCCGAGCGCTTCTGCGACTGTGCCACCAGCGCCTCGATGTCCTGCCTGGAGGCGTCCGCGTCGATGTGGAAGGTGACCTTGATGTCCTCGAAGCCGTTGCGCACGTCGGCGTCGGCGCCGAGGATGCCGCGGATGTCGTGCTTGCCCTCCAGGGTCGCCTCGACCGAGCGGAGCTGGATGCCGCGGTTCTGCGCGACGGACGCCACCCCGGCCGTCAGGCAGCTCGCCAGGCCGACGAGCAGGTACTCGATGGGCGTGATCCCGTTGTCCTCGGCCGCGAACACCTCGGGGTGGTCGGCGTCGAACACCGCCTCGCTCTTGTGGCTGCGCTCCTCGCCGAGGCCGAAGAACTCCTTGACGGTCGTGGTGCTGTGCACGCCGTTGCGCCAGGTGGAGGAGGCCCGCCAGACGAACTGGGCGGCCTCGGGTGCGCCCTTCAGCACCTCGCGCGCGTCCAGCAGCGCCTGTACGTTCACACCGTTCGCGACTGTGGTCATGCTGCGATCCCATCTCCTGCATTTCCGGTAGGTATTTGACCATATACCTTCCGTGGCCGCTACCATAAGTCCTATGTCGCAGCCAGCCACCGAAGTCGCGGCCAGCAGTGTCGGCACAGTTGAGACCCGGTATCTCGATCTGCCCGAGCCGGTGCGTCTCGACTGCGGCCGGGAGCTGCACCCCGTCCGGGTGGCGTACGAGACCTACGGCACCCTGTCGCCCCGGCGCGACAACGTCATCCTGGTGTGCCACGCGCTCAGCGGCGACGCCCACGCGGCCGGCCGGTCCAAGACACCCTCGGGCGAGAGCACCCGCGACGGGTTCGGGGCCGAAGGGCACGGCAAAGACCTCGGCTGGTGGGACGGGATGATCGGCCCCGGCAAGGCGTTCGACACCGACCGCTTCTTCGTCGTCTCCACCAACCTGCTCGGCGGCTGCCGGGGCACGACGGGCCCCTCGTCGATCGACCCCGCGACGGGCGAGCCGTACGGGCCGGACTTCCCCGTGATCACGGTCGCCGACATGGTGCGCACACAGCGCGCCTTCCTCGACGTCCTGGGCGTCGACCGGCTCGCCGCGGTGGCGGGCGGCTCGCTCGGCGGCATGCAGGCGCTGCAGTGGGCGGTCCTGTTCCCCGACCAGGTCGACTCCATCGTGGTGATCGCCAGCACGCACGCCCTGCACCCGCAGGGCGTGGCCTGGAACGCGATCGCCCGCGACTCGATCCTGCGCGACCCGGACTGGCAGGGCGGCCGCTACTACGGCACGGGCCGCGCGCCCGACGCCGGCATGGGCGTCGGGCGGATGGTCGGCCACATCACCTACCTGTCCGCGCCCGCGCTGGAGGACAAGTTCGGCCGGCGGCTGCAGTTCTCCGACGACCTGCGCTACACGATCACCGAGCCGGAGTTCGAGGTGGAGAGCTACCTGCGCCACCAGGCCGACTCCTTCGTCAAGCGCTTCGACGCCAACACCTACCTCTACACCTCGCGCGCGCTGACGTACTTCGACCTGGCCAGGCAGCACGGCGGCGGGTCGCTCGCGCGGGCGCTCGACCGCGTCTCGGCGCGCACGCTGCTGATCGCGTTCAGCTCCGACTGGCTGTATCCGCCGTCGGCGTCGCAGGAGATCGAGCAGGCGCTGCGCGGCCTGGGCAAGCCGGTCGAGCTGCAGGTGATCGAGGCGCCGTACGGCCACGACTGTTTCCTGCTGGAAGAGGCGCGGCAGACGCCGATCATCCGCCGGTTCCTGAGAGAGAGGCTTTTGTGACCGACCAGCTCCCCCGTGCAGAACAGGCCCGCGAGTTCGGGTTCGAGACCCGGCAACTGCACGCCGGGCAACGGCCCGACCCGAACACGGGCGCCCGCGCGGTGCCGATCTTCCAGACGACCAGCTACGTCTTCGAGGATCCGGAGTCCGCGGCGGCGTACTTCAACCTCCAGGAGTACGGCAACACGTACTCGCGCATCATGAACCCGACCGTCGCGGTGTTCGAGGAGCGGGTGGCGAACCTGGAGGGCGGCGCGGGCGGGGTGGCGTTCGCCAGCGGCATCGCCGCGCAGGCGGCGGCGCTGTTCACGCTGCTGCAGCCGGGCGACCACGTCGTGTCGTCCTCGGCGCTGTACGGCGGCACGGTGAACCAGCTCAAGCACCTGCTGCGCAAGATGAACGTGGAGCTGAGCTGGGTCGATCCCGACGATCCGGACGCCTGGCGCAAGGCGGTGCGGCCGGAGACGAAGGCGTTCTTCGGCGAGACGATCGGCAACCCGGCGGGGAACGTGCTCGACATCGAGACCGTGGCGGGCATCGCGCACGAGCACGGGCTCCCGCTGGTCGTGGACAACACGTTCGCGACGCCGTACCTGTGCCGCCCGATCGAGTGGGGCGCCGACATCGTGGTCCACTCGGCGACCAAGTTCATCGGCGGCCACGGCACGAGCATCGGCGGCGTCGTGGTGGAGGCGGGCACGTTCGACTGGTCGAACGGGCGTTTCCCGGTGGTCGCCGACCCGTCTCCCGCCTACCACGGGCTGCGCTTCCACGAGACGTTCGGCGAGTACGGCTACCTGATGAAGCTGCGCGCGGAGACGCTGCGCGACCTCGGCGCGGCGCTGTCGCCGTTCAACGCGTTCCTGTTCCTGCAAGGGCTGGAGACGCTGTCGCTGCGCATGGACCGGCACGTCGGCAACGCGCTGGCGGTCGCGGAGTTCCTCCGGTCGCACGAGCTGGCCTCCCACGTGACCTACCCGGGCCTGGCGGACAGCCGCTACCGGCCGCTGGTGGACAAGTACCTGCCGCGCGGCGCCGGCGCGGTGTTCTCCTTCGACTGCGCCGGCGGCCGGGAGGGCGGGCAGGGCCTGATCGGCGGGCTGACGCTCTGGTCCCACCTGGCGAACGTCGGTGACGCCAAGAGCCTGGTCATCCACCCCGCCAGCACGACGCACCGCCAGCTCGGCGACGACGAGCTGGCGGCGGCAGGAGTCGCGCCCGGCACGGTGCGGCTGTCGGTCGGCACCGAGTCCGTCGAGGATCTGATCTGGGACCTGGAGCAGGCTTTCGCCCGCGTCGGAGAGGTGGCCAAGGCATGACCGCACTCGACCGCTACCAGGACGCGCTGACGATCCAGCGCGTCCTCCACTCCACCAGGACGATCGCGATCGTGGGGCTGTCCGGCAACGAGCTGCGGGCCAGCCACTTCGTCGGCTACTACCTCAAGCGGCACGGCTACCGGGTCATCCCCGTGAACCCCCGCGAGAAGGAGATCCTCGGGGAGACCAGCTACCCGAGCCTGGCCGACATTCCCGAGCCGGTGGACCTGGTGAACGTCTTCCGCGCGCCGGACGCGCTGCCGGAGATCGCCCGGGAGGCGGTCGCGATCGGCGCGGGAGCCCTCTGGTGCCAGTTCGGCGTGATCAACGAGGAGGGCGCGCGCATCGCCGAGGACGGCGGCGTGACCGTGGTCATGGACCGCTGTCTCAAGGTCGAGCACGCGCGTTACGTGGGCCGGATGCACTGGCTCGGCTTCAACACCCGGCGCATCACGTCGGTCCGCGCCGGGCTCCAGTAGCCGGGAACCGGCGGTACGCCGCGCCGGGATGGCTGCCGGGCAGCCGGTGCACGCCCGGCCCGAGAAGGCGCTCGCGCAGCGTCGTCTCCTCGTAGGAGGTGCGGTAGCGGCCCCTGCGCTGCAGCTCGGGCACGACCAGCTCGATGAAGTCCTCGGCGGTGCCCGGCGACAGGTACTGCATGAGGTTGAACCCGGTCGCGCCGGTCTCGTCGGCCCAGCGCTCGATCTCGTCCGCGACCCGGCCTGGCGTGCCGGCGACGAAGAACGGGCCGCCCTGCCCGATGCGGCCGACGGAGTCGAGCACGTCGCCCACCCGCAGGCCGCGGCCGACCAGCGGGCGCACGGCGCGCTCGGTGAAGTCGCCGCCCCTGGCCACGAGGTCGTCGATCAGCTCGGCGCGGTCGTAGGCGGCCAGGTCGATGCCGCTGCCGCGCTGGGCCAGGAAGCCTTCGGGGCGGATGTGCCGCTGCAGGTCGGCGACCTTGGCGTCCGCCTCCTCCTGCGTGCGCGCGACGATCACCGACGCGCTCGGGAAGAACGTGATGTGGGCGGGGTCGCGGCCGTAGGCGGCGGCGCGGCGGCGGGTGTCGGCGATGTCGTCGCGCAACGCCTCCAGCGAGGCGGCCCCGGTGAAGACGGCCTCGGCGTGCCTGGCCGCGAACTCCTTGCCCCTGTCGGAGTTGCCCGCCTGGTAGAGCACCGGCGTGCGCTGCGGCGACGGCTCCGACAGGTGCGGGCCCGCCACCCGGAAGTGCTTGCCGACGTGGTCGATGGCGTGCACCTTGGCCGGGTCGGTGTAGACGTGCCGCTCGCGGTCGCGGACCACGGCGTCGTCCTCCCAGCTCCCCTCCCACAGCTTGTAGAGCACCTCCAGGTACTCCTCGGCGATCTCGTAGCGCAGGTCGTGCTCGATCTCGTCGTCCAGGCCGAAGTTGCGGGCGGCGCTGCGCAGGTAGGACGTGACGACGTTCCAGGCGACGCGGCCCTTGGTGAGGTGGTCGAGGGTGGACATGCGGCGGGCGTGCGCGAACGGCGGCTCGTACGTGGTCGAGAACGTCACCGCGAACCCCAGGTGCTCCGTCACGGCGGCCATGGCGGGCACCACGAGCAGCGGGTCGTTGGCGGGGATCTGCACGGCCTCGCGAATCGCCGTGTCGGGCCCGCCCCGGTAGCGGTCGTAGGCGCCGACGACGTCGGCCAGGAAGACGGCGTCGAACAGGCCGCGCTCCAGCAGCCTGGCCAGGTCCGTCCAGTACTCCAGGTCGGTGTAGCGGTGGCGGTTGTTGGCCGGGTGGGTCCACAGGCCGTGCTGAATGTGGCCCACGCAGTTCATCTCGAACAGGTTGAAGTGGATGACGCTGCTGCTCATCGCGGGTAGCTCCTGGGGGCGATGCCGTTGAGGTGGTAGTTGCCGACGTCGTGCACCTTGGCGCGCCGCGGGTCGTGGACGGTGTGGGTGCGGGCGTTGCGCCAGTGCCGGTCCAGGCCGAGCGGCTCGCGTACGGCGGAGGCCCCGGCCAGCTCGAACCATTCGGCGCTGACCCGGTTGGCGGCCCGGTCGGCCTGCGCGCGGGCGGCGGCCATCGCGACGGCGGCCTCCGCCGCGAGCGCGGCGAACTCCTCGGGCGGCGCCGACCTGGCCCGGTCCACGGCGTCGCCCGCGCTCTCCAGCAGGGCGCGGGCGGCCCTGGTCAGCACGGCCAGCTCGCCGAAGTGCTGCACGACGACCGGGTCCTCGACCACCTTCTCCGCCTGGGCGCCCGGCCAGCCGCCCTTGGTGTAGCCGCGCAGGAACGCGGCGGCGTCGGCGAGCGCCCCCTCGGCGATGCCGGTGTCGATGGCGGCGTGGATGAGCAGGCCGAAGCTGCGGAACGTGCTGACCTCCGCGCGGCCGACCGGCATGACCCGGCCGGCGGGCACGAACACGTCCTCCAGCAGGACGGTGCCGCTGGCCGTGGTGCGCTGGCCGAAGCCGTCCCAGTCGTCCACGACGGTCAGGCCGGGCGCGTCGCGCGGCACGAAGGCGACGCTGTGCGACTCCTCGTCGAGGGCCGTCACCGGGATCCAGTGGGCGAACAGCGCCCCCGTCGAGTAGATCTTGCGGCCGGAGATGAGGTAGCCGCCGTCGTGCGGGCGCAGGGTGGCGCGTTCCCGCTCGCCGCCGGGGCCGCGGCCGTCCACGGCGGCGTTGCCGAGGTGCCGCCCGGCGAGCGCCTCCGCGTAGAAGAACGCCTGCTGGTCGGGGGTGCCGTGCTCGCGCAGCGAGTCGAGGTACCAGAAGTGGTTCTGCGGGATCTGCCCGATGCTGCCGTCGGCGGCCGACAGCTCCCTGATGACGGCGCCGAGCGTGGCGGTGCGCACGCCGGCGCCGCCGTGCCCGGCGGGGACGGTGATGCCGAGCAGCCCGCTGTCCGCCAGTGCCTCGATCTCCGCCACCGGCAGCACGCGCCCGGCGTCGCGCCCGGCCGCCCCTGCCGCGAAGCCCGCGGCCAGCTCGCGGGCGACCGCGAGCGCCTCGTCGTCGGTCTTGATCACATGTGCCATGTCACGCCGCCGCCAGTCTCGGGATCGCCGCCACCAGTTCCTTCGTGTACGGGTGCGCGGGCTCCCGGAAGACCGTCCCGACCGGCCCCTCCTCGACCACGCTGCCGTCCTTCATGACCAGCACCCGGTCGCACAGGTGGTGGACCACGCCCAGGTCGTGGGAGATGAACAGATAGGCCACGCCCGTCTCCCGCTGCACGTCCTGCAGCAGGTCGAGGACCTGCGCCTGCACCGACACGTCGAGCGCCGAGACCGGCTCGTCGCACACGATCACCGACGGCTCGGGGGCGAGGGCGCGGGCGATCGCCACCCGCTGCCGCTGCCCGCCCGACAGCTTCAGCGGCCTGCGCGCCAGGTGCTCGGAGCCCAGCCCGACGAGTTCGAGCAGCTCGACGGAGCGGTCGCGGCGGCGCTCGCGCGGCACCCCGGCCACGGCCAGCGCCTCGGCCAGCACCTTCGCCACGGTGTGGCGGGGGTCGAAGGCGGCCAGGGTGTCCTGGTAGACGACCTGCACGTCGCGGCGCTGCGCGCGGTCGCCGCGCGTCCATGGCCGGCCGTGCACCTCGACGGCGCCGGTGTCGGGCGGGGTGAGGCCGAGCGCGATCCTGGCCGTGGTGGTCTTGCCCGAGCCGGACTCGCCGACGATGCCGAGCGTCTCGGCGGCGCGCAGCTCGAACGAGACGTCCTGCACGGCGGCCCGGCCGCCGAAGGACTTGCCGACGTCCCTGGCCCGCAACACGACCTGCCCCTCGCCACCCGCCCCGGCCCGCGCCCCGCCGCCCGATGCAGCCTGCGCCCCGCCGCTCGCCCCGGCCCGCGCCCCGCCGCTCGCCCAGACCCGCGCCCCGGCCCGCGCCTCGGCGTCGCCCGAGGGGCGGCGCTCGGGGGTGTCCGACAGGCGGGTGCCCTTGGTGTGCTCGGCCGGGATGGCCCGCAGCAGGCGCCGCGTGTACTCGTGCGCCGGGCGGGTCAGCACCTCCCCGGTCGGCCCCTGCTCGACGATCACGCCGTCCTTCATCACCGCCACCCGATCGGCCAGCCGCGCCACCACGGCCAGATCGTGGCTGATCACCAGCAGCGACCTGCCCTCGGCCTTGATCCCGGCCAGCAGATCCAGCACCTGCGCCTGAATGGTGACGTCCAGCGCGGTGGTCGGCTCGTCCGCGATGATCAGCTCAGGGCCGGCGGCCAGCGCGGCGGCGATCAACGCGCGCTGCCGCAGCCCGCCCGACAGCTCGTGCGGAAGCTGCCCAGCGCGCAGCTCAGGCTCGGGCACGCCCACGGACGCCAGCAGCTCCACCACTCGCGCCCTCCTGGCCGGGCCGGACAGGCCGGTGTGGGCGGCCAGCACCTCCTCGATCTCCTTGCCGACCTTGCGCAGCGGGTCCAGCGAGACCAGGGCGTCCTGGAGCACGAAGCCGATCCGGCCGCCGCGCAGCCGCCGCCAGCCGCGCTCGCGCAGGCGGGTCAGGTCCTGTCCGTCGAAGCTCAGCTCGGCGGCGGCGACGCGGGCGCCGCCGCCGGTGAGGCCGACCAGCGTACGGGCGGTGACGCTCTTGCCCGAGCCGGACTCGCCCACCAGGGCCAGGCACTCCCCGGCTCCGAGCTCGAACGACACTCCGTGCACGACGGGTGTCGCGCCGAAGGCGACACGCAGGTCGTCCACCTTGACCAGGCTCACCCGGTCCTCCCTTCCGATCGCAATCTGAGCGCCCGGCCGACCACGGTCACGCTGATCACCGTCAGCGTGATCGCCAGGCCGGGGAAGACGCCGTACCACCAGGCCCGCGAGATGAAGTTGCGGGCGGTGGAGAGCATGGAGCCCCACTCGGGCTCCGGCGGCGGCGTGCCGAGCCCGAGGAAGCTCAGCGCGGAGCCGGCCACCAGGGCGGTGCCGACGCCGATGGTGGCCAGGATGAGCACCGGTTTGACGGCGTTCGGCAGCACGTGGCGCAGGATCACGCGCGCCCCCGGCAGCCCCAGCGCGTACGCCGCCTCGACGTAGCTCGACCGGCGGATCGCCAGCGTCTGGGCGCGGACGAGGCGGGCGTAGGAGGGGATGTTGGCCACGCCGATGGCCAGGATGGCGTTGGCGGTGCCGCCGCCCGCCACGGTGATCACCACCAGGGCCAGCAGCAGCTCGGGGAAGGCCATGCCGACGTCCGACAGGCGCATGATGACGTTCTCGACGAGCCGGTTGCCCAGCCCGGCGGCCAGGCCGAGCAGCCCGCCGACGACCAGGGCGACGGCGATCGCGCCGAAGCCGAGCAGCAGCGAGGCGCGCGTGCCGTGCACGACGCGGGCCAGCACGTCGCGGCCGTTCTCGTCGGTGCCGAGCAGGTGCGCGGCGCTGGGGGCCTGGAGGGTGGCGCCGCTGTCCACGGCGAGCGGGTCCTGGCCGGTGAACAGGCCCGGCGCCAGCGCGGCCAGGACCAGCACGGCCAGGACGGCCGCGGCGAGCCACACGCCGATCCTGTTCACGCGGCGCCCTCCTTCAGACGGGGGTCGATGACCAGGTAGAGCAGGTCCACGACCAGGTTGACCAGGACGTAGACCAGGGCGGACAGCAGCACGACGCCCAGCACGAGCGGCAGGTCCTTGGCGTTGACGGCCGAGACGAGCAGCCGGCCGATGCCCTGGCGGGTGAAGAGCGTCTCGGTGACGACGGCGCCGCCGAGCAGCGCGCCCACCCAGAAGCCGGTCATCGTGACCAGCGGGGTCAGCGCGTGCCTGAGCGCGTGGCGCAGCCGTACCGCGGTGTCGCCCAGGCCGCGGGCGCGGGCGCTGACGATGAACGGCTCGTCCAGCACCTCCTCCAGCGCCTCGCGCAGCACGTGGCCGAGCACGCCCGCGATCGGCAGCGCCAGGCACAGCGCGGGCAGCACCAGCGACGCCACGCCCTGCCCGCCGGTGGAGGGGAACAGCCGCAGGCCGAAGGAGAAGACCGTGAGCAGCACGATGCCCAGCCAGAACGTCGGCGTCGAGGCCGCGACCAGCTCCACCGCCGAGGCCAGGCCGCGCCAGCGGCGGCCGGCGGTGAGCAGGGCGACCGCGATCGCCAGCACCAGCCCGGTGACGGCGGCGGCCACGGCCAGCTCCACGGTGGCGGCGGCCTGCTCGCCGATGGCCCGGGTGACCGGGGTGTGCAGGCGGTAGGAGGTGCCGAAGTCGCCGTGCGCGATGCGCCACAGGTGGGCGGCGTACTGCTCGTACCAGGGGCGGTCGAGCCCGTACTCGGCTCTGACCTGGGCGAGCACCTCCGGGGTCGGGGCGGCGCCCTCACCCCCGACGACGGCCTCGGCCGGGTCGCCGGGGGTGAAGTGCACCACCAGGAAGGTCAGGGTCGCCGCACCCCACAGCACGCCGACCCCGGCCAGCAGGCGCCATCCGATGAACCTCAGGGTCTTCATTCGTCCAGCCAGGTGTCGTAGAAGTACGGCGACGGGTAGGCGGGCGTGAAGGACAGGTCGCGGACCTTCTTCTGGTAGGCGACCGGGCGCGGGTCGTCGTAGAAGGGGATGGCGGGGACGAGTTCGAGCAGCCTGGCCTGCGCCTGGTTGTACAGCTCCGCCGGGTCCTCGGTGCGCCTGGCCTCGTCGAGGAGGTCGTCGAGCTGGTCGTCCTTCAGCCGGGCGACGTTCTGGCCGCGCCGCTCGGCGGTGGTGATGTTCTTGGAGGAGTACTGGATCCACAGCACGTCGGCCGTGTTGGTGGCCCACAGGCCGGAGCTGAGGTCGTAGTCGCCCTTGACGGAGCGGTCGGTGAGCTCCTGCTCGGGCGGCGTCTGGAGCTGGATGTCCAGGCCGATCTTCTTGGCGGCGGCCTGCGTCTGGACGGCGATCTGCATGCGCTGGGCGGGGAAGTTCGCGGCGATCGGGAAGTACGCGGTCAGCCGCTTGCCGTCCTTGAGCCGGATGCCGTCCTTGTCCTTCTGCGTCCAGCCCGCCTCGTCCAGCAGCTTGTTCGCCAGCGCCTCGTCGTGCTTGATGGTGCCGCTCAGCCCCTGGGCGTAGCCGGGCGTGGAGGAGGTGACGAAGCCCTGCGCCACCTGGTACTGGCCGAAGGAGATGCCCTTGATGATCGAGTCACGGTCCACGGCGGCCAAGAGCGCCCGGCGTACGCGGACGTCGTCGAACGGGGGCCGCGAGGTGTTCAGCCAGAACGCCATCGGGTGCCCCGGCCTGATCGCGCTGAGGAAGCCGAGGCCGGGGTTGGCCTTGACGTCCTCGACGTTCTGCGGCGGGGTGAAGTCGATGGCGTGCACCTCGCCGGCGGCCAGCGCGTTGTAGCGGGTCGCGTCCTCGGCGAGGAAGCGGATCTCCAGCTTCTCCAGGTAGGCGGGGCCGGTGTGCTTGGCGCTCTTCGGGCCCCAGTTGTAGTCGGGGTTGCGGTGGTAGGTGATGCTCTGGCCTTTGGTCCACTTGTCGAAGACGAACGGGCCCGAGCCGATCGGGTGCTCGCAGATGCTCTGCGGCGACTCCTTGATCTGCTTGGGCGAGATCATGCCGAGGTAGCCCTGGGCGAGGATGGCGAGGAAGGGCCGGTACGGCGAGCTGAGGTGCACCTCAAGGGTGTGGTCGTCGATGATCTTCGCGTCCTTGTAGGGCGCGATGTACGAGGCGGCCAGCGGCGACTTGGTCGCCGGGTCGCGCATGTGCTCGAAGTTGGTCTTGAGGGCTTCGGCGTTCCAGGCCGCCCCGTCATGAAATTTCACGCCCTGGCGGAGCTTGAAGGTGTAGGTCAGGCCGTCGCCGGAGATCTCCCAGCTCTCGGCGAGCCACGGCTGGATCTTGCCGTCCGCGTCGAACCACACCAGCGAGTCGGCCACCGGCACGGTGCTGACCGGGCCGTCGGAGCTGGCGTTGCCGTGCGGGTCGAGGCAGGGCGGCTCCTGCCCGTTCTCGCCCAGGATGAGGGTGCCGCCGGACTTCGGGGTGTTCGTGGTGCCGCCTGAGGTTCCGGCCGCGCTGCCGCAGCCGGTGAGCAGCAGCGCGAGCGTGAGGACGGCGAGGGGGGTCTTGGTCATGTGTCAGCTCACCCATGCGTCGTGGAAGGTGATCGCGCCGTAGGCGTAGTCCCAGGTCAGGCCGTGCACCCGCTTCTGTGAGGAGACCAGGCTGGGCCTGTTGTAGAACGGGACGGCGGGCGCGAGTTCGAGCAGCCTGGCCTGCGCCTTGCCGTAGACGCCGGCCCGCTCGGCGGCGTCCGTGCTGGCCCTGGCCTCTTCGAGCAGCTTGTCGAGGTCGTCGTCGGCGAGCCTGGTGGTGTTCTGGCCGCGCCGCTCGGGGGTGGTGATGTTCTTCGAGGAGTACTGGATCCAGAGCACGTCGGCGGTGTTCGTCGTCCAGATGCCGACGGAGACGTCGAAGTCGCCCTTGCCGGTGCGGTCTTGGGAGTCCTGTGCCGTCACGTTCTCGATCTTGATTTCGATGCCCGCCTTGGCGGCGGCGGCCTGGGTCTGGACCAGGATCTGCGTGTTCTGCGGGTTGACGCCCGTGTCGAGGGCGACGGCGGTCAGCCGCTTGCCGTCCTTGAGCCGGATGCCATCCTTGTCCTTCTGCGTCCAGCCCGCCTCGTCCAGCAGCGCGTTCGCCCTGGCCGGGTCGTAGGAGATCTGGCCGCCCTCGGCGTGGTCGGGGGTGGAGGGGGTGAGGAAGCCCGTGGCCACGCCCCACTGGCCGAACGAGACGCTGTCGATGATCGCCTTGCGGTCCACGGCCAGGGTGAGCGCCTGGCGCACCTTCTGGTCGCCGAACGGGGCGCGGCCGGTGTTGAGCCAGACCGAGAACGGGTGTCCTGGCCGGTCGATGGTGGTGAAGGCGAGGTCGGGGTTGGCCTTGACGTCCTCGACGCTGGCCGGCGGGGTGTTGTCGATCACGTTGACCTCGCCGGCGAGCAGCGCGTTGTAGCGGGTCGCGTCCTCGGCCAGGAAGCGGATCTCCAGCCCGTCCAGGTACGCGGGGCCTGAGCGGCCGGTCGGCGCCCACGTGTAGGCGGGGTTCTTGCGGTAGGTGATGCTCTGGCCCTTGGTCCACTTGTCGAGGACGAACGGGCCGGAGCCGACCGGGTGCTCACAGGTGCTCGCCGGGTCGTCCTTGAGCTGCTTGGGCGAGATCATGGCCAGGTACGACTGCGCGAGCACGTTCAGGAACGCCGAGTAGGGCGAGCTCAGCCGCACTTCGAGGGTGCGCTCGTCCACGACCTTCGCGTCCTTGTACGGCGCGATGTACGAGGCGGCCAGCGGCGACTTGGTCGCCGGGTCGCGCATGTGCTCCAGGTTGAGCTTCAGCGCCTCGGCGTTCCAGACCGACCCGTCGTGGAACTTCACGCCGTCGCGGAGGGTGAAGGTGTAGGTCAGGCCGTCGTCGGAGACCTTCCAGGCGGTGGCCAGCCAGGGCTTCAGCTCGCCCTCGGCGTCCTGCCACAGCAGTGAGTCGAAGAGCGGGCGGCCCACGACCGTGGTGTTCGTGGTGGAGAGCTGGTGGGGGTCGAGGCAGGTGGGCTCGTCGGCGTTCTCCCCGAGCACGAGCGTGCCTCCGGACTTCGGGCCGGTGTCGCCGGCGGCCGTTACCGGCCCGGCGTCGGCGCCGCAACCGGCCAGCAGCAGGGCCGTGACGAGCAGCATGGTGAAGCGGGTGAGCATGGGGGTCCTTAAACAGGTATTGCCTACCTGCATTGCAGGGATTACGGTGAACCATAACGTAACACGCAGAACGGACGAAACAACATGACTTACGTGATCGCCGACGACGCCGAGGCGCTCGCGGCGGCGCGCGAGCTGGCCGCCGGGTTCGCGGCCGAGGCGGCGGCCCGCGACGCCGCCCGCCGCCTCCCGGAGCCCGAGCTCGACCGGCTGTCGGCCAGCGGTCTGCTCGCCATCACCGTGCCACGCGCGTACGGCGGCGCCGACGTGAGCGCACCCACCCTCGCCGAGGTGTTCCGGCTGCTGGCCGCGGCCGACCCCAACCTCGCGCAGATCCCGCACAGCCACTTCGTCTACGTCAACGTCCTGCGCAGCCAGGGCACGGACGTGCAGCGCAAGTTCTTCTTCGGCGAGGTGCTGGACGGCAGGCGCTTCGGCAACGCGCAGTCCGAGGCGGGCACCAGGCACGTCCAGGACTACCGGACCTCACTCACCGCCTGCGACGGCGGCTTCCAACTGAACGGCGTCAAGCACTACAGCACGGGCGCGCTGTTCGCGCACTGGATCCCGGTGCTGGCCCGGCGCGAGGACGGGACGCTGCACGTCGCGTACGTACCCCGCGACGCCCCCGGCCTGACCGTGACCGACGACTGGGACGGCATGGGCCAGCGCACCACCGCCAGCGGCACCGTGACGCTGGAGAACGTGTTCGTCCCCGAGGACCGGATCGTCCCCCACCACCTCACCTTCACCGGGCCGCAGCTCCACGGCGCCTGGGCCCAGCTCCTGCACGCCGCCATCGACGTCGGCATCGCCGGCGGCGCGCTGGAGGAGGCGCTGCGGTTCGTCAGGACCAAGGCCAGGCCGTGGTTCGAGAGCGGGCAGGAGCGCGCCGCCGACGACCCGCTCGTCATCCAGCGGGCCGGCGAGCTGGCCGTCCAGGTGCGCGCCGCCGAAGCGCTGCTCGACCGGGCCGCCCACGCCGTGGACGCCGCCCGGCACGACCTCACCGACGAGACGGCCGCCGCCGCCTCCATCGCCGTGGCCGCCGCCAAGGCCTTCGCCGACCCGGTGGCCGTGGAGCTGGGCAACGCCATCTTCGAGCTGGGCGGCACCCGATCCAGCCTCAACGGGCTCAACCTGCACCGCCACTGGCGCAACGCCCGCACCCACACCCTGCACGACCCGGCCCGCTGGAAGATCCAGCACATCGGCCGCTACGTACTCGACGGCCGCTTCCCGCCGCGACACGGCCTGCTCTAAGTTCCTGGGAGAGACGATGACCTTGACGTTCCACTGGTTCCTGCCCACGTACGGCGACAGCCGCGACGTCGTGGGCGGCGGCCACGGGCTCCCGGCGGGCGCGGCCTCAGGAGCCCGCCCCGCGACCCTGCCCTACCTGCGCCAGATCGTGCACGCCGCCGAACAGGTCGGCTTCGTCGGCGCGCTCACCCCCACCGGCGCCTGGTGCGAGGACGCCTGGCTCACCACCGCGATGCTGGCCGACACCACCGAACGGCTCAAGTTCCTCGTCGCCTTCCGCCCCGGCCTGGTCTCCCCCACGCTGGCCGCGCAGATGGCCGCCACCTTCCAGTGGCACTCGCGCGGGCGGCTGCTGCTGAACGTGGTGACCGGCGGCGAGAGCCACGAGCAGCGCGCGTACGGCGACTTCCTCGACAAGGACGCCCGCTACGCGCGTACCGACGAGTTCCTGCAAGTGGTGCGGGCGCTGTGGCGAGGCGAGACCGTCACCCTGGACGGCGAGCACCTCCAGGTCGAGGGCGCCCACCTCAACCGGCTGCCCGACCCGGTGCCCGACGTGTACTTCGGCGGCTCCTCCCCCGCCGCCGGCCGCGTCGCCGCCCGGCACGTGGACGCCTACCTCACCTGGGGCGAGCCGCCGGACGCGGTGGCCAGGAAGATCGCCTGGATCAACGAGCTCGCCGCCGCCGAAGGCCGCACCCTCAGGCACGGCATCCGACTGCACGTCATCACCCGCGACACCAGCTCACAGGCGTGGGCGCAGGCCGACCGGCTGCTCGACGGCATCGACCCGGCCACCGTGCAGAAGGTCCAGGCCGGGCTGCACCGCAGCGAGTCCGAAGGACAGAAGCGCATGCTCGCCCTGCACGGCGGCAAGCGCGACGACCTGGAGATCTACCCGAACCTGTGGGCGGGCGTCGGGCTGGTGCGCGGCGGGGCGGGCACGGCGCTGGTCGGCAGCCACGCCGAGGTCGCCGATCGCATCGAGGAGTACCACCGGCTGGGGCTCACCGAGTTCGTGTTGTCGGGGTATCCGCATCTGGAGGAGGCGTACTGGTTCGGGGAAGGGGTGCTGCCGCTGCTTCGGGAGCGGGGGTTGTGGCGGCATCCCGCCGAGCCCGCTTCCCCTGAGCCCGCTTCGATTCCGTTCGCCACGGCGGGAGCGCAGTGAGCACCACCCGCCCTGCGAGCCCAGCCAGCGCCGCCAGCCCTCTCAACACCCCCAGCACTACCTTCGGCATCGCCAGCACCAGCGCCAGCAGCCCGTCTAGCACCACCAGCACAGGTGGTGTAGTCCGTGCGCCGCGGCCGGGGAGCGAGGCGAGTCCGGGGAGCACGCTGGCGGAGCTGCGGCGGCGGGCCGCCAAGTTGCTGCCCGAACTGGCGGCCGGGGCCGGGGAACGGGAGCTGGCCCGCGAGCTCCCGCACGCCGAGATCCGCGCCCTGGCCACCGCAGGCCTGTTCACCTTCCGCATCCCCGCCTCCCACGGCGGAGGCGGCTCCAGCGTGACGGACGTGTTCCGCTTCCTCATCGACCTGGCCGCCGCCGACTCCAACATCGCCCAGGCCGTCCGCCCCAGCTTCGGCCGGGTCGAACACCTGCTCACCGCCTCCGAGCAGGACCGCGAACGCTGGTACCCGCGCTTCCTGGCCGGGGACGTGTTCGGCAACGCCGGCTGGGAGATCGGCGCGGCCAACGGCGAGGTGCGCACCCGCATCGACCGCGACGGCGTCGTGAACGGCAGCAAGTACTACAGCACAGGCGCGCTGTACGCCGACTGGGTCAGCGCGTCGGCCGTGGACGACGCCGGCGAGCGGGTGTTCTTCACCCTGCCGCGCGACCGCGAGGGCCTGGAACTGCTCGACGACTTCGACGGCATCGGGCAGCGGCTCACGGCCAGCGGCACGACCCGGCTGAACGGCGTCAAGGTGCTGCCGGAGGAGGTCGCCGATCGCTCGGGGATCGGCGACCGCTCCCCCGTCAGCGCGTTCATGCAGCTCTACCTGGCCGCCGTACTGGCCGGCATCGCGCGGAGCGCCCTCACGGACGCCGTCCGCTTCACCCGCGAGCGTGCCCGCCCGATCCAGCACAGCGACGCCACCCGGTCCGTGGACGACCCGTACGTGCGGCACGCCGTCGGCGAGATCTCCGCCCGCGCCTACGCGGCCGAGTCCGCGGTCCTGCACGCCGCCGCCGCCATCGACCGCGCCTGGGCCGGCGCCCCAGAGCCCGCTCCGGAGCCCGACCTGGAGCCCGGTCTGGAGCCCGGTCTGGAGCCCGGCCTGGAGCCCGGCCTGCTCACGGGCGCGGCCGACGAGGTGAGACCACAGCAACAGCTACTCACGGAGGCGGCCGTCGAGGTGGCCCAGGCGCAGTTCGTCGCCGCCGAGTCGGCGCTGAAGGCGTCCGAGCTGCTGTTCGACGTGGGCGGCGGCTCGGCGGTGTCGCGCCGCCACAACCTCGACCGGCACTGGCGCAACGCCAGGACCGTCGCCAACCACAACCCCCGCGCCTGGAAGGCCGCCGTGGTCGGCGCCTACCGCCTCACCGGCGCTCAGCCACCGCTGAACGGCCTGTTCTGAAGGGAAATCCTCCGTCATGACCCGCGTTCTCCTGATTTCGGGCAGCCCCTCCTCCACCTCCCGCACCGGACGGCTCCTCGGCCACGTGGCCGAACTCCTCGACGGCGACGTCTCCCTCCTCCACCTCCGCGACCTGCCCGCCGAGCCGCTCCTGCTCGGCCACGTCGACCATCCCGACCTGGTGGCCGCGGAACGCTCCGTGGCCGAGGCCGACGTGATCGTCCTGGCCACGCCCATCTACAAGGCCGCCTACACAGGGCTGGTCAAGGCCTTCCTCGACGGGCTGCCGCAGAAGGCGTTCGCCGGCAAGACCGTGGTGCCCATCGCCACCGGAGGCACGCAGGCGCACCTGCTCGCGGTGGACTACGCGTTGCGACCGGTGCTCAGCGTGCTGGGCGCGCGGCACGTGACCCGGGGGTTGTTCGTGCTGGACACCCAGATCACGCCGCTGGCCGAGGAACTGCGGCCCCGGCTTCGCGCACTGGCCGACGAGGTGAACGCCGTCCCCCTGACCGCCGCCGCCTGACACCCCCACCGTCCGCCGAACCGCCGTCAGCCAGGTCGCCGATCGGCTGGGCGGCCTTTCAGTCGAGCCGCCCGTCACCCAGGCCGCCCATCGCCCAGGCTGTCCGTCACTCAGGCCGTCCATTGCCCAGGCCGCCCCTCACTCAGGCCGCCCGTCAGTCTGGCCGCCCGTCAGTCAGACTGCCGGGCCGCTCGGCAGTCGGGCCGCGTCGGAGAGCCGGGCTGTCCGGACGCGAGTCAGTCGGGCCGTGGGGCAGTCGGGCCGCCAGGACGCCGGTCAGTCGGGGTCGTGGGCGAGGGGGCCGGACAGGTTTCTCGCCAGCAGGCCGAGCAGCGCGTCCGCCGCCTTGCCCAGCAGGGCGAGCAGCAGGATCGACAGCAGCAGGATGTCCGTCCTGCCGGTGTTCTGGCTGTCGATCAGCAGGAAGCCCAGCCCCATGGACGAGGCGATCAGCTCGGCCGCGACCAGGAACAGCCAGCCCTGGGCGAGGCCGAGCCGCAACCCTGCCAGGACGGCGGGCGCCGCGTACGGGAGCTGGATGCGGGTGAGCAGGGCCACGCCGCGCAGCCCGTACGCGCGACCGGCCTCCACCAGGTGCTGGTCCACGTGGGCGAGCGCGGTGGCGACCGTGGTGTAGACGGGGAAGAACGCGCCGATCGCCACCAGCACGATCTTGGGGGCTTCGGCGATGCCCAGCCAGAGAACCAGCAGCGGCACCCACGCCAGGGACGGCACCGCGCGCAGAGCGGCGACGCTCGGCGCGAGCAACGCCCTGACCGGCGGATACAGGCCGACGGCCGCGCCCAGCAGCACGCCCGCCGACGCGCCGGCGGCGAAGCCCAGCAGGACGCGCTGGCCGCTGATCGCGACGTGCTGCCACAGCTCGCCGCGCCGCGCCAGCTCGGCCACCGCCGCCAGGACCGCCGAGGGCGCGGGAAGCTGCGCCGGGGTGAACACACCGGCGGTGGCGGCGGCCTGCCACGCGGCCAGCACGACCAGCGGCACCACCAGCCCAGCCGCGACCCGCCCCGGCCGCGACGCCCACCGCCCACCGACACCAGCCACCCCAGCACCAGCCCGCTCAGCGCCGGGCCGTCCCGCACCGGGCCGTCCGGCATCGCCCGGCCGCGACGACGAACGCCCACCTGTGCCCGGCCGCCCGATATCACCCGGCCGCGACGACGAATGCCCGCCCGTGTCCGGCCGTCCGGCGTCGCCTGGCCGCGTGGACGAACGCCCGCCGCCACCCGGCCGTCCGGCGTCGCCTGGCCGCGTAGACGAACGCCCGTCGGCGCCCGGCCGTCCGGCGTCATCTGAACGCATGGACGAACGCCCGCCGGTGCCCGGCCGCTCAGCATCGCCAAGCCGTTCGGCGTCACCCGGCCGCGAGGACCGGCGCCCGCTCGCACGTGACCGCCCGGGGTCGGCGTGTTCGGTCACGAAGACGCCTGTGCCTTCTCCGCGAAGCGGGGCTCGAACAGCGTGTCCAGCGCGGTACGCGCCTCCGCCTCCGACCGCACCTGGCTCTCCGCCACGAGGGTCGGCAGGATCCGCTCCAGCACGGCACGCTGCTCGGCCCCAGGTACCGGGCTGATCTTCGCCTCCGTCCGCTCCTTCAGCACCACCGAGGCGACCTCGGGCGTGAGCTTGGCCTCGGCGGCCAGCAGTTGCACGGCCTCGTCGGGGTTGGCGGCGACCCAGGCGCGGGCCCGCTCGTAGGCGTCGATCACCTTCTGTGCGAGGTCCGGGTGCTCGGTGAGGAAGGCCTCGCGGGCGTTGAGGAAGCCGTAGGAGTTGAACGCCGGGTTCCGGTAGACGAGCTTCGACCCGGCGTCCACCTCGCTCTGCGCCATCAACGGGTCGAGCCCGGCCCAGGCGTCGACGTCGCCGCGTTCGAGGGCGGTCCTGCCGTCGGCGTGCTGCAGGTTGACGACCTCGACGTCCGAGCCGCTGAGCCCCGCCTCCTTCAGCGCCTGGAGCAGGAAGAAGTACGGGTCGGTGCCCTTGGTCGCGGCGACCTTCCTGCCCTTGAGCTGCTTGACCTCGGTGACGGGCGAGCCCTTGGCGACGACGAGCGCCGTCCACTCGGGTCTGGTGTAGATGCCGACCGTCTTGATGGGGGTGCCGTTGGCGCGGGCCTGGAGTGCGGCGGCGCCGGCGGTGGAGCCGACGTCGATGGTCTCGGCGCGCAGGTTCTCGTTGGCCTTGTTGCTGCCCGCGGACAGGACCCAGGTGACCTTGGTGTCCTTGAGCTCGTCCTCCAGCCAGTGCTGTTTGCGGATGACCAGGCTGAGCGGGTTGTAGTAGGCGTAGTCGAGCCGCAACTGCCCTGGTGCGGGCGTGGCGGTGCCGCTTTCTCCCTGTACGCAGCCGGTGGCCAGGGTGGCGACCAGGGCGGTGGTGAGCAGGAGACGACGGCGGGTCATGTTGGTCACGGTGCTGCCTCTTGTGCGGGGACGGGCCTGGGTACGCCGAGTCGCTCCAGCAGGTCGGCGCGGAGCGCGGCGAGCTCGGGGTGGGCGCGGTCGCGCGGGCGGGGATGAGGCACGTCGAGCACGGTCACGACGGTCGCACCCGGCGACCTGCCACCAAGCGCGCCGTCGCCGAGCGGGTCGTCGCCGAGCGAGTCGCCGTGCGTGGTCGCGGCGTGCGGGTCGCCGAGCAGGACGACCCGGTTGGCGAGGTGCAGGGCCTCGTCCACGTCGTGCGTGACGAGCAGGACCGTGGTCCCGGCGCCGCGTTGCACGTCGGCCAGCAGGTCCTGCATGCGCAGCCGGGTGAGGGCGTCCAGCGCGGCGAACGGTTCGTCGAGCAGGAGCACGCCCGGTTCGCGGGCCAAGGCCCTGGCGAGCGCGGTGCGCTGGGCCATGCCGCCGGACACCTGCCGCGGCCGGTGCCCGTGGAAGCCCGCCAGCCCGACGACGTCGAGCCAGTGCCGGACGACGCGGTTCCCGTCGGCGCGGCCGGTGCCCTTGGGCAGGCCGAGCGCCACGTTCCCGGCGAGGTCGCGCCAGGGCAGCAGGCGCGGCTCCTGGAAGACGACGGCGCAGCGCTCGTCGATGCCGCGCACGGCGTGCCCGTCCACCAGCACCTCGCCGGTCGCCGGGGCTTCGAGCCCGGCCACCAGTCGCAGCAGGGTCGACTTCCCGCAGCCCGAGGGGCCCAGGATGGCCACGATCTCACCTGGCGGCACGTCCAGCTCGATGTCCCGGAGGACGACGTGCCCGTTGCCGTAGGTGTGGCCGAGGCCGCGCAGTCCCACCCCTGCCGCCATGCGCCCACCTTCTGAAAATCCTAATTTCCTACAGGGTGTGCATGATTTTGGCATGCCGGGTCCGGTTTGTGAAGAGTGCCGTGTCAGGCCGCCGCGTGCACCAGCGTCCCGGAGACCTGGGACAGCACGGCCCGCGCCACCGCCTCGGCCCTGCGCGGCAACCCCGGCGGGCCGTCGCCGCCCTCCACCAGTGAGCCCACGGCGAAGCGGCGGCCGTGGACGGCGCCGTCCCCGGTGACCAGCCGGCCGTCGGGGAGTCGCACGTCCAGCAGGCCCGCCAGCTCGCGGCACTCGCCCCTGGCGCGCAGGGACGCGATCAGCGGGTCGGCGTCGCCCGTGAGCCCGGAGCGGGGCCGCCGCGCCTCGATGAGCGTGCGCGCCCTCGTCACGCCGGGAACGGTGGGGCCGCTCGCCCGCCAGCCGTCCTCGTCCTGCTCGATGCGCGGCTCGGCGCCGATGAAGGTGACGACTCCCGCCCTGGCCAGGGCGTGCAGCTCGGCCTGACGGCTCAGGGACGGGCCGTCGGCCAGCAGCCCGGACAGCCCGTCGAACCACGGATCGCCCGCCATCCGCAGCCCCGCGTCCAGCAGCGCGTGGACCAGCGCCAGGTCGGGGCTGAAGCCGGGGTCGGCCCGCCGCTTCAGGTCGGCCGCGAGGTAGCCGTGCATCCACCGTTGCAGCCCGGTCAGGTCGCCGAAGCGCATGCCGCGCAGCGGGCGGTCGAGCCGGTCGAGATGGAGCCGGTCGGCGAAGCGCGGCACGGACTTGGTGATCAGGGCGCGCATCTCCTTGCCGCCCTGCTCCGCGCGGGCGAAGGCCTCCTCGAACGCCTCCCACGTCGTCCTCGTGCGGGACGGGTGCGCGGTGAACAGCTCCTGGTAGTAGACGTACGCCAGCTCCTTGGCCACCGCCTGCCGCGCGTCGGCCTCGTCAGGGAACCGCCGTGGCCGCGCCTCGCCGGTCAGGCGGTAGCCGGGACGGGCGTGGTGGGGGACGCCGCGTCGCGAGCCCACGTACAGGAGGGGCTCGTAACCGCCGGGCAGGTAGACCAGCTCGCCCTTGCGTCCCTCGGAGAAGCGGCCGCCGCGCCCGGTGGTGAGGGGGGCCAGCAGGTCGGTGAACACCCGCCCCGCGCCGCGCACCAGCACCGGCTCGCCCGGCGGCACGTCCTCCTGGGAGGATCCGCCGGGCAGGTAGAGCAGGCCGTGCCGGGCGGCGAAGTCGGCCTCCCCGTGCTCAGGGCGTCCGGGCGGGACGCGGGGGCGGTCCTGGGCCAGCACCACGGCGTCCGCCCTGAGGGTCTCGCCGCCCGCGAGCCGCACGAGCTGCCTGCCCGCCGACTCGGTGAGCCCGACCGCCCGATCCCGGTGCACCCGAACCCGCACGCCACCCCGCCCGTCACGCACTGTCCGCCCGCCGCCTTGCCCGTCGCGCGCCGTCCGCCCGCCATCAGGCTGGTCGCGCGCCGTCCGCCCGCCATCAGGCTGGTCGCGCGCCGTCCGCCCGCCATCAGGCTGGTCGCACGCCATCCACTCGTACGCGTGCTCAGCGTCCCCCCACGCGGGCCCCATCCCGGACGGGTCGGGGTCCACCACGTGGACCTCCACCGCCCGCTCCCCACCCGGCCGCGGGGCGTGGGCGCAGATCCGCTCCACCACGCACGCCCCCGCCACTCCCGCGCCGATCACCACGATCGCGCCCATTCGCGCGTCCTCCCTGCCTCGAGTCCGTGTCGTCGTCGTCACCACACCTGCGGCGGATCAACGACACCGGGAGCTGGCGACGCGGCCGAAGTCCACGTACGCGCGGGAGACCAGCGAGAGGCGAGGGCTCATGATCTTGACGCTACCCACCGCCGAGCATAAAGTCAACTTTCCCTACTGGATATACATGAATATCAGTGCGGCACCGGGATCGCGGGGAACGGGTTGTCGGGC
Source organism: Nonomuraea monospora (assembly GCF_039531895.1). NCBI lineage: Bacteria > Bacillati > Actinomycetota > Actinomycetes > Streptosporangiales > Streptosporangiaceae > Nonomuraea > Nonomuraea monospora. The sequence continues at coordinate 402,858 of NZ_BAAAQX010000004.1, forward strand.
AGGAGAAGGACCCGGCGCGCCCGATCGGGCTGCCCGGCCGCGTCCAGGTGCAGCAGCGCCGCCCCGATGCCCGCCGCGCCGACCATGTAGCCGGTGTCCGCGCTGACCTCGCCGGGCCGCACCCGCCGGTAGGCCTGGTACCAGCGGAAGCCGCGCCCGTCGTGATCGTCCGCCCTGGCCACCAGGTCGGCGGCGAGTACGCGGGCGAACTCCAGGCAGGAGGCCCGCCCCGTGACCGCCCACAGCCCCACGAACAGCTCCACCAGCCCCGCGGCGCCGCAACACTGGCAGGCCGAGTTCCAGTAGCCCGGCGTCCGGCGCGGCGGGGCGGAGCTGTCGACCACGCCGTGGGCCAGCCGCTCCACCCAGTCCAGGTCTTCGAGGTCGCCGGTCACCCGGTGCAGCTCGTAGAACATCCTGGCCACCCCTGCCGCGCCCGAGCAGAACCCGGCGTAGTGCAGTTCCCTGGACTGCGGCACGTGGTGCGGGACCAGAGCCCGGCCGTCGCCCGTCACGCTCACCTCGCGCACGAACGTGGCCCCGCTGCGGGCGGCGCGCAGGAAACGCTCCTCGCCGGTCACCCCGTACAGGCGGGCCAGCAGGAACGCGATCCCGGCCGAGCCGGCCAGGAAGCCGGGGGTGATCGCGTCGGAGGGCAGGCCGTCGAGGTCGCCGTGCCGCCGTCCGGGCACGGGCAGCCCGGCGATGCGCAGGCCGGCGGAGACGGCGGCCGACTCGTACGCGGGCTCGCCGAACCGGGCGGCGGCGCGCAGCAGGCCCAGCACGATGCCGCCGTCGGCGCGCTGGGCGGGGTCGAACGTCCAGCCGAAGCCGTCAGGGCGGGTGCGCCCGCTCGCCACGATCTGGTCGGCGATGGCCGCGGCCTCGGCGTCGAGCCGGCCGTCGCCGAGCACCCAGCCGGCCTCCATCAGCGCGATCATCGTGCCGGTCAGCCCGTGGTGCAGCGTCAGGTCGTCCTCGCGCCGCCAGGTGGCCGCCAGCCACTCGGCGCCGCGCCGCGCGTCGTCGAGGTAGGACTCCTGCCCGGTGGCGGCCGCCAGCTCAAGGAAGAACAGCACAATCCCGGCCGCTCCCGAGTACAGGGACCGGGGTCGTGGCCGCAGCGCCGGCCTGCCGTGCCGGTCCGGGTTGGCCCGCCAGTGCCTGCCGTGCTCGTCGTCCACGGCGGCGGACCTGATCCAGCGCGCGGTGGAGATGGCGGCCGTCATCGGAGAGTGGGCACGAGCGCTCAGGGGGCGGATCTCGTCCAAGCTCATGACCAGGACTCTGGCATATCCGCGGCCATATTTCCGGGTTTTCCGATGATTTTTGTAGGTTTTATGGCAGGGGTCATCACGCTCACCTCAAAGTCACGTGGCCGTGCGGGGTTCCGAGCACCGCGCGCAGCGCCGCCTCGGGCCCCCGCGAGACGTCCAGCCGGACGCCGAGCGCGGACAGGTCGCGGCGCAGCGCGTCCGGGTCGGGATGCACGGCGGAGAACGACGTCAGGCTGACGAGCGGCAGGTCAGCGGCGGCGGGATGCGGCGTGCCGCCCCAGTCGATGAGGAACGGCACCGGCCGCACGGCCGCCGGGTCGTCGCGCCGGGTCAGCCGCCACTCCAGCAGCTCGCCCGCTGGGGTGCGCCGGGACAGGGGCTGCGCGTCGCCCGGGTCGTAGCCCTGCTCGCGGGCCTGCCACACCGCCTTGTCCAGGTCCTGCGGGCGCACCGCCCAGGCGGCCAGCCTCGGCGCCGTCAGGCTTTCCAGCCCGAACGCCCTGGGCCGCGCCTCGGCTGCCGGATCAGGCCCGATGATCTCCAGGTAGGAGCCGGGGCCGAAGCGCACGAGGTGGTTCGCGGTGCCGCCCGGATGGCTGCCGCCGGGCACCGGGCGTACCCCCGTGCGCCGCGCGAACTCCTCGACCCCGGCGGCGAGGTCGGGCACCGCGTAGACCAGGTGGTCGAGCGGCGGCTCCGTCATGCGCCGCCCTCCTTGTCCGGTTCGCCGAGCGACAACATGAGGCGGTTGGCCCAGCTGAAGAACGCGGCGGCGTGCAGCGCGTCGCTGATCGCGAGGTCGTCGTACCCGGCCGCGCGCAGCGCCGTGATGTGCTCGGCGCCCAGCGCGGACGGCGTGGCGGCCAGCGCCACCGCGGCGTCCACGACCGCCCGCCACTTGCCGTCCTGCGGCGCGCTCACCCCCTCGTCGAGCAGCCGCCGCACGTCCGCGGGGCGCTTGGAGTAGTGGGCGGCGAAGCGCGCGTGCACCGAGGCGCAGAACACGCAGCCGTTGTGGCGGGAGGCGGCCGTGGCCGCCAGCTCCCGCTCCGCGCGCGGCAGCCCGCCGTCGATGTTGTAGAAGATGTCCTGGTCGGTCTTGGTGCGGGCGTGCAGGATCTCCGGGTCGCGGGCGAGCAGCCTGAAGTACGGCGACGCGGCGCGCGCCTTGTCCACCAGCGCCTCGTGGTGGGCGTCGGTCAGCTCGTCCTCGGTCAGCGGCTCCAGCCACGGCCGCCAGCCGAGCCGTTCCTGGGTGAAGCCGGTCATACGGTGAGTCCTTCCTGGTTGAGCAGGCGCAGGCCGGAGATCACCCGTACCTGGAAGCTGAGGAACGCGACGAGCTGCGACAGCGTGACCACGCCCGTGGCGCTCCAGCCCGCGCGGGCCAGGGCGTCCAGCGCGCTCCTGTCCGCCTCGCGGGGACGGAAGACGAGCAGGTGGGCGTGCTCGAAGGCGGCGGTGAGCCGCTCGCCGAGCGCGTCAGGGTCGCTCACCCGGTAACGCAGCCCCTCGTCGCTCTCCGGCGCCAGCACGCCCTCGTACACGCCGTAGGGCCCGGTGGTGGCGCCGGCCTCGATCTCGGTCTCGACCGCCTTGACCAGGCCGGGGGCCAGCTCCGCGAGGCGGTCGGCGTAGAAGCGGGCGACCGGGCCGTCGCGGTGCAGGCCGGTGACGAAGGCGGCCACCGCGTCGCGCTCGACGAGCGTCACCTCGCCCTCGTCGTCGGGGCTGAACAGCGCGTCGTAGCTGCGCTGAGCGTGCTCGCGGGCGTCGGGACGCCGGTCGCGCAGCCGGTCGAGGGAGGAGCCGGGCGTGATCCCGGCCAGGTGGTCGATGACGTCGGTGATCATTTCCTGCTCGATTCGGTGGAGGGTTGCCAGCCGAGCGCGGGCGCGACCTGCGTCGCCAGCAGCTCGATGGAGCGGAGGACGAGCGGGTGCGGCGGGTCCACCGAGTGCACCTGGAAGACCACGTCGGTCACCTGCTCCAGCGTGGGGTCGGCCAGCAGGCTCTCGACGACGTCCTGCGGCGTGCCCAGGTGCACGTCGAAGGCGGCGATCCGGCTGTCGAGGTCGCTGTGCGGCAGCTCGAACGGCAGCTTGCCGCGGCCGAGGCCGAGCTCGGCGTAGCGCAGCGCCTCCGCGCGGCTGTCGGCGACGAACGCGGTGCGCGAGGCCACGATCCGCGGCTCCGTCCCGGACGGCAGCGCCTCGCGGTAGGCCGCGACGATCGGGAGCTGCAGGTCCGCCAGGGTGGCCTGCGGATCGTCCGCCGGCCTCGGCTGGGTGCGGGAGAGCATCAGCCCGTGCCCCGCCCGGCCCGCGCGGGCGCCGCCCGCGACCGAGAACGTGGCCTCCCAGACGGCGTCGCGCAGCCGGGGCGCGGGCGGGTAGAGCCGGTTCCCGCCGCCCAGGTCCTCACCGGCCCAGGCGCGCCGCAGCACCCACAGGTGCTCGGCGTACAGGGCTGCGCGGTCGGCGGTGTCGTGCCCGAACGGCGCGAACGACGACGGCGTGCCGCCCCCGCCGACCCCCACCTCCAGCCGCCCGCCGGTGAGCAGGTCGAGCACGGCGGTGTCCTCGGCCACCCGCAGCGGCTGTTCGAGAGGCAGCGTGATGATGCCGGTGCCGAGCCTGATGCGGCTGGTCGTGGCCGCGATGTGGGCCAGGAACACCAGCGGCGCGGGCAGCCCGCCCTCCTCGCCGTCGAAGTGGTGCTGCGCCACCCACGCGGTGTCGAACCCGTGCGCCTCCGCGTGCCTGATCTGCTCGGCGGCCAGCCGGTAACGCTCGGCGGGCGGCCCGTCGTCCAGCACCCGGGTGAAGAATCCAAGTTTCATCGCACCCGCTCCACGGGTGTGCTCATGCCGGTGGTTCCGGTTTCCACGATGCGTCCTTTGCTCATGACGGAGACGGTGTGCGAGGTCCAGGCCACTATAACCTGCAAACCTAGTAGGAAATGTTGACTTTATCCGAAGGTCACCGTAGCTTCGTGCCCATGAGCCCCCCGACCAGGCCTCCGAGGCGGTGACCTCGCCCACCTCGACGGCCGTCCCCCCGACCGCCGTCCCCGAAGGCGGCCCGGCGCCCGCCACCCGGCGATGGCGCCCGGCGACCCGCAGGGTCGTGGTGCGCGCGCTCGCCGGCGTCGCGCTCCTCGGCCTGTGGCAGCTCGCCGCCGTCGCCGCGGCCAACCCCTCGTTCATCCCCTCCCCCGGCGCCGTGTGGGAGCAGCTCCTGCGGCTGTCCACCACGCACGACGGCATCCGCGGCTACAGCGGCAGCCTGCTCCTGGAGCACCTCGGCATCAGCCTGCGGCGCATCCTCATCGGATCCGCGATCGGCGTCGCCGGCGGGCTCGTCGCAGGCGTCGTGCTCGGCACCGTGCCGTGGATCCGCGTGGTGGCCGAGCCGGTGGTGACGTTCGTGCGGGCGCTGCCGCCGCTGGCGTACTTCAGCCTGCTGATCATCTGGTTCGGCATCGACGAGACGCCCAAGCTGTGGCTGCTGGCGATCGCGGCGCTGCCGCCGGTCGCGGTGGCCACCGCCGCCGCCGTGCACGGCGCGCCGACCGACCTGGTCGAGGCGGCCAGGGCGCTGGGCGCCTCACGGCGCGACGTCATCCGCGACGTGGTGCTCCCGCACGCGCTGCCGGAGATCTTCACCGGCGTCCGCCTGGCCGTGGGCATCGCGTACTCCTCCGTGGTCGCCGCCGAGACGGTCAACGGCGTGCCCGGCATCGGCGGCATGGTCAGGGACGCCCAGCGTTACCTGCAGACCGACGTCGTCGCGCTGGGGCTGCTGGCCATCGGCCTGTCAGGCCTGCTCATCGACGGGCTGCTGCGGGTCGCGGAGAAACGGCTCATCCCCTGGCGGGGCCGCTCGTGACCCGCCGCACGTCCCCCATGAGGAAGCCGCCATGCGTCTGAGACTCCTGCTGTCGTTCGTGCTGATCGCGGCCCTGGCCGCCTGCGGTGACGGCACCGCGTCCGGGGGAGGCGGTGACGGCGCGGCGGCCAACCGCATCCGCCTGGCCTACCAGGCCTTCCCCAGCGGCGACCTGATCGTCAAGAACAAGAGGTGGCTGGAGGAGGCGCTGCCCGGCTACCAGATCCAGTGGACGAAGTTCGACTCGGGCGCCAGCATCAACACCGCCTTCGTGGCCGGCAGCGTGGACATCGCCGCCATCGGCTCCAGTCCCGTGGCGCGCGGGTTGTCGGCCCCGCTGAACATCCCGTACCAGGTGGCGTTCGTGCTGGACGTGGCCGGCGACAACGAGGCGCTGGTCGCCAAGAACAACAGCGGCGTGACGAGCATCAATGACCTGCGCGGCAAGAAGGTCGCCACGTCGTTCGCCTCGACCGCGCACTACAGCCTGCTGGCCGCGCTCGACAAGGAGGGGGTGCGCGAGTCGGAGCTGACCATCGTGGACCTCGAACCGCAGGACATCCTCGCCTCCTGGACGCGCGGCGACATCGACGCCGCCTACACCTGGCTGCCCACGCTCAACGAGCTGAAGAAGGACGGCAAGGTGCTGATCGCCAGCCGGGAGCTGGCCACGGCCGGCAAGCCCACGCTGGACCTCGGGGTGGTGTCCACGGCGTTCGTCAAGGCGCACCCGGAGGCGGTGGACGCCTGGCGCAAGGCCGAGGCGAGGGCCCTGCAGCTCATCGCGGACAACCGCGCCGAGGCCGCCGCGGCCGTCGCCGCCGAGCTGAACCTGACCAAGCAGGACGCCGAGGACCAGCTCGCCCAGGGCGTCTTCCTCAAGCCCGCCGACCTGGCCTCCCCCGAATGGCTCGGCACGCCGGAGCAGCCCGGCGCGCTGGCCGAGAACCTCGTCAGCGCGGCCCAGTTCCTCAAGGACCTGCAAAAGATCGAGGCCGTGCCCGACCTGGCGACCGTGCGCAACGCCATCTACACCAAGGGCCTGCCCGATGTCCTCTCCCCCTGAGCCCGCCGTGCGCGTCAAGGAGGTCGTTCACGTGTACGGGAGCGGCCCCGACCTGGTGACCGCGCTCGGCCCGATCTCCCTGGACGTGCCGCGCGGCTCGTTCCTGGTGATCGTCGGCGCGTCCGGCTGCGGCAAGAGCACGCTGCTGCGCCTGATCGCCGGCTTCGAGCAGCCCACCGCGGGCGTCGTCAGCACCGCCGGAGCGCGGCCCGTTCCCGGCACCGGCGCGGGGATCGTGTTCCAGCAGCCGCGGCTGTTCCCCTGGAAGAGCGTGGGCGGCAACGTCGGGCTGGCGCTGCGCTACGCCGGCGTCCCCCGCGAGGAGCGTGCCCGCCGGGTGCCGGAGCTCCTGCAGCGGGTCGGCCTGCACGACGTGGCCCACCGCCGGACCTGGCAGCTCTCCGGCGGCCAGCAGCAGCGCGTGGCCATCGCCAGGGCGCTGGCGGGCGATGACCCGCTGCTGCTGCTCGACGAGCCGTTCGCGGCCCTGGACGCGCTCACCCGCGAGCGGCTGCAGGAGGACCTGCGCCGGGTCAGCGAGCAGACCGGCCGCACCTCGGTGTTCGTCACCCACAGCGTCGAGGAGGCGGTCTTCCTCGGCAGCCGCGTCGTCGTGCTCACCAGCAGGCCCGGCCAGATCGCCCTCGACCTCGACATCCCCCTGCCCCGCACCGGCCTGGAGCCCGACGAGCTGCGCGCCCTGCCCGAGTACGCGGCCCTGCGTGCCACCGTCAGCCACGCCGTCCGCGAAGCCGCCGGTTGAACCACCACAGGACAGAACAGGAGCCCACATGTCCACACCTCTGGCCGCCAAGCTCACCCTGCAGCCGCTCGGACCGCACTTCGGCGCCCGGGTGGAGGGGCTCGACCTGGCGACGGCCGGCGACGAGGAACTGGCCGCGGTGCGCGCCGCCCTCGTCGAGCGCAAGGTGCTCTTCTTCTCCGGGCAGACGCTCGACGAGGACGGCCAGGTCGCCCTGGGGCGCCGCCTCGGCGAGCTGACCGCCTCCCACCCGGTCGTCGGCGGCGTGGACGACGCGCACCCGGAGATCTACGCGCTCGACAGCGCCGACAACGGCTTCGCCGACGTCTGGCACACCGACGTCACGTTCATGCCCCGCCCGCCGCTCGGCTCGATCCTGCGCGCCGTCGTCCTGCCGCCCACCGGCGGGGACACGAGCTGGGCCGACAGCCAGCTCGCCTACGACTCGCTGTCGGCGCCGGTGCGCGAGCTGGCCGACCAGCTCACCGCGGTGCACGACGGCAACCGCGAGTTCGGGTATTACCTGGCGCAGCGGCGCGGCGGTCAGGGCAGCCTCTGGGACGGCGAGATCGTCACCCGGCTGGACCCCGTGGAGCATCCCGTCGTCCGCGTCCATCCGGAGACCGGGCGCAAGGGCCTGTTCGTCAACCCCGGCTTCACCTCGCACCTCGTGGGCGTCTCGGACGCCGAGAGCCGCCATCTCCTCGACCTGTTCTACGCCCACCTGACCAAGCCCGAGCACATCGTCCGCCACCGCTGGAGCCTCGGCGACGTCGCCATGTGGGACAACCGGAGCACCTCCCACTACGCCAACCGCGACTACGGCGCCGCCCACCGGGTCATGCACCGCATCACGCTGCGCGGCGACCGCCCCTTCGGCCCGCCGTCCCGCCACTGAGCCCACCGCTGAAGAAGGCGGCCCGTCCATCGGACGGGCCGTTTTTTCATGCGGGCACGCCGCCCTGCTATTCGGTGTTGCTAGGTACTGGTAGTCAGTGCTACTTTGTACCAGTAGTCAGTGCCACCGAATAGTAGAAGTGGAGGTGCCTCATGGGCAAGCTCGCGACCGAGATGCTCAAGGGCACGCTGGAGGGCATCGTCCTGGCGATCCTGTCCGGCAGGCCCGCCTACGGCTACGAGATCACCGCGTGGCTGCGCGGCCAGGGCTTCTCCGACATCGCCGAAGGCACCGTCTACGCGCTGCTGGTCAGGGTCGAGCAGCGCGGCCTGGTCGACGCGGAGCGGACGCCCTCGGAGAAGGGCCCGCCGCGCAAGGTCTACAGCCTCAACGCCCGGGGCCGGGAATACCTCCAGGAGTTCTGGCAGACCTGGAGCTTCCTGGCCCAGCGGCTCGAACGGCTCCGCACCCAGGGAGCCTCGGCATGACCTCGCCGGCCTTCTCCCCCGCCACGACCACCCCCTCCGACGACAGACGACAGGAGCCCCACATGCCCACCCACGCTCCGGCGATCCAGGTGCACGGCCTGGAGAAGTCCTACAAGGACCTGCACGTGCTGCGCGGCGTGAACTTCGAGGTGACGCGCGGCAGCATCTTCGCGCTGCTCGGCTCGAACGGCGCCGGCAAGACCACCGCCGTGAAGATCCTGTCCACGCTGCTCAGGGCCGACGCGGGCACCGCCCGCGTCAACGGCTTCGACGTGGCCACCCAGGCCGCGGACGTCCGCGAGTCGATCAGCCTGACCGGCCAGTTCGCCGCCGTGGACGAGATCCTCAGCGGCCGGGAGAACCTGATCCTGGTCGCCCGGCTGCGCCACCTGAAGAACCCCGGCCAGGTCGCCGACGACCTGCTGGCCCGGTTCTCCCTCACCGACGCCGGCGGGCGCAAGGTGGCCACCTACTCCGGCGGCATGCGCCGCCGCCTCGACATCGCGATGAGCCTGATCGGCGACCCGCCCGTCATCTTCCTCGACGAACCCACCACCGGCCTCGACCCGCAGGCCCGCATCGAGGTCTGGCAGGCCGTCAAGGAGCTGGCCGAGGGCGGCACCACAGTGCTGCTCACCACCCAGTACCTGGACGAGGCCGAGCAGCTCGCCGACCGCATCGCGATCCTGCACGAGGGCCGCATCATCGTCAACGGCACCCTGGACGAGCTGAAGCGACTGCTGCCGCCCGCCAAGGTCGAATACATCGAGAAGCAGCCGACCCTGGAGGACGTCTTCCTCTCCCTCGTCGGCACGAAAGCCTGAGGACCCCCACCATGAGCAAGCACTTCTTCGGCGACACGTCCGTCCTGCTGGGACGCTCCCTGCGCCACATCACCCGCAGCCCCGACACCATCATCACCACCGCGATCATGCCGATCGCCATGATGCTGATGTTCGTCTACGTGTTCGGCGGCGCGATCAGCACGGGCTCCGGCACCTCGTACGTGAACTACATGCTGCCCGGCATCCTGCTGATCACCGTCGCCTCGGGCATCGCCTACACCGCCTACCGGCTGTTCACGGACATGCAGGGCGGCATCTTCGAACGCTTCCAGTCCATGCCGACCGCCCGCTCGTCGGTGCTGTGGGCCCACGTGCTGACCTCGCTGGTCGCCAACCTCGTCTCGCTCGTGGTCGTCATGCTGGTCGCGCTGCTGATGGGCTTCCGCTCCAGCGCCGGCGTGCTGGCCTGGCTGTCGGTGGGCGGCATCCTGGTGCTGTTCACCCTGGCGCTGACCTGGATCGCCATCATCCCCGGCCTGACGGCCAAGACCATGGAGGGCGCGAGCGCGTTCTCGTACCCGCTCATCTTCCTGCCCTTCCTCAGCTCGGCCTTCGTGCCGACCGCCACCATGCCCGGCCCGCTGCGCCTGTTCGCCGAGAACCAGCCGGTGACCTCCATCGTCAACGCCATCCGCGCCCTGTTCGCCGGGCAGCCGGTCGGCAACGACATCTGGATCGCGCTGGCCTGGTGCGTCGGCATCCTCGTCGTCGCCTACGGCTTCGCCATGACCACCTACCGCCGCAAGATCTCCTGAAGGAGCCCCCATGACCCACACCCTCCCCTCGATGCCCACCAGCCGTCAGCCCGGCTGCCCCTTCGACCCGCCCAAGGAGCTGGTCGAGGCCCGCGAGCAGAGCCCGATCAGCCGCTTCACCTTCCCCGACGGCCACCAGGGCTGGCTGGTCACCGGCTACGAGCTGACCCGCGCCGTCCTCGCCGACCCGCGCTTCAGCTCCCGCAAGGAGCTCATGAAGCACCACCCGACCATCGACTACGGCGACGTCGAGGTGCCCCCGGCCCCGCCCGGCGAGTTCCTGCTGATGGACGAGCCGCAGCACGGCCGCTACCGCAAGCCGCTGGTCGGTAAGTTCACCGTCCGCCGGATGCGGCTGCTCACCGAGCGGGTCGAGCAGATCACCGCCGAGCACCTGGACGCGATGGCCAAGGCCGGCCCGGGCGCCGACCTGGTCACCGCGTTCGCCAAGCCCATCCCCGCCGTCGTCATCTGCGAGCTGCTCGGCGTGCCGTACGAGGACCGGGGCCGTTTCCAGGACAACATCGACAAATTCCTCGGCGGTGAGGTGAGCGACGAGGAGCTGTTCGCCGCCTACCTCGCCACCCAGGAGTACCTCGCGGAGCTGGTCGCGGCCAAGCGCGCCAACCCCACCGACGACGTGCTCAGCGACCTGCTCGACAGCGACCTCACCGACGAGGAGCTGAAGGGCATGGCCCTGATCCTGCTCTCCGCCGGGTTCGACACGACCGCCAACATGATCGCCCTGGGGACGTTCGCGCTGCTGCAGAACCCGGAGCAGCTCGCCGCGCTGCGCGCCGACCCCGCCCTCGCCGAGCAGGCCGTCGAGGAGCTGCTGCGCTACCTGTCGGTCGCCAAGCAGTTCTTCCGGGTCGCGCTGGAGGACGTGGAGCTGGGCGGCCACACCATCGCGGCGGGCACCACGGTCATCCTGTCGCTCAGCACCGCCAACCGCGACCCCGACCGCTACACCGACCCGCACGTCCTCGACATCCACCGGCAGGAAGGCGGCCACCTGGCCTTCAGCCACGGCATCCACCAGTGCCTGGGCCAGCAGCTCGCCCGCGTCGAGCTGCGCGTGGCGCTGCCCGCCCTGCTCAGCCGGTTCCCCACGCTCCGCCTCGCCGTCCCTGCCGGCCAGGTGCCCCTGCGCCCTGAGGCCGCCGACATCTACGGGGTCAAGAGCCTGCTCGTCACCTGGGAGGACTGACGTCACGACAGACGGGACGCCCGGACACGCCGGGCGCCGGGCCGGGGCGACGGCCCTGCCCGGCGTCAAGATCGCGAAGGGGCGCGCAGGGTTCGCGTAGAGGTCACGTCAGGGCGTCCCCACCAGGGACGATCACCCTCGAAGCTGGAAAAATCAGCACTCGACCCGAAAGCGAACCATGCCCACCAACCCACTTCCACCGGCGCCCGCCGGATCGACCGAGATCGAGATCGACCGGGGCCGGATCAGCCGGCTCGCCGCCCTGTTCCCCGCCGCCGCCCGGCCGCTCGACGGGGTGGTGCCCGGCCTGACGGGGCTCGCCGTGGCGGAGGCCGCGTTCACCTCGTTCACCTACTCCCTGGCGCTGGCCTACAACGAGGTCGAGACGTTCACCATCGCCGAAGCCCGCCGCCTGGGCGACGACGCCGAGCGCATCCGCGACACCGTGACGCTGTCCGCCGCCGCCTGGCGGCACGCCGAGGACGCCGGCACGCCGAGGATCGGATGAACCTCGCGCACCTGGGGCAGCGCAGCCTGCTGCTGGGCACCGGCGCGGCGGTCACGCTGTCGGCGCTGGGCGTGCCCGCCGCGTGGCCGTTCGCCGGGAAGATGTACGTCCACCAGTACACCCCGCAGGCGTTCTTCGACGCCGCCGACGCCTGGCTGGACGTGCACGACCGCGCCTCGGACACCCGGCGGAACCTCAGGGACCTCACCGGCGGGGTCGCCGCGAGCGGCTGGCGCAGCGAGGACGGCCGGGCCTTCGAACGGCGCGTGGACGCCTACCTGGCCGACCTGCGCGGCATCGAGCTGCGTGCCGTGGTCACCGCCCTCGTCCTCCACACGGCGGGGGCGGCGCTGGCCGCGTTCGTCCTGTTCCAGTTCCTGGTCGCGGCGGCGCTGGCGGCGGTGGCGGCGTGGGTGCTGGCCGCGGCCGTCACCCCGGTCAGCCTGACGGCCGCCAGAACCGCGGCCACCCAGTGCCTGACCAGGCTCTTCTCCGTCTACCGGACGACGGAGAAGCTGCTCGACCAGCTCCTGCACGGCTGCGCCGCCGCGCTGACCGCCGCCGTCGCCGTGCGGGTGGGGCGCGAGGCGCTGCGCGGCGACGACACGGCGCTGACGGACCTGGCCTCCGCCACCATGGCGCAGGGCCCGCTGCTGGTCTGGGGCACCGCCAACCGCGTCGAACGCGACCTGACCGCCCACGCCCTCGCCCTCCCCCTCGCCGGAACGGGGCTGCCGCAGGTCGCGGGCGCCAAGGCGGCGTACGACGTCGGCGCCGGCAGCCAGGCGATCACCGGCCGCCACCTGCCTGAGCAGGGCGCCGACGGCTCCTACGCGTTCCCCTGGGAGTAGTGCGTGAAGGACTTCGAGCAGGCGCTCGGCATCGACCCCGAACGCCTCGCGGCCGACGCCGACCGCTTCTTCGCGCGGCTCGACGACCTGCCCGGCGACGCCGTCACCGTGCGGGCCGAGTCCGCGGACGGCTGGGTGAGCGTCTTGTACGACAGCGCGGCGGGCGTTCGTGACCTGCGGCTCAACCCCCGGGCCATGCGCATGGACTCGGATCGGCTGGCCGGGACCATCCTCGACGTGCTCCGCCAGGCCAGGGAGCAGGCCGAGGCCGGTGAGCGCAGGCGCGCCGAGGAGCGCCTCGGCGCGGGCAACGCGCTCTTCGGCGAACGGCGGTTCATCGGCGAGCGGCTCCGCGACGCCACCGGCCCGCTCCAGGACAACCTGGAGCGGGCGAACGCGACGATCGACCGGCTCCGCAACCTGCTACGCCCCTGATCAGCCCCCGGTGAGCAGCGCCACCACGATCAGCGTCCAGCCACCACCGCAAGCACCACCACGGCGCAACCGGTGCCGGACGACCGTACGAACAGGCCCGCGCGTACGAACCGCGTCAATATTCGGGCCCCCGCCGTATGGAACCCGTCAAGAAAGACCAAACCGCCCAAAACACAGGATTTGCTGGCGTTAAGCGCCGTCCGGACAGGGCGGCGCGCACATCCTGTCCAGATTGAGGAGTGGGGATGACCGACGTCATCTTCGTCGCCCTGACGATCGCGATCTTCGTGATCCTCGGGCTGGTCGTCAAGGCGGTGGAACGGCTGTGAGTGCCGTCAACGCCGTGGGTCTCGTCGTGGTCGTCGGCCTGGTGATCTTCGTGGTCGCGGCCCTGCTGTTCCCGGAGCGCTTCTGATGTCATCGACCATGGCGGGGATCCTGTTCATCGGGTCCCTGCTGCTCGCCCTGGCCCTGTGTTACAAGCCACTGGGCGACTACATGTACCGCGTCTACACCGGAACCAGGCACCTGCGCGTCGAGCGCGTCGTCTACCGGCTGCTCGGCGTCCAGCCGGACAGCGAGCAGCGGTGGGGCGTCTACGCGCGCGGCGTGCTGGCGTTCTCGGTGCTGTCGATCCTGTTCCTGTACGGGTTGCAGCGGCTGCAGAACCACCTGTTCCTGTCCCTCGGGATGGACGCGGTGGAGCCGTCGCTGGCCTGGAACACCGCGGTCAGCTTCGTCACCAACACCAACTGGCAGGCTTACTCGGGCGAGTCCACGATGGGCCACGTGGTGCAGACCGCGGGCCTGGCGGTGCAGAACTTCGTCTCCGCCGCGGTCGGCATGGCGGTCGCCGTCGCCCTGGTGCGCGGCTTCGCCCGCTCGAAGACCGACACGCTCGGCAACTTCTGGGTGGACCTGGTCCGCGGCACGATCCGCATCCTGCTGCCGATCGCGTTCGTGGCGGCGCTGCTGCTGGTGGCGGGCGGCGCGATCCAGACGTTCGCCGACCACAGCACGTGGACGACGCTGACCGGCGGCGAGCAGACCTTCACCCCGGCCGCGGCAGCCTCGCAGGAGGCCATCAAGGACCTGGGCACGAACGGCGGCGGCATCTTCAACGCCAACTCGGCCCACCCGTTCGAGAACCCCACGGCGTGGACGAACTGGCTGACGATCCTCCTGCTGACGCTGATCGCGTCGTGCCTGCCGCGCACGTTCGGCCGCATGGTCGGCGACAACCGGCAGGGCTACGCGATCATCAGCGTGATGGCGATCATCGCGATCGTCAGCGTCGGCGTCACCCAGTGGGCCGAGCTGAGCGCGAGCGGCACCGTGCCGCAGGCGATCGGCCAGGCCCTCGAAGGCCGCGAGACCCGCTTCGGCGTCTCGAACTCCGGCCTGTTCGCCACCGCCACCACCCTCACCAGCACCGGAGCGGTGAACTCCTTCCACGACTCCTACACCGCGATCGGCGGCGGCATGCTGATCTTCAACATGCTGCTCGGCGAGGTCGCCCCCGGCGGCGTCGGCGCGGGCCTGTACGGCATGCTCATCCTGGCCGTCATCACGGTCTTCGTCGCGGGCCTGATGGTCGGCCGCACCCCGGAGTACCTCGGCAAGAAGATCGGCGCCCGCGAGATCAAGCTCGCGTCCCTCTACTTCCTGGTCACCCCCACGCTGGTGCTGCTCGGCACGGCGGTCGCGATGGCCACCGAGACCGGCCGCGCCGCGATGCTGAACAGCGGCCCCCACGGCCTGTCGGAGATCCTCTACGCCTACACCTCCGCCTCCAACAACAACGGCTCCGCCTTCGCGGGCGTGAGCGTCAACACCACGTTCCACAACACCACGCTCGGCCTGTGCATGGCCCTCGGCCGGTTCCTGCCGATCGTGCTGGTGCTCGCCCTGGCCGGGTCGCTGGCCCGGCAGGCGCCGGTGCCCGCCTCCGCCGGCACGCTCCCGACGTACCGGCCGCAGTTCGTCGGCCTGGTCGTCGGCGTGACGATCATCCTGGTCGCCCTGACGTTCCTGCCCGCCCTCGCGCTCGGCCCGCTCGCAGAAGGACTGCTGTAGACATGTCAACCCCTGTGCTGGAGAAGCCCTCGACGGCTCGGGTGGGCGGCGGCTTGCTCGACCCGAGACAGCTGATCCGGTCGCTGCCGGACGCGCTGCGCAAGCTCGACCCGCGCGTCATGTGGCGCAACCCGGTCATGTTCATCGTCGAGATCGGCGCGGTCTTCACCACCGTGCTCGCCGTCCTCGACCCCTCGATCTTCGCCTGGGCGATCGTGGTCTGGCTGTGGCTGACCGTGATCTTCGCCAACCTCGCCGAAGCCGTCGCCGAAGGCCGCGGCAAGGCCCAGGCCGCCACCCTGCGCGCGGCCAAACGCGACACCACCGCCCGCCGCGCCACCGGCGAGATCATCCCCGCCGCCGAACTACGGCAGGGCGACGTGGTGATCGTCGAAGCCGGAGAGACCATCCCCGGCGACGGCGACGTCATCGACGGCATCGCCTCCGTCGACGAATCCGCCATCACCGGCGAATCCGCCCCCGTCATCCGCGAATCCGGCGGCGACCGCTCCGCCGTCACCGGCGGCACCAAGGTGCTGTCCGACCGGATCACCGTCCGCATCACCCAGAAGCCCGGCGACAGCTTCGTGGACCGCATGATCGCCCTGGTCGAGGGCGCCAACCGGCAGAAAACCCCCAACGAGATCGCCCTCAACATCCTGCTGGCCGCGCTGACCGTCATCTTCCTGGTCGCCACCGCCACCATGCAGCCCCTGGCCATCTACTCCAAGACCATCAACCCGGGCGTCGCCGACTCCCTCGCGCTGACCTCCGACGGCGTCACCGGCATCGTCCTGGTGTCGCTGATCGTCTGCCTCATCCCGACCACCATCGGCGCGCTGCTGTCGGCGATCGGCATCGCCGGCATGGACCGCCTGGTCCAGCGCAACGTGCTGGCCATGTCCGGCCGCGCCGTCGAAGCCGCCGGCGATGTGTCCACGCTGCTGCTGGACAAGACCGGCACCATCACCCTGGGCAACCGCCAAGCCGCCGCGTTCGTCCCGGTGGACGGGGTCAGCGAAGAGGAACTCGCCGAGGCCGCACAACTGTCCAGCCTGGCCGACGAAACCCCGGAAGGCCGCTCCATCGTGGTGTTCGCCAAGGAACACTACGGCCTGCGCGAGCGGGAGGTCCACGGCGCCGAATGGGTGCCGTTCACCGCCCAGACCCGCATGTCCGGCGTCAACCTGAACGGCCGGCAAGTGCGCAAGGGCGCCGCCACCGCCGTGATGCAGTGGGTGCGCCACCCGACCGACCAGATCGGGCACATCGTGGACGGCATCTCGGCCTCGGGCGGCACGCCGCTCGTCGTCGCGGAGAAGGGCCGCGTGCTCGGGGTCATCCACCTCAAGGACGTGGTCAAGGAGGGCATGCGCGAGCGCTTCGACGAGATGCGCCGGATGGGCATCCGCACCGTCATGATCACCGGCGACAACCCGCTGACCGCCAAGGCCATCGCCGACGAGGCCGGCGTGGACGACTTCCTGGCCGAAGCCACCCCCGAGGACAAGCTCGCCCTCATCCGCAAGGAGCAGGAGGGCGGCCGGCTGGTCGCGATGACCGGCGACGGCACCAACGACGCCCCCGCCCTGGCCCAATCCGACGTCGGGGTGGCGATGAACACCGGTACCTCCGCCGCCAAGGAGGCCGGGAACATGGTGGACCTCGACTCCAACCCGACCAAGCTGATCGAGATCGTCGAGATCGGCAAGCAGCTCCTCATCACCCGCGGCGCGCTGACCACCTTCTCCATCGCCAACGACATCGCCAAATACTTCGCGATCATCCCGGCCATCTTCGCCGCCGTCTACCCCGGCCTGGACGCACTCAACCTCATGCGCCTGGCCAGCCCCCAGTCCGCCATCCTCGCGGCGGTCATCTTCAACGCCCTGGTCATCATCGCCCTCATCCCCCTCGCGCTCAGAGGCGTGCGCTACCGGCCGTCCAGCGCCTCCAAGCTGCTGTCGCGCAACCTGTACGTCTACGGCCTGGGCGGGATCATCGTCCCGTTCCTCGGCATCAAACTCATCGACCTGATCATCCAGTTCCTTCCGGGGATGTCCTGAATGCAACGCCTACCGAGCTGGCTCCGCCAGCACCTGGCCGCGCTACGCGCGCTGCTCGTGCTCACGCTGATCACCGGCATCATCTACCCGCTGGCCACCACCGGCGTCGCCCAAGCCCTGTTCCACGATCAGGCCAACGGTTCGATGGTCGCCACCGGCCAGGGCAGCGCCCTGATCGGCCAGTCCTTCACCGACACCGACGGCAACCCCGTCCGCACCTATTTCCAGTCCCGCCCCTCGGCGGCCGGGGACGGCTACGACCCGACCGCCACCGCCGCCGGCAACCTCGGCCCCGAAGACGTCCTCGACACCCCCGACCGGCCCTCCCTGCTCACCCAGGTCTGCGCCCGCTCCCGGGCCGTCGGCGAGTTGGAGGGCGTCAGCGGCGCCCGCCCGTTCTGTACCCCGGACGGCGTCGGCGCGGTCCTCAAGGTCTTCCCCGGCCGCGCGGTCAGCGTCAACCAGCCCTGCCCGGCCACCCCGTTCGTTTCCACCTACCAGGGCCTCAAGGTCGCATGCGCCACGCCGGGCGAGGACTACGCGGCCGGCCGCACCGTCCCCATCCGAGGCGACGCCAAAGCAGTCGTCCCCGCCGACGCGGTGACCGCCAGCGGCTCCGGCCTGGACCCGCACATCTCCCTCGCCTACGCACGGCTCCAAGCCCCCCGCGTGGCCAGGGAACGCGGCCTCGACCAGGCCAGGGTGGAGCAGCTCATCCAGCAGCACACCACCGGCCGCGCCCTCGGCTTCATGGGCGAACCGGCCGTCAACGTGCTCGAACTCAACCTGGCCCTGGACCGGCCATGACCCGGGGCCGCCTGCGGGTCTACCTCGGGGCGGCCCCCGGGGTCGGCAAGACCTACTCGATGCTCAGCGAGGGCCGCCGCGGCCGGGAGCGTGGCAGGGACGTGGTCGTCGGCTTCGTGGAGACCCACGGCCGCCCCCGCACCGCGTCCCTGCTGGAAGGCATGGAGGTCGTGCCGCGCAAGGCCTTCGTGCACCGCGGCGCCACGTTCACCGACCTGGACGTGGCGGCGGTCGTCGAGCGCGCGCCGAAGGTGGCGCTGATCGACGAGCTGGCCCACACCAACGTGCCGGGCGCGAAGAACGTCAAGCGCTGGCAGGACATCGACGAGATCCTGGACGCCGGCATCGACGTGATCACCACGGTGAACATCCAGCACCTGGAGTCGGTCAACGACGTCGTCCAGGAGATCACCGGAATCCCGCAGCGCGAGACCGTCCCCGACGAGGTGGTGCGCAGGGCCGACCAGATCGAGCTGGTCGACATGTCCCCGGAGGCGCTGCGCAGGAGGATGGCGCACGGCAACGTGTACGCGCCGGAGAAGGTGGACGCGGCCCTGTCGAACTACTTCCGCGTCGGCAACCTGACCGCGCTGCGCGAGCTGGCCCTGCTGTGGGTGGCGGGCAAGGTGGACGACCAGCTCGACCGCTACCGCGCCGACCACGGCATCGCCGGGACGTGGGAGGCGCGCGAACGGGTCGTGGTGGCGCTGACCGGCGGCCCCGAGGGCGACACGCTCGTCCGCCGGGCCGCCCGCATCGCCGCCCGCACCAAGGGCGCCGACCTGCTGGCCGTCCACGTCACCAGCTCGGACGGGCTGACCGGCGGCGATCCGGCCACCCTGACCCGCCAGCGTTCCCTGGCGGAGAGCCTGGGCGGCAGCTACCACCAGGTGGTCGGCGACGACATCCCGCGAGCACTGCTGGACTTCGCCCGCGGCGTCAACGCCACCCAGCTCGTGCTCGGCGCTTCCCGCAGGGGGCGGTTCGCGCAGATCTTCGCGCGCGGGGTGGGCGTCGAGACGACGGCGCTGTCCGGCCCCATCGACGTGCACCTGGTCACCCACGAGGAGGTCAAGCAGGGCCGCCGCCGGCCGGAACGGTCCAGGGCCGCGCTGAACAGGAAGCGCAGGCTGGCCGGATGGGCGACGGCGGTGGCGGGCCTGCCGCTGCTGACCAGCGTCCTGCTGCCGTTCCGCGACGTGATCTCGCTGCCCAGCGAGATCCTGCTGTTCCTGTGCCTGGTCGTGGGGGTCGCCCTCGTCGGCGGCACCTGGCCCGCCTTCACCGCCGCCGTGGGCGGCTCGCTGCTGCTCAACTGGTTCTTCACCCCGCCCATCGGCGAGCTGACGATCGCCGATCCGGAGAACTTCCTCGCGCTGATCGTGTTCATCCTGGTTGGGGCGGCGGTCTCCACGATCGTGGATCTGGCCGCCCGCCGTACCAGGGAGGCGGCCCGCGCCCGCGCCGACGCCGAGGCGCTGTCCACGCTGGCCGGGCACGTGCTGCGCGGCGAGGCGGCGCTGCCGTCGCTGCTCGGCCGGTTGCGGGAGACGTTCGGCCTGGAGTCGGTGACCTTGCTGGAGCGCCTGGGCGAGCCCGCCCCTGACGACCAGGGGGAGCCGGAGGCGTGGCGGATCATCGCCACCTCCGGCGCCGCGCCCTGCACCAGCCCCGCCTCGGCCGACAACGACGTCCGGATCGACGACCGGCTGGTGCTCGCCGCGCGCGGCCGGCTGCTGGACGCCAGCGACCGGCGGGTGCTGGAGGCGTTCGCCGCCGAGGCCGCCGTCGCGCTGCGTCAGGAACGCCTCCAGCAGGAAGCCGAGCAGGCCAAGCCGCTGGCCGAGGCCGACCGGATGCGCACCGCGCTGCTCGCCGCCGTCAGCCACGACCTGCGCACACCCCTGGCCGCCGCCAAAGCCGCCGTCGAGAGCCTGCGCAGCGACGACATCACCTGGACGCCCAAGGACCGGGACGAGCTGCTCGCCACCGCCGGCGAATCCCTCGACCGGCTCGACCGGCTGGTGGCGAACCTGCTCGACATGAGCCGCCTGCAAGCGGGCGTGCTCGGCCTCGCGTTGCAGCCTGTCGCGCTGGAGGAGATCGTGCCCCGCTCCATCGACGACCTCGGGCCGCTGCGCGACCGCGTCGAAGGCGACCTCTGCGTGGACCTGCCCGAGATCGTCGCCGACCCGGCCCTGCTGGAACGCGTCCTGGTCAACCTGATGAGCAACGCCGTCCGCTACAGCCCGCCCGAGCAGAAGGTGCTCATCACGGCGAGCTGGCACGACGACCAGGTGGAGATCCGGGTCATCGACCGCGGCCCCGGCATCCCCCGCGAGATCCACGACCGGATCTTCCTGCCGTTCCAGCGGCTCGGCGACCGCGACAACGGCACCGGCGTCGGCCTCGGCCTCGCACTCTCGCGCGGCCTCACCGAGGCGATGGGCGGCACGCTCACGCCCGACGAAACCCCAGGAGGGGGCCTCACGATGATCGTCAGCATGCCCATCTCGTCCCGGGCGGGGACCCCATGACCAAGATCCTCGTCGTGGACGACGAGCCGCAGATCCTGCGCGCCCTGCGCATCAACCTGGCCGCCCGCCACTACGAGGTCGCGGTCGCCGCCGACGGCGCGACGGCGCTGCGCCAGGCCGCCGAGTGGCATCCCGACCTCATCGTCCTCGACCTCGGGCTGCCCGACATCGACGGCGTGGACGTCATCCACGGGCTGCGCGGCTGGACCAGGACGCCCATCGTGGTGTTGTCCGGACGGGCGGGGAACCAGGACAAGATCGACGCCCTGGACGCCGGTGCCGACGACTACGTGACGAAACCGTTCGGCATCGAGGAGTTCCTGGCCCGCATCCGCGCCGTCTCCCGCCGTGCCGCCATCGCCGAGGCCGAGCTGGCCCGCGTCCAGATCGGCGACCACGTCGTGGACCTGACCAGCAAGACCGTCTCGGGCGGCCTGCGGCTGACCCCCACCGAGTGGCACATCCTGGAGATCCTGCTGCGCAACCCCGGCAAGCTCATCCCCCAGCGCTACCTGCTCACCGAGGTGTGGGGCAGCAAGCACGTCAAGGAGACCCACTACCTGCGCCAGTACATGGCCCAGTTGCGCAAGAAGTTCGAGCGCGACCCGGGGCACCCGCGGCACCTCATCACCGAGCCGGGCATGGGCTACCGCTACACCCCGTGACGCGGGGCCGCTCAGAACCGGAAGCGCACGATGCGGGTGGAGCGTCTCATGCCCGGCAGCAGCAGCATGAGGCGGTGCATGCGGCGGACGTTCGCCGGGGCCTTGGCCATCAGAACCGGCGAGTCGTACATGGGCGTCTCGTCCACGTACTCGAGCCGCGGATGCCATCCGGCCAGCGCGGCCGGATCGTTGAAGCCGCAGTTGAACCGGGTGCCGTACTTGCGCAGCGTGGGATCCCACTTCGAGGTGCGCCACGCCCAGACCGGCACCGTGTCGATCTGGATCTGGCCGGTGGGGAAGGCGTCCACGACGCTGGTGAGCAGGCGCCGCGCGTCCGTCTCCGTCAGGTACGGCACCAGCCCCTCGGCGATCATCAGCACCGGGCGGCCGCGCGGGATCCGCTCCAGCCAGGTCAGGTCGGTGACGCTGGAGCCGATCAGCGTGTAGTGCTCGCGCTCCGGCAGCAGGCGCCGCCGCAGCTCGATGACGGCGGGGTAGTCCAGGTCGTACCAGTCGACGGTGGCGGGCGGGTCGATCCGGTACACGCGGGCGTCGAGGCCGCAGCCCAGATGCAGGACCACGGCGTCGGGGTGGCCGGCCAGGAAGCTCCGGGCCCAGTCGTCGTGGGCCTTGGTGCGCACCACGGCCGCCAGGCCGAGCTGGCTGGTGCCGAATCGGCGCTGGTCGTAGCCGGGGTCGAGGAGGCGCATCACCCGCTCGGCGTGCTCGTCGCCGAGAATCGGGTCCGGCAGCCGGTTGTCCAGGGCCTTGGCCTTGAGGACGGGGCTGAGCGTCTTCTGCACCCCGACGAGTTCGGTCTGCTTCACGGCACCGACGCTACTCTTATTTCACGAAATTTGTGAAGTGTCTGAATAGCTTAAACTGTGAGGCCCACGACGAGGAGGGGAGCCGCCGGTGACGCGAGCGGACGAGGGCGCCATCGCCGGTTTCCGTGAACGGTTCGCACAGATCATGGTCGAGTCCGGCATGCCCCGGATGGCCGCGCGCGTCTACGCCGCGCTGCTGGTCACCGACTCCGGCCGCCTGTCGGCCGCCGAGCTCGCCGGCCAACTGGGCGCCGGCGCGCCGGCGATCTCGGGCGCGGTCAAGTACCTGGTGCAGGTACGGCTCGTCGAACGCGGCCGCGAACCGGGCACCCGGCACGACTTCTGCCGCATCCACGAGCACACCTGGAGCGAGTTCATCAGCCAGTCCGACCCGACGCTCGTCCGGATCGAGGCCGGCTCCGGCGAGGGCACCGCCCTGCTGGGCCTCGACTCCCCCGCCGGGCGGCGACTGGACGAGACCCGGCGGTTCTTCGCGTTCATGCGCGAGGAGATCAAGGAGTCGATGACGAAGTGGTCACGGCTCCAGGAGGCCGAACGCCATCCCTCACCATGAGGGTCGCGGTGCTAGGCGCAGGTCTTCTTCTCCGGGGCGCAGAACTTGACCTCCGGGTAGCTCGCCGACGGCTTCTTCAGCAGGGGTTGCGGCTTCCCACGCAGGTGCTGGTCGAAGAAGGCGACGACGTACCGGCGGGTGATGGCCATGGCACGCGCGCCCGGGATGTCGGCGCCGTCCTCGATGCCGAGCTGATCCACCAGCACCCCGAGGTCGGTGAAGGACGTGTGCGCGGCCCCCGTCACGAGCAGCCACCGCTTCCAGCCGTGCAGCCCCGCCCAGACGCCCTCCCAGTTGGCGCCGGTGCCGGGCCGGCCCGGCGTGTACGTGGCGGGCTTGCCCAGCAGCAGGAACGGCCGGGACAGCCCTTCCTTGGGCAGCTCGGCCTCCACGGTGCCGTCCACGTCGATGCCGGCGCGCAGCCGGGAGTCGGTGGCCATGGCGGCCAGCGTGGCGGCGCCGCCGGCGGACTGGCCGGACATGGCGATCCTGGAGGTGTCGATCAGCCGCGACCCCTTCCACTTCGGGTGCTTGCCGGTCAGCTCGTCGAGTACGAAGGAGACGTCGGCGGCGCGGCCCTTCTCCAGTTTCCGCCACATGCCGAGGTCCTTCTTGATCTCGCACGTGACGCAGGTGGTGACTCGCCCGTCGGGGAAGGTCTGGGCGACGTTCTCGTAGGTGTGGTCGATGGCGGCCACCACGTACCCGCGGCTCGCCAGCTCCTCGGCCAGGGCCGTCAGCTCCGACCTGGGCTTGCTGTGCCCCGGGGAGAGCACGATGAGGGGCAGGCTGCGCGCGCTGCCTGCGGGGCGGGCGTCGGTGAAGGCGTTGGTGCGCACCTTGCTCAGCGTGTCGGCCGGGACGGTGGTGATCTCCCCGTCCTTGAGCAGCAGCTCGGACTCCTTGGGCGTCATGTACTGCGCCCGGTGGCGGCCCGGCGCCTTGGCCGGGTACCACAGCGAGACCATGAGCTCGCGCGCCTTGACGCTGGGGACCCACGGGTCGGGGCGCGAGGTGTCCTTGAGGTGGAGGGACGTGGTGCCGACCGGCCGGGAGCCGGTGGGGGCGGGCAGGTACGGCTTGGCGGCGGCACGCGTCCCCGCGCCTGAGGCGCCAACGGAGGCGGAGGCCGCCGGGCCGAGGCCGGTGACCGTCATCACGGCGACCAGCCCGGCGACGGCGGCCAGCCGCCCTCTCCCCCGGGATCCGCGCAGCCCACGAGGCGCGGCCTGACTCTGAAGATCGATCAACTGACTCATGCCGAGTGACTATACTCCGAGTATATACACCCGGTGTGCACGATCAGGCGTTCAGCGACCTCTGCACGGCGGCCTCCACCAGTTCGTGCACCTCCTGCTCGGTGAAGATGTCCGGCAAGGTGAGCCGCTCCACGATGAGCCAGTTCAGGGCGAGATAGAGCAGCACCACCGAGGTCGCGTCTCCGGGCAGCCCCGACGCGGCGTGGTAGCCGATGTTGGCGTCGATGTCCTCACGGATGCGCTTGGTCAGCACGGCCCGCAACTCGGGCCGCCGGGTCGCCTCCAGCCGGAGCTCCATCAGCGCCAGGTAGCCGGAGTTGAAGGACGCGACCCGATCCACCAGCTCGTGCATGAGCTCGGCGTACCGGGCCTGATCCTGCGCACCCTGCCTGTTGCGGGCGATCGTGGCCTCGTCGGGCAGCAGCCGCTCGTAGATCCGCCCGCCGACCTGGGTGAACAGGTCGTCGCGGTTGGCGAAGTAGTTGGAGGCCGTGCCGGGAGGCACGGCGGCCTCCGCGTCCACGGCCCGGAAGGTCAGCCCCCGCGCCCCCTCCTTGGCCAGCACCTCGATGGCCGCGTCGATCAGGGCCTGCCGCCGCTCGGGATTTTTCCGCACCTTGACACCACTCCGTTTGTAGTACTACGTTGTGACCACTTCAAACAGAGTACTACATCCGGAGTTAATCGCATGCGAAAGCTCGTCTACTACATCGGCGTCTCCCTCGACGGCTACATCGCCGGCCTCAACGACGAGGTCGACTTCTACCCCCTGTCGGACCAGATGATCGGCTGGATCAACGAGCGCTACCCCGAGACCGTCCCCACCCATATTCAGAAGCTCGCCGGCCTTGAGGGCGTACCCAACAAGGTCTTCGACACCCTGGTGATGGGCCGTGGCACCTACGAGGCGGCGGGCGAATCCATCACCAGCCCGTACTCCCATCTGCGCCAGTACGTCGTCTCCAGCACCCTGACGACCGTCGACCCCACGGTGCGGCTGGAGACCGGCGATCCGATCGAGCTCGTCCGGCGGCTGAAGGCCGAGGACACGGGCCTGGACATCTACCTCTGCGGCGGCGGCAAGCTCGCAGCCTCCCTGCTCCCGGAGATCGACGAGATCATCCTCAAGAGCTACCCGGTGGTGGCGGGCGCGGGCATCCCGATGTTCTCCGGGGAGTTCCGGCCGACGCTGTTCACCCCCGCCCGGCGCGAGTCCTTCGACAACGGGGCCCAGGTCACCTGGTTCACCCGCGCCTAGCCCGATGCAACCTCCGACCGGGCCGGCGGCATCTCCTGTCATGTGAAGTCATCAATCGGGGAGTCCCATGGACCGTGACGAGGAGTACACCGCCTACGTGCGGGGCCGGCTGTCCTGGCTGCGGAAGATCGCCTACTCGTTGTGCCAGGACTGGCACCGCGCCGACGACCTGGTGCAGACGGCGATCACCCGGCTCTACGTCAAGTGGCGCCAGGCGCGGGCGGCCGACGACCTCGACGCCTACGTACGGGTGGTGCTGGTCAGGGTCTTCCTCGCCGAACAGCGCAAGGGCTGGTTCTCGCGGGTACGGCTGACGCCCGCCACCTCCCCCGAGCCGATCGAGCAAGGCGACCGGGACACGGCCATGGACCTCCGCCGGGCCCTCGCCGCCGTCCCCCCGCGTCAGCGCGCCACGCTCGTCCTGCGCTTCCACTGCGACCTGAGCGTGGAGCAGACCGCCCACGCGCTGGGCTGCTCCACCGGAACCGTCAAGAGCCAGACCGCCCGCGGCCTCGCCACCCTGCGTGCGGTGCTCGGCGAGCCGGAACCCCGTCTAGCACGTGCGGAGGAATGCTGATGGACGTCAAGCAGGTGTTCGACACGCTGACGCGCGAGGAGCAGCCGCCCGCCGCGGTGGACGTCGGCCGCGCCATCGCCGCGGGACGCGCCGTGCGCCGACGCCGTCGTGCGGCCGTCGCCGGTGTCACGGCGGCGGTGACGGTCGCGGCGGTCATCGCGGCCTGGACGGTCCGGCCGTCGCCGGAACAGCCGGAACAGCAGGAACAGGTCGCCGTGCCCGCCACGGCCACGCCACAACCCACCTACAAGGGGTTCGAGGCGGCGAAGAGGGACCATCCCCCCAAGGGCCGGATCGCCTCCGTGCCGCCGCTCGTCATGTGGGTGGCCGACGCGCCCGGCAAGAACGAGCTGTTCCTGTGCGAGAGCGGGCCGAACGGCAGCTCCTGCTCCGGCTTCCGGCCGCTCACCTCCGGCGAGTACGCCCGGACGCAGGGCAAGCTGCGCGGCGTCGACGTCTGGTTCGGATGGGCCAAGAGCGCCGTTCACGAGGTGACGGCTGTCACCGAGAAGGGCAGGAAGCTTCCCGGGAACCTCACGCGAGGTGTCGCGGCGGGGCTCGGGCTGTGGTCGGTGGAGTATCCCCGGGGGGCCGACGTGCGGAGACTCGACTTCCTCGACGCGAAGGGAAAGATCCTGCAGCGCATCCCAGCCCGATGACGTCACCCCACCTGCCACCGGCAGATCACCTTCGAGACCAGGGCGGCGCCGATCCGCTGGTAGAACCGTTGCGCCGCCACGTTGGCCGCGGCCACCTCCCACCGGATCACCCTGCCGTCCGCGGCCTCGGCCACCGCGTGCATCAACCGCTCGCCGACCTTCCGGCCGCGTTCCCCGTCCGAGACGAAGAGGTCGTCCAGCGCGAGGTAGTCCTCGCCCGACCACATGCTGACCCGCACGAGCCAGGACACGTACCCGATCGCCCGCCCGTCCCGCTCCGCGAGCAGGTAGCCGATCTCGGGGCGGGCGAGCAGTTCGCGCATGCGGCCGGCGCTCACGGCGACCGCGGACGGCTGGCCCTGATGCCCGGCCAGCTCGCACATCAACGCGTGCACGGTCGCCGCGTCGGCGGCCGTCGCACGACGGATCGACACCATGGGGGATCTCCTTCTGTCAGCCGGTGGGCGGGAGGTGACGGAGCTGGACGAGCGCCAGGACGGCGGCGCCGGCCGCGACGACCGCCGCGACGACGGCCGCCACGTTCAGCCCGCCCGCGAACGCGTCCCTGGCGGGGGCGAGCACCGCCTCGGCGAGGTCGGCCGGGAGCGCCCGCGCGGCCGACACCGCCCCGTCGAGGCTGTCGCGGCTTGCCGCGGCCACCTCGGGCGGCAGCCCGGCGGGCAGCGTGGTGCTCGCCTGCGCCCGGTAGACGACGGCGCCGATGCTGCCGAGGACGGCGATGCCGAGCGAGATGCCCAGGTCGCTGCAGGTGGTGGCCAGCCCGGACGCCGCCCCCGCCTTCTGCGGCGACACCGAGCCGACGACGAGGTTCGTGGTCAGCGCCATGGACGGCGCGACGGCGGGATAGAGCACCATGAAGCCTGCGACCAGCAGCGGCAGCCCGCCCGCGACGTCCACCTGGGTGAGCAGCAGGTAGCCGATCACCTGCACGGCCAGCCCGGCCGCGATCAGGTGGCCGGGGCGGACGCGGCGTACCAGGACGGGTGAGAGCGTGGAGACCACGACCAGCAGGGCCGCGCCGGGCAGCACCCACAGCCCCGCCCGCAGCGGCGAAAGCCCCTCGACGAGCTGCAGGTACTGGGTGAAGAGCAGGTAGACGCCGCCGAGCGCGGTCGCGGCGAGCAGGAAGACGCCCAGCGCGCCGCTGACCGTGCGGTTGGCGAACAGCCGCACGTCCAGCAGCGGCTCGGGCAGGCGGAGCTGACGGACGAGGAACCAGGCGCCGAACGCCAGCCCGATCACGATGCCGGCCAGCGCGGGCAGCAGCGAGTCCGGTCTCGCCAGCTCCTTGACGCCGTAGACGATCGGCAGCAGCGTCGCCAGCGACAGCAGCACGCTGAACAGGTCCACGCGACCGGCGGCCGGGTTGCGCGGGTTGGGCAGCAGCAGCGGCGCGCCGATCGCGACGATCGCCATGACGGGCACCGCGACCAGGAAGGCCGCCCGCCAGGAGAACGCCTCCAGCAGCGCCCCGCCGATCACCGGGCCGAGACCGGTGCCGACGGAGATGCCGCCCGACCAGACGCCGACCGCGATGCCGCGCTGCCTCGGGTCGGTGAACGTGGCGAAGATCAGGCCCAGGGTGGCGGGCATCTGCGTGGCCGCGGCGACGCCCAGCAGCGCCCGCCACACGATCATCAGGGCGGGGTCGGAGGTGCTGGCGGCGATCAGCGACACGACGGCGAAGAGCGCCGCGCCCGCGATCAGCAGCCGCCGGTGGCCGATCCTGTCGCCGAGCGTGCCCATGGTGACCAGCAGGCCGGCCATCAGGAAGCCGTAGATGTCAATGATCCACAACGTCTGGGTGCTGCTCGGCTTCAGGTCCGCGGCCAGTTGCGGGATGGCCAGGAACAGGATGGTGAGCATCATGAACAGCAGCAGGGCGGGCAGGACCAGCACCACCAGCCCTGCCCATTGTCTGAGACCGGCGCGCCGGTCGAGGTCCGCGGAGGACATGCGGCAATTCCTTCGGATGGTCGGGAGTGACCGCGCCAACGTTAGGAACGCCCGCCCTGCCGCCGAATCAGTGAAGTCGCCGGTCTCCGGGTGCCTGTTCCTGGGTCAGGGCGGACGCTCGGCGAGGACCAGCCGCATCAGCTCGGCGCGCGAGGTGATGCCGGTCTTCTGGAAGACCTTGCGCAGGTGGTAGTCCACGGTGCGGGGGCTGAGGAAGAGCTGCGCGGCGATCTCCCTGTTCGTCAGCCCCTCGCCGACGGCCAGGGTGACGCGCAGCTCCTGCGGGGTGAGCGTGCTCAGGGCTCCCGTGTCGTGCGCCCGGGCCGACTCCCCGGCTGCGCGCAGCTCGCCCAGCACCCGGTCCTCCCAGGCGAGCGCGCCGAGCCTGCGGAACGTCTCCGCCGCGCCGCGCAGGTGCCGCTGGGCTTCGGTACGTCGCCGGTCCCTGCGCAGTCGCTCGCCGAGCAGCAGTTGTGTCCTGGCGTGCTCCAGTGGGGAGGCTCGTCTCAGGCTTTCCGCGAAGTGCGCGTCGGCGGTGCCGCCGGTGGAGAGCAACGCCCGGCAGCGGGCGGCCAGGGCGGCGGGCTCGGGTGCGGCCGTGCGGCGGCTCCACCGCTCGTAGCGGGCGGCGGCAGCGGCGGCCCGGTCGCGCTCACCGGCGCGCACCAGCGCCTCGACGAGGTCGGGCACGACGCCCATGACCAGGTCACTGTCCCCACCACCGACCGCCTCGCAGTCGCCGCCGCCAGCCGCCCCCAAGTCCCGCACGACCTCGCCACCAACCGCCTCGAAATTCCGCACCGCCTCGCCGTACCTTCCGGCGGCCAGCTCGATCAGGCCGAGCGCCCGCCAGGCGTACGTCATCGCGTCGGTCAACCGCCGCTCGCCGGCCTCGGCCAGCACGTCGGCGGCCAGCTCGGCAGCGTCAGGACGCCCCCGGACCGCCGCACACAGAGCGAGCAGCCCGCGGTTGCGGCAGGCCGTGCTCGGCTGACCGACCTCGACGGCGAACTGGTACCCCTCCTCCGCGTACGCCTCGGCGAGCCCGAGCCTGCCCCGCGCCAGCTCGTCGGCGGCCTGATACTCCAGGTTCCACGCCAGCGCCCCGAGCGCCCCACCGGCCCGCGCCAGCCTCCCGGCCTCGCGATACAGCCGCCGGGCAAGCTCGACGTCACCCAGCCCGCGCACCACGGCACCCGCCATGGTCATCAGGATCGGGTCGGTGAGCGACTCCAGCGCGGCGGCCCCGTCCCACCGCGCGGCTGCCCGATCCCGTCCGGTACGAACGTGAGCGGTGTGACGTAGCAGCACCAGCACCGCGTCCTGCGGATCGTCCGGCTCCAGCGGGATCCCCTCCAGCCGGCCCGCGAGGTCGTGCCAGACCTCCGGCCGCCGGGTACGCGCCCCGAGATCCCCGTACATCGCGACGGTCGGGGCGAAACGACGCCGGTCGAGCCGCAGGACGTGCGGGATCCACGGCTGGACGAGGCCCAGCGCGTCCTCGGGAGAGCCGGCGAACTCGGCCACCACGGCGCGCATCACCGCCAGCGGGATCCGGTCGGCCTCGTCCAGGTGGGGTTCGCGGTCGGCCCGGTCGAGCAGTTGCGCGGCCTTCGCGGTGAACCCGCCCTCCAGGGCGGCGTGCGCGGCGGTCCACAACCGCCGTCCCCTGCGCCGGGGGTCCGCGGTGAGCTCGGCCGCTCTCGACAGCGCGGCCATGGCGGCGGCCGGGCCGCCGCGTGAGGCGGCCTGCTCGGCGGAGCGTTCGAGCTGCTCGGCGGTCCGCTCGTCGGGGCCGACCGCCGCCTGCCCGAGGTGCCAGGCACGCCGGTGCTGGTCGGCCGTGCCGTCGAGGGCCGTGGCGAGGGCGCGGTGGATCGCGGCGCGCCGTTCGGCGGTGGCGCTGTGGTAGATCGCGGACCGGATCAACGGGTGCCGGAACGCCAGCCGCATCCCGTCGTAGGACAGCAGCTCGTCCAGCTCGGCACGGTGCAGCGCCCCGGTGTCCACCCCCAGCACCGCGGCGGCCCGTTCCAACCCACCCAACCCGCCTGAGCTGTCGGCGGCGAGGAGTTGGAGCAGCGGCAACGATCCGGCGTGCCGGGCCCGGACCTTGGCCAGGAACGACCGTTGCAGCTCGTCGGTCATGGCGGGCGGCTCGGGCGTGCCCTCCGGGGGTACAGGAGTCCCGGCGAGCTCGATCAGGGCCAGCGGGTTGCCCCCAGTGACCGCCAGCAACCGGCTCTGCTCGGCGCCGGACAACGGCAGCCCGTCCAGCAGCGCGGTGGCCGACCGCCGGTCCAGCCCCAGGAGCGGGACGCGACGCAGACCGGGCAGGTCGGCCCCATGACCCTCGTCGGCCCGCGCGGCGAGCACCACCGCGACAGGCTCGTCACTCAGGCGGCGGGCGACGAACGCGAGAGTCTTCAGCGTCGGCTGATCCACCCAGTGAGCGTCGTCGACAAGGCACAACACCGGCTGATCACCGGCCAGCAGGGACAGCGCCGACAGGGTGGACAAAGCGACGAGGAACGGATCGGGCGGTGCCCCGTGCGCCCGTCCGAACAGCACGTCCAGCGCCTGCGCCTGCGGCTCCGGCAGCTCGCCGATCCGGCTCAGCACGGGGAACAGGAGTTGGTGCAGCGTCGCGTAGGCCAGATCGGACTCCGGCTCGGCGCCGGCGGCACGCAACACCAGGAAGCCGGTGGCCTGCTCCTCGGCGTGGGACAGCAGCGCGGTCTTGCCGATGCCGGGCTCACCTTGCAGGATCATCCCGCCGCCGCGGCTTCCTGCGGCTTGCCCGAGCAACGACGCGAGCAGCCCGATCTCGTCGTCCCTGCCCACCAGCCGGCCGGACGAGACCGGCGACTTCACCGATGTGGCCGTGGCCATGCCGGCGCCGCCGTCGTCCTCGCCGTCAACCACGTCCAGCCCCGCGGCCTGGCACCGCACGACAGCCCGGAAGAACTCGCCGACGCCATCATGCGCCTGTGCTCGGACGACACCCACCGGGCGAGACATGCCACCTCCACCGAGCCCTCTGTACCCTACCCCCCTACCGTAACCGACATCTGGACGGTCAGCCCTGGTCCGCCTGCCGCACTTTGGCGTAGTGGCGGGCGGCCCGCGCCCGGTTCCCGCACCCGGCCGAGCACCACTCGCGCCGCGAGGTGTCGCGGACGAAGTACAGCACGCAGCCGGGCCCGGGACAGGCGCGCAGCTCACGGCGGAGCGGCCCGGCGAACAGCTCGACGGCCTCCTCGGCCAGCGCGGCGATCGCGGCCTCGACCGGCCGCCCCGTCGTGCGGACCGTCACGTGCGGCTCGGGATCGGTGCGCAGCTCGCGCCACCGCGGGGCCTGGCCCGCGTGCCGGTTGAGCGCCGCGACCGTGGCCGCGTCGGGGTCGCGACCGTCCACGGCCGACGCGGCGAGGGCTCGGATGACGTCCCTCAGCTCCCTGGCGGCGCGCAGGTCGCCGTCCGTCACCTCTCGCAGGTCGGCGTCGGTGAGCGGGACCGCCAGGCGCGGGCGCATGTCGCGCAGCCACGCGGCCAGGTGCTCGGCGTTCTGCAGCCCCTCCTTGGGACGGCCGCGCGCCGCGTACGAGGTGTTGCCGAGTTCGATCGGCGGCGGTTCGCCGAGGAGCGGGGCGCCGCCGTTCATCAGAAGAGCCACTTCCACTTTTCTAACGCTACCGCCATGTTGACACCGTTAGGAACCCTCTGCCATATTTCTAACGTTCCCAACGGCATCTAGCCGTTAGAAAATCTTGGAGTGTACCAATGACCGCGTTGCAGACCGGGCACGTCGCCCTGAACGTCACCGACCTGGCCCGTTCGACCGCCTTCTACAACCAGGTCTTCGGCTTCGAGACCCTGGCCGAGCAGCCCGACGGCGACCGCGGCTTCGCCCTGCTCGGCCGCGACGGCACCCTGGTGGTGGCGCTGTGGCAGCAGAGCGGCGGCGACTTCGCCACGGACCGCCCCGGGCTGCACCACCTGTCGTTCCAGGTGCCCGCCGTCGAGGAGGTCCGCCGCTACGAGGCCGTCCTGAAGGATCTCGGCGTGCGGTTCGCCTACGACGGGGTCGTCCCGCACGGCGAGGGCGCGTCCTCCGGCGGCGTGTTCTTCAGCGACCCGGACGGCATCCGGCTGGAGATCTACGCGCCGACCGGCGCCGACGTCGCACCGGCGCCCGTCCAGGGCGCCCCGACGTGCGGCTTCTTCTAAACAGCCGGGCCGCGACGGAGAGGCATCGCTCATGTTCCACCGAGGTGAACAAGCAGTACAGCGCCGCGCAGGCCTGACCGTCGACGGCTGGGGGTCGGCCGGGGTCGGCGCGACCATCCCGCAGGTGGCCGCCGACTTCCTCACCAGGCAACGCCTGATCGTCCTCGCAGCCGCGGACGACACGGGCGCCGCCTGGGCGGGTGCGCTCACCGGCCCGCCGGAATTCGTCACCGTCCCCGACGACCGCACCATCGTCGCCGACCGGCTGCCCGCCGCCGGCGACCCGCTCTCCGGTCTCTTCGACACCGAGCGACCGGTCGGCATGCTCGCGATCGAACCGGCCACCCGAAGACGCATGCGCGTCAACGGCCGCGCCCGCGGCGACGGCGGCCGGCTCACCATCCGCACCGAACAGGTCTACGCGAACTGCCCGAAGTACATCCAGACCCGCGCCGACGCCGGCGACTCCCCTGCGGAGAGCAGGACGGCACAGGTCACGGACGCTCTCACCGCCGGCCACCAGCGGTGGATCGCCACGGCCGACACGTTCTTCGTCGCCACCTACGTGGCCGGGCTGGGCGCCGACGCCTCGCACCGGGGCGGCAACCCCGGCTTCGTCACCGTGACCGGCGACCGCCGACTGACCTGGCCCGACTACGTCGGCAACTCGATGTACATGACGTTGGGCAACCTCGAGCTCGAACCGCGCTGCGGGCTGCTGTTCCTCGACTGGGAGAACGGCCACACCCTGCACCTGACCGGCCGCGCCCGCGCCGACTGGGACCCGGCCAGGGCCGCCGCCGTGCCGGGCGCGCAACGCCTGATCGACTTCGACGTGGAGCGTGTCGTGCACATCACCGGCTACCTCCCGCAGCGGTGGTCGTTCGGCAAGTACTCCCGGTTCAACCCCACCTGACGAAAGGCGACCATGCGCGTCCGTGTCGACCTGACCCTGTGCCAGACCCACGCCCAATGCGTCTTCGCTGCTCCGGAGGTGTTCTCCCTCGACGATGATGACGAGCTGGTGTACGACGCCACGCCTGGCGACGCGTCGTGGCCCGCCGTCGAGGAGGCCGCCCGTGCCTGCCCGGTGCAGGCGATCTTCCTGGATGATGACTGACCGTTGCGCCGCGTCGGCTGGGTTCAGACACTCACCTCGGCGGTGCGCGGTCGGCGTACGGGAGAGAACACCACCCACACAGCAGGCCAAGGCGCGGCGGACGCGCGGGTCACCCGGCCGCGAGCAGGATCTTCAGCAGGTCCTGCGGGGCGTCGCGCATGAGGTTGTGGCCGCTGTCGAGGGCGTGGGTGGTCCATCGGGGGTCCTGACGCAGCCGCTCGTAGGTGGCGGTGAAGGGCGACGGGGTCGGCCAGCCCGCCGCGTACACGTAGACGTCGCGGCGGTCGCGGGCGGGGCCGCCGGTGAGGCGCAGCGGCTGGAGCAGGGACGCGAGGGGGTGCGGGGTGGCTCGCGGGTCGAAGAAGGGCAGCGGACGCACCGCGTCGCCGGTCGCGGTGTACCACTGTCGTTCGCGGTCGGAGACCAGGTCCCACATGGACTCGCCGTCGCCCGGTACGACGGCGTCCAGGTAGACCAGCGATCGGACGCGCTCCGGCATCCGGTCAGCCACCCCGCTGATCACCATTCCGCCGTAGCTGTGGCCGACCAGGACCACGTCCTGGAGGTGCTCGGCCGCCAGGACGCCGGTCACGTCCTGGATGTGGGTGTCCAGGTTCACGCCGGCGTGCGGGACGTGGCTGCGCTCGGACAGGCCGGTCAAGGTCAGGGGGTGTGCGCGGTGCCCGTGGGAGCGCAGCTCTTCGGTGAGGTCGCTGAAGCACCAGCCGCCGTGGCACATGCCGGGGATCAGCACGAAGGTGGTCACTGTCGTTCTCCTTGTCCGGGGGCTGGTTCTGCTCGGTGCGTTGTGGTGGCGGCGATCGCCGCGGCGGCGGCGCACAGGATCGCGGTCCAGGCGAGCGTGGCGTCGGTCGAGGTGTGGTCGGCGAGGAGGCCGGCGATCCACGGCCCGGCGGTCTGGCCCACCGCGAACACGGTGGTGAAGGCGGCCAGCGTGGCCGTCCAGTCTTCGGGCGGGGTTCCTGCCTTGACCAGCGCGGTCACGGCGGCGGGCACGCTCATGAACGTCGCGCCGAACACGATCGCGGACGCGAGCACGAGCGCCGGGGCCGCCAGCGCGATCACCGCCCCGCCCGCGAGCAGGACCAGCAGCGTGGCGAGCGCGCCGCCGCCGCGCCAATGGGTGATGGGACGGCTCCACAGCGCCGGCGCCGCCATGACCGCCGCCCCCAGCGCCGTCCAGATGAGCATCACCTGGACGAGGGGCGCGTCGCGCTCGGCGAGATAGGCGGACAGGAAGGTGATGTAAGTGATGTATCCGGCGGCGAACAGCAGGTAGGCCAGCGCCGTACGCCACAGAGGACGCAGCCGCGCCCGTCCGACGGTGGCCGCCGTCTCCTCCCCGCCCTGGCTCGCGGCCCTCCAGCTCACCAGCGCGGCCAGGCCCGCGGCCAGCCCCATGCCGACCCAGGCGAGACGCCAGTGAGCGCCCAGCGCCGGGATCGTCACCCCGCTGAGGACGATGCCCAGCCCGGTGCCGGCGAAGTAGACGACGATCGGCGCACCGGAGGAGGCCCGCGCGGCGATCCGCGACGCGATCACCCCGCCGGTGATGAACACCACCGCCCCGGTCACGCCCGCCGCGGCCCTGGTGACCAGCAGCACCGCAAATTGGCCGCTCACCGCGGTGACCGCCAGCGCCACCGCCGTCAGCACCATGCTCCAGCGGAAGGCCGCCGCGCTGCCGACCCTGCGGACCAGTGCTGCGGTCACCAGCGCGCCGGCCAGGTGGCCGAGCCCGTTGGCGGTGCTCATCACCCCTGCCTGGGTCAGGCTCCAGTGCAGGTCGTCGCGCATGGCAGGGAGGAGCAGGCCGTAGGCGAAGCGGGCCAGCCCCAGCGCCGAGGCGGTGCCCGCGGCCAGCCGCACCGCCTCGGCGACCCCGCTGTGGCGTTCGCGCCAAATGACCATGCCGACACCGCCACTGAGATCGAACCGATCGGTACGATCCAGAAGCCTAACAGTCGATCCGTCGTCACTCACCCGCACAGGCCATCCGCGCGTACGCGACCGACTCATCGAGACGCCCGCACCACAGGATCGCCCCTTCCCCTCCACGCAGAAACTCCGTCGAATTGACGAGTCAACGCAAGAATCTTTCTCACAAACCCGGATGAGCCAGAAACATTCATGTCTCACGCCGATCACAGGGGTAGCGCCCGAGCCCTCCGGAGGGCGTAGTGTGAGCGATACCCCGGACACGTGCCCCGTCCCCCCTGGGCTTTGATGGAGGTCCGCCGCTGTGCCGTCGCTGACGTTCAGTTCCCAGCATCTGCCCGGCGTGACCGTGATCGCGGCGGCCGGCGAGGTGGACACCCCCACCGCGCACCTCCTCGACGACTACATCAGCCGCACCCGCCGCCACCACGGCGAGCACATCGTGCTGGACCTGAGCGAAGTGCCGTACCTCGACGACTCGGCCCTGCGAGTCCTGCTGCAGACCCATGTCCTCGCCCACCGCAACGGCGCGGGCCTGCACCTCGCCGAGTTGCAGCCGGGCCCGGCGCACCTGCTGCGCACCACCGAGACCGAGGGCCTGCTCAACGTGCACTCCAGCCTGGAGCAGGCCATTCGCGCCGCACTGCTGGCCGCGCGCCCCTCCCCGGTGGGCGGCGGCGCAAGCTAGCGAACCCGCACCGTCCTTCCACTACTTCGTGGTACGGTATAGCAGTACTCGGTGCTACCGAGTACCACGAGAAGCGAAGAGGACCATGATGGACGACCTGACGGAGATGCTGAAGGGCACGCTCGAAGGCTGCGTGCTCGAAATCATCGGCGGCGAGGAGACCTACGGGTACGCCATCACGCGCCGGCTCAACGAACTCGGCTTCACCGACGTCGTCGAAGGAACGGTTTACACCATCCTGCTGCGACTGGAGAAGAACAAGCTCGTCCAGGTCACCAAACGACCGTCCGGAATGGGCCCGCCGCGCAAGTTCTACGCGCTCAACGACGCGGGGCGCAAACAGCTCGCGACGTTCTGGGCGAAGTGGGAGTACGTCTCATCACGGATCGACAAGCTCAGGGAGGGCGGGGCATGAACTTCTGGGAGACCATCACAGGCAGCGATCTCACCAGAGATTGGAAGGCGTTCGAAGCCCGGGCGGCGGTACTGCCGGCCGATCACCGGGCGGCCTGGGAACAGATCAAGAGCCACCTTTTCCTGTACGGCGACTTCACCGGCCGCAATTTGATGCCCATATTCGACGGCGCCTTGGGGCTCCTGGAGGAGACAGCGTCCGACGGGCAGAGCATTCACGACGTGCTCGGTGACGACATCGCGGGCTTCTGCGCGGCACTCGCCGGCGGAGAAGGCGCGCGCACCTTCCGCGACCGGTGGCGTGACCAGTTGAACAGGAATGTGGCCAGGAAACTCGGCCGGTTGGGAGGCTGACGTGGGCATCCACGACATCATCGAGGGCAAGAAGCAGTGGCGGGCGCACATGGCGCGGGTCAAGGCGCTCCCGCCCGACTATCAGATCGTCTACAAGGAGTTGCAGAAGTACTTCTTCAAGGTCGGCCCTGTCGATCTGCCTGACGGGCCGCTGCTTCCCGGGATCGTCGATTTCTTCGAGGAAGGCGCCGCGTCCGGCAAGGGAGTGCTGGAACTCATCGGCGACGACGTCGCCGCCTTCGCCGACGACCTGATCAAGGATTCGAACACGTACGCGGCGCTCTATCAGGAATCCCTCGCCAAGAAGAAGGGCACGGCCGAGAAGTAACCGTCCGGCCGGAAAAACCGCTGGCCCGGACGGCGCGTTCCGCCGCACACTGGAACCGTGATTACGGAGTGTGTCCGGTTGTATCGGGATCTGTGCGCGGCGCTGGTCCCGGGCGCCGGGCTGGAGGCGGTCGCGGCGGAGCTGTCCCGGGTGATCGCGCCCGTGGTGCCGCACGACGCGATGCGCTGCGGGACGAGCAGCCCGTCGTCGGGCCCTGGCATCACCACGCTGGCGTTCTGGCACGGCTACACGCCCGACCTCGGCCGCGAGCTGCTCAGCGCGGACCGCGTCGGCGACTACCTGGTGGAGCTGGGCGAGCTGGCGCGGCGGCAGGTCCCCGTGACGTTGTCCCGGCGGGTGCGGCCGGGCATGCGGGACCGGCTGCTCGACGCGCACAGCGCCGGCGAGGAGTTGTGCCTGGCGCTGCGGTCCACGCGGGGCGTGTGGGGCGTGCTCTGCCTGATGCGGGCGGCGGGCGGCCGTCCGTTCGACGTCGCCGACGCGCGCCGGCTGGCCGACGTCGGGCCCGCGCTGGTCGCCGCGTTCCGCAACTACGTGACGGCCCCGCCGGCCAGGTCGCTCGCACCCGAGCCGTCGCCGGGCATGCTCATCGTCGGGGCCGACAGCCGGATCAAGACGATGACGTCGCAGGCGCAGCCATGGCTGGAGGCGACGCGGACGTACCTGGACGTACCCGGCTGGCTGGCCGACTGCTCGTTCGCGTGCCTGGCTGCGGCGGCTCGCGCGCAGCCGCGTAACGTGCGGCTCTGCGTGCCCTCGGTGGGGTGCGGTTGGTGGACGACGATCGAGGCCCAGCGGCTCGGCGACGACGGCGACGTCGCGATCATGATCCAGCGCGCGGGCGGCAGGTCGCTGATGCCGTCGTACTGCGACTGGTACGGGGTCACCCCCCGCGAGCAGCAGATCATGCAGCACCTCTACAGCGGGTCCGCGCCCAAGCAGATCGCCCGCGCGCTCGACCTGTCCCTCTACACGGTCGGCGACCATCTCAAGGCGCTGTTCCGCAAGACGGGCACGAGCGGACGCGACGAACTCATCGCGTCCCTCAACACGTGACGCCCCCGCACCTCGGGCGGGCCCTTCTGACAGGAGGGGAAGTCAGGAGGGCCCGCCGAGGGTTCGACGGCCGGTCGTTCAGGGGGTGGTGAACAGCCACCACTGGGGGGTGCCGTTCTGCGAGCAGAAATACGACACCCATTGACCGGCCTGCTGCCCCTGGTTGCCGGCCACCCAGCAGACCTCGAAGCTGGCATAAGGACCGTACACGGACTGCGCCGTCGCGGGAGCGGCGCCGGCGCCCAGCGCCAGGAAGGTCGCGCCGACCAGGCCGGCGAGTAGACGGGCTCGGAAACGCATCATTGTTTCCTTTCTTTTCTTGCGGTGCGCGGGAAGGTCAGATGTTGTGCGAGAAGTCGCCGCCGAAACCGGCGATGAAGACGTGGCTGTCGATCTGGCCGGCGGCGAAGAACAGCGAGATCCCGCAGCCGAAGCCGATGCCGTCGCGGCCCACGGGGAACACGTTGTTCCCGCTGAGGCCGTGGGCGTGGTTGCCTTCGATCTTGAGGTCGTCCCTGGCCAGGATGCGGTTCGGGCCGTCCCAGACGTGCACGTGGAGGAGGGAGCTGGTCTCCCGCGCGTCGAAGAGGATGAGCACCCTGTCCAGGGTTGCCCTGCGGTCCTCGACGAGGACGGGGGTGGGGATGGCGAGGTGGATCCAGTCGCCGCCGTTCGCGGGGAGGGTGAAGGTGACGCCGAATCCCTGGCGGAGCGCGTTCGTCGCGGGGTTCTCGGCCACGGCGGTGAATCCGTGCTCCCAGGACGCGTAGGTCTTTGCCATTGTCGTTCTCCTTGCGCTTTGGAGTGGAGTTCTTTCTGGTAACTCGACGATAAAGCGCCTTGAACGAGCCTTGATATCCCTAAGTCTAGGGATGAACATTTCTCCGAAAACGCATTTCTTTGGGCAAATACCACGAAGGGCCTCCGGTGCGGCCCGAAGCGCGGTCAGCCGAGACCCGCCAGCAGCGCAGAAAGCCTCCGTAGCCCTCGTGTCGTGCGGGCCTTGACCGTGCCGAGCGGCACCCGCAGCCGGTCGGCGATCTCCCGCTGCGTCAGGTCGGCGAAGTAGGCCAGTTCGATGGCCTGCCGTTGGGCGTGCGGCAGGGCGGCGAGCGCTCTGCCGAGCCGGTCGCGGTCGGCGAGCACGTCCGCGACCGGCCGCTCCCGTACGGGCGGGTCGCCGACCTCGTCCAGCGGGACCGTGGCGGGCCGGCGGACGCGCAGGTGGTCGATGGCGCGGCGGTGGGCGATGGCGAACACCCAGGCGGCCTGGCTTCTGGTGGGGTCGTAGCGGCGGCGCGAGCGCCAGAGGTCGGCGAAGACGACCTGGATCATGTCCTCCACGTCCTGAGCGGGCACGAACCGGCGCAGGTACGAGCGCAGGGCGGGGGCGTGCGTGCGGTAACACTCGTCGAGCGCTGCCTCGTCACTGATCTCCATGGCTCTGCCCCCTCACCTGAAAAACCTATTCAAAACTTATTCATAGCGGGGTTGAGGGTGCCGCCACAAGCTTCGCCGGGGGGCGTCGCGGGCTTAACCGAGCGTGGACGTGATGCGCGCGACCGCGTCAGGCAGCGTCGAGACCCGGATGACGCCCGGGGGCGGCTCGCCCTGCCAGCCGAGCCCGCCGATGACGATCTGGCAGGCGGGACGCAGCCGTGGCAGGGCGGCGAGCGGGGTGGTGTCGCCGGTGGCGGCCTGCTGCGACCAGATGAACACCGCGGCCGGACCGAGCCGGCGCATGGCGTGGGCGAGGGCGGTATAGGGAGTGCGGGCCCCCAGGACGCGGGTCTGCACGTCCAGTTCGGCGAGGGCGGCGGCCAGCGCGTGCACCGGCAGGCTGTGCTGCTCGTCCTCGGCACAGGCCAGCAACACCGGACGGACCTCAACCGTCGGGACGTCGCCGGCGCGGCGGTGCAGGGCTGCCTGGATCCGGTCGGACAGCAGGTGTTCGGCGTCGATGCCCGCCCCCGCCTCGTCCTGGCGGCGGCAGATGGTGTCGAGGACGGGCAGCAGCAGCCGTTCCCACGTCCACACCACACCGTGCGCGTCCAGCGCCTGCTCGACCAGCGCGGAAACGGCGTGGCTGTCTAGCATGAACGCGGCCCGAGCCAGCGCGGCGGTGGCCGGGCGGGCGCCGGACCGTTCGGAGGAAGGCGGGACAGCCAGGTCCGGTGAGAGGGCCGGAAGGGCGACGTCCGGTGAGGGGGTCGGAAGCGCCAGGTCCGGTGAGGGGGCCGGAAGGGCCACGTCCGGTGAGGAGGTCGGAAGCGCCAGGGCGAGCCGGGCGGCTTCGGCGGCAGGGAGGCCGGCGGCGATCAGGCGCTTCATCTCGGCCAGGCGGCGCAAGTCGGCGGCGTCGTAACGGCGATGGCCACCGGCGCTGCGACGGCTGGGGCCCAGGCCGTACCGCAGGTTCCAGGTGCGCAGCGTCGGCGCGGGCACGCCCAGCCGACGGGAGACGGCTCCGATGCCGTAGCCCGCGTCTTCTTCGCTGACCGGTTTGTCCTCGCCCATGGTTCCTGCTGCCGCTCGACGTGTCCGACCATCTTTTCGCGCTTGTGGGGGTGCTCGGACGCATGTGCGAGCGTGTCCCGTTCGGGATCCGGCGTCCGGTGGTTACCGTGAAGAAGCGTTTCGGATCGTGTGCAACCGGGTCCGCTCCTCCTGCGAAGGCTTTCTATAGCGGCAGAAGGAGTTGCGTGCATGGACACCGTGACCTCGCAGACCGGCCAGGTGCGTGAGCTGGTCGAGCGGCGTTTGGCGGAGCTGCTGGAAGAGCAGCTCGGGCGGCTCGGCTTCCTGGGCGGCCACGACGCCGAGCTGGTGCGCGAGTTCCTGGTGGAGTTCGTGCTCAGCGGCGGTAAGCGGTTGCGGCCGGCGTTCGTCTACTGGGGGTACCGGGCGGCCGGCGGCGAGCGGCCGGCGGAGGTGCTGCCCGCAGCCTGCGCGATGGAGCTGGTGCACGCGGCGGCGCTGCTGCTGGACGACGTGATGGACGAGGCGGCCTCCCGGCGTGGCCGGCCGACGGCGCACGTCGCGCTGGCCGCCCTGCACCGCGCGTCGGGACGGCGGGGCGACGCGGGCCGGTTCGGCGAGTCGGTGGCGACCCTGTTCGCGCTGCTGGCGTGGAGCTGGGCCGACGCCGCGCTGCTGGAGACGGGCCCGCGCCTGGGCGCCGCGCTGGACGTCTTCACCCGGCTGCGGGTTGAGGCGATCGGCGGGCAGTACCTCGACCTGGCCGCCGCGGCAGGGCCAGGTGCGGGACAGGAGCAGGCGGACACCATCTCGCTCTACAAGTCGGGCAAATACACGGTCGAGGGGCCTCTGCATCTCGGCCACGCCGTCGCGGGCGGCTGCCCGCGGACGCGGCGGACGCTGAGCGCGTACGCGCTGCCGCTGGGTGCGGCGTTCCAGCTCAGGGACGACGTCAACGGCGTGTTCGGCGACCCGGCGCACACCGGCAAGGCCTGCGCTGACCTGCTGCAGGGCAAGGCCACCTTCCTGCTCGCCTACGCCCGCCGGGTGACGGGCAGCCCGCTCCTGGACGGCATCACCGACGAGCGCGGGGCGGCGGCGGCGCGGGAGCTGATCGTGCGGTGCGGGGCGCTGGGGGCGGCGGAGCAGCGCATCGCCGCCCTGACGGACGAGGCGGTCGCGGCGTTGGATCGTCCGCCCGGCATCCCACCGGAGGCGAGGCAGGCGCTGACGGAACTGGCCACCCTGTCCACGGCGAAGAGCCTGTGATGAGTGCCGGCGTGGACATGGCGAGGAGCCGCTGATGAGTGCCGGCGTGGACATGGCGAGGAGCCGCTGATGAGTGCTGTGGTGGTCGTCGGAGCCGGTCTGGGCGGCCTGTCGGCGGCCGTTCACCTGGCCGCGGCCGGCCGCCAGGTGACGGTGGTGGAGGCCCTCGACGAGCCCGGCGGCTGCTGCGGCACCGCCCGGCTCGGCGCGTACCGGTTCGACACCGGCCCGTCCGTGCTGACGATGCCGGACGTGCTGGCCGAGGTCTTCGGCGCGGCCGGGCAGGAGCTGCGGCACTGGCTGCCGCTGCGGCGGCTGGACCCGTCCTACCGGATGGTCTTCGAGGACGGCTCGTGGCTGGACGTGCTGCCGGAGCGCGAGGCGATGACCGAGCAGGTGCGCACGGTGTGCGGGCCCGCGGAGGCGGCGCGCTACGAGCGGTACCGGCGGCTGCTGGCGGAGATGTTCCGCCTGGAGTGGCCGGCGTTCATCGACGCGGACATGACGCGGCTGCGCGGCCTGGCCCGGCCGGCCGCGCTGCTGCGGCTGGCCGCGCTGGGCGGCTTCCGCCGGCTGGACCGGCTGGCGGCCCGGCACCTGAGGGACCCCAGGCTGATCAAGGCGCACACGTTCCAGGCCCTGTACGTGGGGCTCTCGCCCCAGCAGGCGCTGGGCATCTACGCCGTCATCGCGCACATGGACACCGTCGGCGGCGTGTACTTCCCCGAACGCGGCGGCATGCACGCCATCCCGGCGGCGATGGCGGCCCTGCTGGAGAAGCTGGGCGCCGGGATCCGCTACGGCGTGCGCGCCCACGAGATCGAGACGGACACCGACGGCGTCAAGGGCGTCCTGCTGGCGGACGGCGAGCGGCTGCCGGCCGGGCAGGTGGTCGTCGCGTGCGACCGGCTGGCGGCCAGGCGGCTGCTGCCCGGCCTGGCGGACGACTGGCGGCTGCGCCGTCCCCGCCACTCCCCCTCCTGCCTGGTGGTGCACGCGGGCCTGGACCGCCCGCCCACCGGCCAGGCGCACCACACGCTGCACTTCGGCCGTACCTGGGAGGACACGTTCAGCGCGCTGGCGGCGGGCAGGCCGCAACCGGACCCGAGCCTGCTCGTCACCTGCCCCGAGCCGGACGGCGAGGCCGCGCCGGCGGGGCACACTACGCTCAGCGTCCTGGAGCCCGCGCCGAACCTGGAACGCGCCGACTGGAAGCGGCTGCGGCCCCGGCTGGAGGGGAGGCTGCTCGGCCGGATGGCCAGGCTCGGTTACGGCGACCTGTCGGCCGCGCCCCGGCTGGTGCTGGACCCGCCCGCCTGGGCGGCCCTCGGGCACAGCGCCGGAACGCCGTTCGCGCTCGATCACCGCTTCACCCAGACGGCGTGGCTGCGCCCGTCCGCCGTGGCCCGGCGGGTGCCCGGGCTGCA
Organism: Nonomuraea monospora; assembly: GCF_039531895.1. Lineage (NCBI taxonomy): Bacteria > Bacillati > Actinomycetota > Actinomycetes > Streptosporangiales > Streptosporangiaceae > Nonomuraea > Nonomuraea monospora. The sequence goes on from NZ_BAAAQX010000004.1 coordinate 446,470, forward strand.
CTTCGCCGGCATGTTCACCGCGCCCGGTGTCGGGGTGCCGCCCGTGCTGATCTCCGGCCGGCTGGCCGCCGAACGCATACTCGAGGAGACCCGTTGACGCTCACCGCCAGCTACGAGCGCTGCCGGCGGCTGCACGCCCGCCACGGCCGCTCCTACTATCTGGCCACCCGGCTGCTGCCGCAGTGGAAGCGGCGGCATGTGCACGCCCTGTACGGTTTCGCCCGCTACGCCGACGAGATCGTCGACTCCTTCACGATGACCGCCGACCGGTCCCGCGCCCTCGACGCGCTGACCGGCCGGGTGGAGGCCGGGCTCGCCGGCGCGGACGTGGACAGCCCGGTGCTGCCGGCGTTCCTGCACACGGTGAGGTCGTTCGGCATCGGCCACGACGACATCGGCGCCTTCCTCGTCTCCATGCGGGCCGACCTGTCCGTGACCCGGTACGCGACCTACGACGACCTGCTCGGCTACATGGCGGGATCGGCCGCCGCCATCGGCACCATGATGCTGCCGGTGCTGGAGGCGGCGCCCGGCCGCGAGCAGGCGGCCCGCGAGCCCGCCCGCCAGCTCGGCCTGGCCTTCCAGCTCACCAACTTCCTGCGCGACGTCGGTGAGGACCACGCCAGGGGCCGCGTCTACCTGCCCATGGAGGACCTGGACAAGTTCGGCGTCAAGCCGGAGGACCTGGGCGCCCGGCACACGTCGGCCCGCGTGCGGGACCTGCTCGCCTTCGAGGCCGGTCGCGCCCGCGACCACTACAGCGCCGCCGCCGGCGGCTTCGGCCTGCTCGTCGCCTCGTCGCAGCCGTGCGTGCGCGCCGCGTTCGAGCTGTACGGCGGCATCCTGGAGGAGATCGAGCGCCGCGGGTTCGAGGTGCTCACGGCCCGGGTACGGGTGCCGCGCCGGCGCAAGGCGGCCGTGTTCGCCCGCCACCTGCTGGCCTCCGCCGAGGCGGGCCGGGCCGAGCGCCGGGTGCGAGTGGAGCTGCCATGACCCCCAGGACGACCGTGCCGCCGGTGGTGCTGGACGCGATGGGCGGCGACCACGGGCCCGCCGAGACCGTCGCCGGAGCGGTGGCGGCGTGGCGTACCCACCACGTGCCCATCACCCTGGTCGGCGACGAGCCTCGCGTGGTCGCCGAGTTGCGCAGGCACAGCGCCAGCGGCGAGATCGCCGTGGTGCACGCCGACGACGCGGTCCCGATGACCGAGCGCGGCGCCGGCGCCGCCGCGCTGGCCGCCTCCAGCCTGGCGGTGGGCTGCGACCTGGTCGGACGGGGCCTGGGCGGGGCGTTCGTGTCGGCCGGGTCCACCGGCGCGGTGGTCTCCTGCGCGGTACGCGGCATCGGCCGCGCCGCCGGGGTGCTGCGGCCCGCACTGGCCGTGGCCCTGCCCGCGCTGACGGGCGGCGCGAGCGTGCTGGTGGACGCGGGCGCGACAGCCGATCCGAGCCCGGCCATGGTGGCTCAGTTCGCCCTGCTCGGCGTGGGGTACGCGCGAGCCGTGCTCGGCCGTCCCGACCCGACGGCGGGGTTGTTGTCCATCGGCTCGGAGCCGGGCAAGGGCAACCGGCTGACCTGCCAGTCCGCGGAGTTGATCGCCGCCTCGCCGGTGCGGTTCCACGGCAACATCGAGGGCCATGACGTGCTGACCGGGGTGGTGGACGTGATCGTCACCGACGGGTTCACGGGGAACGTGGTGCTGAAGAACGTCGAGGGTTGCGTCCGTACGGCGCTGACCATGGTCGCCCAGGCCGGCATCGCGTCGCCGGACCGGCTCGCGGAGGTGGCCCGCCGCTACGACCCGCAGACCCACGGGGGCGCCACCCTGCTCGGGCTGCGGGGCACCGTCGTCGTCGCGCACGGCTCATCGCGGGCGGCCACCATCGCCCGGGCCTGCGTGGTGGCGCACGCCCTGGCGGCGCAGGATCCCGCGGCCGGGATCGGGGCGGGGCTTGAGGGCGCGGCGACGAGGCCGTGATGGGCTCATCGCAGCGGGTCGGTTCCGTCCCAGGTGCCCTCGCTGGCGTACGGGACGAAGCGGGCGAACAGCTCCTCGGCGTACCAGTCGTGCGAGCGCACCTGCTCGATGACCCGCTGATGCGCCTGCCCCCGGTAGGCGAAGGCGCTCACCGCTGCGCGATCCCGCCACAGGGAGAAGGTCGCCTGCCGGGCCAGCGGCCACTCGCCCATGCCGATCGACGCCAGGCAGCCGTCCTGCCGCCGCAGCAGCTCCTCGACCGGCGGCACCGACCGGTAGAACGCGACCAGGCGGCGGGCCCGGATCGACGCCCTGGTCAGCACCGCCACCGGCCCCGCCCCGCCGGGTCGGTCCGGGTGCCCGGCGAACGGGTCGCGTCCCGCCCAGGCGCCGCGCGAGGCGAGCGGGGCCAGCCGTACCTGCCAGCTCTCGTCCGCCTCCGTCCGCCATCGGGCGGCGATCGGCGAGGTGCGCAGGAACTTCTCCAGGTCACTCTCGTCGCGCCAGACCGCGAACATGGCCCACCGGCGCAGGTCGGCCCCCAGCGACATGGTGCGGCCCCGGCCGGTGCCGAGCAGCCGCCAGAACAGCAGCCCGCCGGTGCTCCGCAGCAGCGGCCGGTCGAAAGCCATGTGCCGCATCTCCCGGATGCCGCCGTATCGGATGAGGTGGAACGAGGCGATGGTTGACGTGCTGGTGGCGGTCATCTCCGGTTACCTGCTCGGCTCGGTGCCGGTCGCGGTGCTGGTGGCGCGGGCGCATGGTGTCGATCCGCGCGAGGTCGGCGACCGCAACCCGGGGTACTGGAACGTCAAGGAGCAGCTCGGCCTGCGGGCGGCCGTGCCGGTGTTCGCCGGCGACACGGCGAAGGGCACGCTGGCGGCCCTGGTGGGGCTGTTCGTCAGCGGCGCCCACACCACCGGCCTGGGGGTGGTGACGGGGGCGAGCGTGGCGCCGGTGTACCTGGCGGTGGCGGCGGCGATGGCGGGGCACGCGTGGCCGGTCTTCGCCGGTTTCCGTGGCGGCCGGTCCATTCTGACGTTCGCGGGCGGCATCGCGGTGATCTGCCCGCCGGCGTTCGTGCTGGCCATCGCGGCCCTGGTGGGGGTGGCGCTGGCGGTGCGGTCGTTCGCGGTGGGGGCGCGCCTGGCGGTGTTCGGGGTGCCGGTGCTGCAACTGCTGTTCGCGCCCGTGGAGCTGGTGGCGGCCACTGGGGGGCTGATGTGCCTCATCGGGCTGCGCTTCGGGCAGGCCGCACTGGCCGCGCGCCGCCACTGACGCTCCCCGTTCCCTGGTCGGTGGCCGGTTGGACGTCGCGGGGGTCCTGCCGGGTGCCGCCGGTGGCCGGGTAGGTGCGGCCTCGCCACGTTCGTACCGGCCGGAGCGTGGCCTGGGTCAGCCGGAACGCCGACGCCGGATCGAGCAGCGGCGACAACAGCACCCCCGCACCCGCCCCGCGATAGCTGCCCCGCAACGCACCCGTGAGCAGCGACCGCGCCACCAGCAGCGCCACGTCCAGCCCGGTGGGCCGACCGGCGGCCAGCCGCAGCACGGGCAGCGCCCCGGTGAGCCAGATGACGGCCAGGTCGGCCGCCTGCCACCCGGGCCCGGTCACGTCGCTCAGCGGCAGCGAACGCCCCCACTCCCGCCACAACTCGCCCACCGAGTCGTGCATGTCTACCTCCAGCAGAGCGCCCCCGTCCAGGAACCCCACCCTCCACCCCCGCTCAGCCAGCGACCGGGCCAGCGCCACGTCATCGGTCATCCGATCCCGGACGAGCGCGAACCCGTCCACATCGACCATCCCGGCACGGCGGAAGGCCATGCACTGCCCGTTGGCGACGACGCGGTGCGGCGGCGGCGTGCTCGCCGGGCCGACGGGCCCGAACCGGTAGACGAGCGTCGCCAGCATGGAGGCGTGCAGGGCCTGCTCCAGCACGCCGTCGCAGACGAACTGGGGGCCCGCGCTCACCAGGTCGTAGCGCTCCAGAGCATCGGCGAGCGCCCCGAACAGCCCCGGCTCCGGCCGGGTGTCGGCGTCCAGCGTGACCACCACCTCGCCGCCGGCCGCGGCCACCCCCTGGCGCAGCGCCCACTGCTTGCCCACCCAGCCGCTGGGCAGCGGCTCGGCGGTGACGACCGTGGCCCCCAGCGAGGCTGCCACCTCGGCCGTCCCGTCGCGGGAGCCGTCGTCGACCACGATCACCTCGGTGACGGCGGGGGACGCCAGCGCGGCGCGCAGGCACGGCCGGATCCTGGCCGCCTCGTCGCGAGCCGGGATCACCACGGAGATCGTCACACCCGCGTGCGGGATCGGCCGCAGCGGCGGCAACCGCCGCCGTCCGCGCGCCAGCCTGGCGGCCACGACGGCGGCCGCGACCGCTTGTGCGGCGGTGAGCAGCCTCATCGCCCACCGCCCGCTCGCACGCCGCCCGCTCGCACGCCGCCCGCTCGCACGCCGCCCGCTCGCACGCCGCCCGCTCGCACGCCGCCCGCTCGCACGCCGCCCGAGCGGACACCGCCAGCCGCATCGCACGCTGCCCGAGCAGATCCCGCAGCCGCGCGCGGGCTCATCGCCCGCTCCTGTGCAGGTCCTCGGCGACCAGCCCGGCCACGATGCGCGCGCCCAGCGCCACCATGGGCAGCCCGCCCCCCGGATGCGCCGACCCGCCGACCAGGTACAGCCCCTTGCGCGGGCCGCGGTTGCCAGGACGCTGGAAGGACGCCAGCCGCCCCCGATAGGCACTGCCGTAGATGGCCCCACCCCAGGCACCGTAACGATCACGCAGGTCGGCGGGCGTGAAGACGTCGGCGAACCGCAACCGGCCCGCCAGGTCGTAGCCCCGCTCGGCCAGCCGCTCCAGCACCAGATCCCGGTACGCGTTCACCCCGACAGGCCACCGCCCCGGATCGCGGGCGGGCACGTTGACGAGCATCGTCCAGTTCTCCGCCCCCTCCGGAGCCTGGGAGGCGTCGTCGACCGCCGAGCAGCCGAGGTAGACGGTGGGGTCGAGCGGCGGGCTGCCACGGTCGAAGAGGTCGCCGAACTCCTGTTCGTAGTCGGACGAGAACAGCACCGAGTGATGCGGCAGGCCAGGCGTCCGCCCCTCGACCCCGGCCAGGATCAGCAGCGCCGACGACGACCGTCCGAGCCTGGCGATCCGCCGCAGCCGGCGGCGGTCGGGCAGCAAGCGGCCGTACAGGTCGGCGGCGTCGGTGTTGGCCACCACCACGTCGGCCCGGACGCGTTCGCCACTGGCCAGCCGCACCCCCGTCACCCGGGAGCCGTCGGCCTCGACGGCGGCGACCGGCTCGGACAGCAGCACCTGCACGTTCGCGGCCTTCAGCAGCAGCGCCAGGTCGTCGGCCAGCCTGGCGAGGCCGCCGGGCGCGTACCAGACGCCCTGCCCGTGCTCCAGCGCCGGGACGCAGCCGAGCGCGGCGGGCGCCCGGTAGGGGCTGGACCCGGCGTAGGTGGCGTAGCGGCCGACGTACTGACGCAGCCGGGCGTCGGTGAAGTAGCGGCGGGCCAGCCCGTCCAGGGTGTGTGCGGGGGCCACGGCCAGCAGGTCCGACAGCCTGGCCTCGTGCGGCGGCCGGATGAGCGGCCCGGTGAACACGGTCCGCCTCGCCGCTTCCAGGCAGCCCTCGGCCCAGCGGTGGAAGGCGCGCCAGGCCTGTCCCTCGCCCGGGGCGAGCAGGTCGATCGCGGCGGCCATCCGGTCCGGGTCGCGCCGGGCGTCCAGCACGCTGCCGTCGGCGAACCGGTAACGGCACAGCAGCTCCGGCTCGATCAGTTCGCGTCCCAGCCCGAGCTCGCGGAACAGCTCCGGCATGGTGAGCAGCGACGGCCCCAGGGAGAAGGTGAACCCGTCGCGGCGATGCTCGGCCAGCTTGCCGCCGAGCCGCGGCGACTGCTCGTACAGCCGCACCTCGTGCCCCTGCCTGGCGAGCAGCAGCGCGCACACCATGCCGCCCACGCCGCCGCCGACCACCGTCACCTCTGCCATGACCGCCTCCAGGCCGGCGCGGCGAACGCGCCCATCGTGATCCCTCCGGCCACCGCCACCAGCGCGTCGGGCGGGTCGAACACCGCCGCGAAGGCGACCGTCTCCATCACCGCCATGACCGTGTACAGCGTCAGCAGCCCCCGCCCTGCCCCTGCCCCGCCGATGATGTGCCCGACGGCCAGCATGACCAGGGCCGACACCAGCAGCCAGCCCGCGAAGTTGCTCAGCGGGATGCCGCGGTAGAGGCCGTCCTGCGCCCACGTCCACAGCCCGAGGCGGACCATCTGCGGGTCGAGGAACAGGTCCCACGCCGTCAGGGCGCCGGCGCCCGCGAACGTCCGCGCCCAACCGGCCGGTGCGATGGCGGCGGCCACCGCGTACGCCGCCAGCCCCATCCCGCCCCAGGCCAGCGCCACCACCACCGGTACGCCGCCCACCTGCGGCCACAACACGCCGCTGTAGCTGTAGGCACCGAACGGGAACCCGGTCGACACCCCGGCGAGCTCGGCCGCGTACCCGATCAGCACCGCCGCGCCGAACGCGGCCACCGCTCTGCGCGCGCCCCACACGTCCGCGGCGAACGCCACGGCGCACGCCGCCAGCAGCGCCACGATCACCGTGGTGAGCCGCTCGGGCCGCGCGTCGAGCCCCGACGCCACCTGGCAGCCGATCATGGCCACCAGGAACAGCACGCCCAGCACGCGGGCCGGCCGCGGGGCCGCGCGTCTGTCCTGTCCGCTCCGCGTCTGTCGCACACCCTGTCTTTCGCAGCCGCCCCCGGTCACGGACGCATGTGCCCCGAGACGTGCCAAGCGTCCCTCACGGCCGGCCGAGAATCAGGACAAGATCTGCTGCCGCCGCCGGGCCGCCGCCGCCACGTTGACCGGCATCCGCCCGAAGATCAGACCGTGGAAGGGCGAGATTCCCCACCAGTACAGATGTCCGAGCAGGCCGCGCGGGTGGAAGATCGCCCGCTGCGTGTAGATCGTCCGGTCGCCGTCGCGGGCGGCGCCCAGCTCCAGCCAGGCCAGGCCGGGTAGCCGCATCTCGGCCCGCAGCCGCAGCAGCTCGCCGGGGACCACTTCCTCCACCCGCCAGAAGTCGATCGAGTCGCCCACCCGCAGCCGGGCCGGGTCCCGCCGGCCGCGCCGCAGGCCGACGCCGCCGACGAGCCGATCGGCCAGCCCTCGCAGCTTCCAGGCGACCGGCAGGGAGTACCAGCCGTTGTCGCCGCCGACGCCCTCGATGACCTGCCACAACGCCTCCGCGCTCGCCGGCACGGCAAGGCTGCGCTCGTCCACGTACAGGCTGCCGCCCGCCCAGCCGGGATCGGTGGGCAGCGGATCGCTCGGCGCGCCCGGCGTGGACGCCGAGGACCAGCGGGTGGCCACGTCCGCCTCCTTGATCTTCATCAGCGCCAGCGCCACCGCCTGCCGGAAGCCGATCAGCCCATCCTCGGGATCGGGGACGTATCGGGCGATGTCGTGCTCGCCGCACACGGCCTCGTTCCGCAGCGACTCCACCAGCGGACGCGCGATGCTCGCTGGGACCGGCGTGACCAGCCCCACCCACAGGCTGGACAGCCGTGGGCTGAGCAGCGGCACCGGAATGATCAGCCGGGGTGGCAGCCCTGCCACGGCCGCGTAACCGTGCATCATGTCGGCGTAGGTCAGCACGTCCGGCCCTCCGAGGTCGAACCCCCTGTTGACCGTCCCCGGCACCTGCGCCCACGCGAGCAGATAACGCAGCACGTCCCGCACCGCGATCGGCTGCGTACGGCTGCGCACCCAGCGCGGCGTCGTCATCACCGGCAGCCGCTCCGTCAGGTAGCGCAGCATCTCGAACGAGGCCGACCCGGAACCGATGATCACCGCGGCGCGCAGCACCACCGCCGGCACGGCCCCCTCCAGGAAGATCTCCCCCACCTCGGCCCGCGACCTCAGATGCGGCGAAAGCCTCTCATCAGCGGTCAGGCCGCCCAGGTAGACGATCCGCCGCACGCCCGCCTCGGCCGCCGCCGCCGCGAACGTGCGCGCCGCCAGCCGATCCCGCTCGGCGAACCGGCCGCTCGCCCCCATCGCGTGGATCAGGTAGTACGCGACCTCGACCCCGTCCAGCGCCCGGCGCGTCGCCGCGGCGTCCGTGGCGTCGGCCTCGGCGACCTGCGTCCGCGCCGCCCACGGCAGATCACGCAGCCGTCCGGCCGAGCGGACCATGCACCGCACCTGGTGGCCGGCGGCGAGCAACTCGGGCACCAGCCGCCCGCCGATATAGCCGGTCGCGCCGGTGACCAGGCACAATGACATGTCCACGACCCTTCCCCGCGGCACCTTGCCTCATGCCCCCCTTTTTACGGGTCCACCGACCAACGCGACCCGCCGGCCTTCGTAGCCTTGGGGGCGTTCGCAACCACCTCGTCCGGCAGCAGATGCAACCGCGGTCCCCGGCGTCGCGAAGAAGCCGGGGAACGGAGTCGCGGATGGAGGTCGCATGGACACGGTGATCGTCTTGTTCAACAGGGACCTGCGCGTGCACGACCACCCGGCGCTGGTGGCCGCCTGCCGCCGCGCCCGCGCCGTGATCCCGCTGTTCGTGCTGGACGAGACCATCCCGGCCGGCCACCGCCACGGCTTCCTCCTGCAATGCCTGACCGACCTGCGGGCCGCCCTGCGGGCGCGCGGCGGGGACCTGATCGTCCGGCACGGCGACGTGGTGGCCGAGACCATGAAACTGGCCCGCCGGACCGGCGCCGAGGCGATCTTCGCCAGCGCCGACGTCACCGCTCTGGCCAGGCGCAGACAGGACCGGCTGGCCGGTGAGGCGATCGCCTGCGAGTTCTTCCCGGGCGTCACGGTGGTGCCGCCCGGGACGCTGAAACCGTCCGGCGGCGGCGACCACTACCGGGTCTTCACCCCGTACTGGCGCGCCTGGAGCCGGCACGAGCACCGCCGGCTCCTCGCACCGCCCCGCCAGGTCCCCACTCCCCCGGACCTCGACGCCGGACGCCTGCCGACCCCTCCGCCGCCTGGCCCCATGCCCGGCGGCGAGCAGGCCGCCCGCGACCGCGCCCACCAGTGGATCGGCCGCTCCCTTACCGGCTACGCCGACAGCCACGACGACCTGGCCGGCGACCGCACCTCGCGGCTCAGCCCGTACCTGCGCTTCGGCTGCCTGTCACCGCTGGAACTGACCCGCCTGACCGCCGGCAACCAGGACTTCGTCCGCCAGCTCTGCTGGCGCGACTTCTACCATCAGGTCACCTACGCCTTCCCGCGCATCAACCGCGCCGACTACCGGCCCCGCGGCCGCCACTGGCGCGTGGAGGAGGACGCCCTGCAGGCCTGGCGCGCGGGCATGACGGGGCTGCCCATCGTGGACGCCGGCATGCGCCAGCTCCTCGCCGAGGGCTGGATGCACAACCGGGCCCGCCTCATCGTCGCGTCCTACCTGGTCAGGGTGCTCGGCATCGACTGGCGAGCCGGCGCCCGGCACTTCTTCGAGCACCTGCTCGACGGCGACGTGGCCAACAACTGCGGGAACTGGCAGTGGGTCGCGGGGACGGGCAACGACACGCGTCCCAACCGGGGGTTCAATCCGCTGCGTCAGGCGCAGCGGTTCGATGCCAAGGGTGAGTACGTGCGGCGGTACGTGCCGGAGCTCGCTGACGTGCCCGCCGCGCATGTTCACCGGCCTTGGCGGCTGACCGCGCCGCCCAGCGGATACCCGCTGCCGATCGTCGAACCACCGCCGGGCTGATCGTCCGGAGCTTCGCAAGGTCGTGGCGGTGGACGGACGACACCAGCCACCCCGCGAGGCGGTGGTCATTCAAGGGCGTCGAGGTGCGCGAGGCGCTCGCGTAGATCGTTCTGCTCCGCGTAGCCGCGTAAGGAGGCCAGTGTGAGCCCGTCTGTCTCCAGTTGCGCGGCCAGAGCGTCCAATCGCCGTACCAGATCGGCCTGGGTCCGGACCTCGCGCTGCCTCGCCATGCCCAGCGCACGCTCGCATGCCGCGCTGCGGCGTAGCCGCCCGTCCTGGCACCACAACTGGAGGAAATGGTTCCTCCGCAGCTGGAACGAGCCCACCCGGCTCAGCGGCAGCTTGCCGCTCCTGCCGTACGCCTTCGCGGGCAGCACGACCCGCCACCCTCCGTACGGCGCCCGCTGAAGGGAACCGTGCCCCAGCCCGCTGTCGGCCAGCCACTCCTGCCAGAGCCGCCGTTCGTCCAGGCGTGTCTCGGCCTCGACGCGGGCGCGCGCCTCGGGCACCAGGGCGAGCACCTCCTCAAGGAAGGTGTCGCGCTCGCCGGCCACGGCCGTGTATCCCATCAGCCCGCCGCCGGCCGTCTCGATGACGTAGGAGGGCAGGTACGCGTCCTGCGGTCGCAGATCCCTGATCTCGCGGAGTTGGGCGGGCAGGTTGTACGCGGCACGGTCGCGTCGCGCCGCCAGCTCCAGGACGAGCCGTTCGTCGAACGCGGCCGGTGCGAACAGCGGGCGGAACAGTGTGCCGTCGGCCACCTCCTCTTTGCTGACCGTGGGCGTGTCGAGCACCCTGATCGATCCGTCGTAGTGAGACCTCGGTAGCGGCCTGCCCGTGAACCGCTCGAACAGCAGCTTTCTCCGGCTCTCCTTGCGCAGTGCATAACGGACACCGTCACGATGCGAGCGCACACCCAGGTCGGTGAGCCCGACACGTTCGCCGTCCGCCCACAGGTGGCCGATGACGGTGAGGAAGTGCAGGCAACGTTCGACGAGCGATGGATCGAGGCCGAAGAAGCCGCTCAGCTCGGAGGGCGTGGTGATCCCGCCGTCGGCGATCGCCCGGATGAGGTAGCGGTCGATGACCTCGTACGCCTGCTCCTCGTACAGGTCGGCGGTGACCTCCACCTGCCACATCGGCCACAACACGGCGAACAGCCGTAGCGGGTGCGTCCCGGGGCGGCTCACAGCGTCCTCGACCGCTCGCCTGGCCGGGTAGATGACATGCCTGGCCACGATCCTCATGCCTCCTCGAGGGAGTCGATCAACCGGCCCGCCTCGCGCGAAGGCCGTATGTCGCCCACTCGTGCCAGATGAGCGAGCATGGCCTTCATCACCTGGGCGAACTCTTTCTCCCGCGCTTGGCTCAGCGTTGTCGCGTCGCCGACGACGATGAGCTGAGCGCGCGCCCTGGAGATGGCCACGTTCAGGCGGCGCAGCTCTTTGAGGAAGCCGATCCTTCGCTGGTCGTTGCTGCGGGTGAACCCGTACACGATGAGGTCTCGCTCACCGCCCTGGAAGGAGTCCACTGTGTCGATGTGCTCGGCCACGTCCGCCCGGGCGCCGAGCTTGGCGCGGATGAGTTCGGCCTGTGCTTTGTAGGGCACGATGACCGCCCAGTCTTTGTAGCGGGGCGCGTACGCCGTGACCAGCCGAGCGATCAGGCCCGCCTCAGCCTCGTTCCGGTAGCTCTTCTTGTCTCCGGGAGGCGACCCTTCGCGCCGCTGCGCGGAGGGCAGATCAGACGTATCGATCATGGCGAAGGGGCTGGAGAAAATGGGGTCCTGCCCGCCGCCGGGATGGTTGGTCTGCAGGATGCCGCCGTAGAAGGCCGCGGAGATGAAGTCGGCGATCTCGCGTGGCATGCGCCGCTGCAGTCGCAGCATGATCTGGTTGTCGGCCGGCAGCGTGCCGTACAACTGCTCGAAGGCGCTGCGCCGCAAGATGTCACCGATGCTGTTGATCGCCTCCTGCCCGAGCTCGGCGTCGGCGCGCAGGCTCTCGGCCCAGTCGCGGACTTCCTCGTCGAGATAGGGCGGCAGCTGATGGTGGTCGCCGACGAGTAGCGCCCGTCTGCCGCGTACCAGGGGGACGAGGAGGTTCGGGGTGGAGATCTGGCCTGCCTCGTCCACGATGACCAGGTCGAACTCCAGATCGGCCAAGAGTGGCGCGGTCGCGGTGCCGATGCAGGTGGCGCCCACGACGGTGGCGTAGCGGACCATCTCGCGCTGCAGTTCCTCGCTTGTCTCGCTGATCCCCGCACGCCAATCGGACAGCAGGGACGCCCTGGTGGCCAGGGTGACCACCGCCTTCTCCAGCCGGGTCCGCTCGGCCTGCCAGCAGGCCACGTCATGACCGGGCCCGAGCGGGTCCAGCGGCAGCCACGGACTGATCATGGCGCGGAGCATGGCGGAGGCACGTTCGGCCGCGGTCAGCTCGCGATGCAGCTCTTCGCGCGCCTTGTCGGCGGCGTCGGCCAGCTCGCCGATCTGACGATCGCCCGCGATCAGCTGCTCCGCCTGCTTGTTGAGCGCGGCGAGCGTCGCGGCGGCGACGGCCGACCTCGCCTCGGCCTCGCCGAGCGCCTGCTCCGCGGTCCTGAGTCTGCCCGCCCGCCGGTTGGTCAGCCAGCGGAACAGGAAGGCGAGCGCACCGGACTGCGCCCTGGCCGCAGCGGCTTCGTGCCGGGTACGTGCCCGGCGGCAGAGACCGTCGAGTTCGGCGGCCACCGTACGGGTTCTGGCCGTTTCGTGCTCTGCTTCGCGCAAGGGTCCGGCGAGTGCGGCGGTCACGCGGGCCACAGCCTCCTTTCGCGCACCGAGGAGACGCGTGAACTCCCTGTCGGTGGCCGAGGCTCCGTCCAGGCACTGCGCCAGATACGACAACCAGCGCGCCGCAGGAGAGCCCGCTCCGGTGAAGGAGGCGAGCGCGGCAGCAGTCCCCTCGGTCGCGGCCAACACCCGGCGCTGCTCCTGCTGGACGCGGTTCTCCACCATCAGACCCCTGGCATGGGCGCTCATCTTGTCCTCGTTGCCGATCCTGACGGTGAAGACGTCCTCGGGCAGCTTCTCCAGGACGTTGTCCACAGCGCGGTTGGTGTGCGAGGTCACGAGCACTCGCTGGCGGCCCGCGCACGCCGCGACGATCTGCGCGATCGTCCTCGTCTTGCCGGTGCCCGGCGGACCGAGCACCAGCAGCAGGTCGGGAACGGTCAGGGCCCGCTGAAAGGCGGCGAGCTGGCCGCTGCCCTCGTCCAGCTGTTCGCGTGGCCGCGTCTGCGGGTCCGGTCGGTATGACGCCACCCGGCGCTCGACGAGCTGGTGGAGCAGCCCGCGGTTCACGGATCGGCCCTCGCGCAGCCGTGCCACGGCGTCGGCCTGGGCACGATAGATCCTGTCGCTGGGCATCGCCATCAGTGCGCCGCTTGCTGGGATGCGGGAGTAGTCAACGGCCTGCTCGAATCGGATGGTGATCTCGGTGCCCTTGATCCTGATCACCCTGCCGCGCAGCTCCGGGCGGTCCCGCAGGTAGAGCACCGCCCCATCGGCCACGTCCACCGGCCGCAGGAGGTGGAAGGTGTAGACGTCTCTGACCGAGTGACGTTGCTCTCTGGCGCTGGCCTTGTTCCGGTAGAGGAGTGGTTCGGCGTCGTGCTGCCGGTTGACCTCGATGTCCCGGCCGGCCTCGATCACCTGGCTCATCAGGTCCAGGTAGAAGGCATGCTGGGGCGGGAGCGGCGCGGGCGAGGCCGAGGGCGCCTCGGCCTGGGCCCAGGAACGGCGCAACAGGTCCCAGTGGGCGGACATGCCAGGCCGTACGTCACGCACATGGTGGAATGCGTGCCAGCCATACTGGCAGCGCAGCAGCAGAGCCGCCTCGACCAGGCGTTCCTCGTCCCTGAACCGGCGCGGGGCAGCGCCACCCAGGCTGTAGGCGTCGCCGTGGGCGCTCGGATAGAGCCAGGCGACGTGCCTGCTCGTGTAGACGGCCAGCCGCCCTTCGTCCACCCGGGCCGGCAACGCGCCCGCGTGCGCCAGCTCGCTCATCTCCTGTACCAGCCCGAACGGATGCAGGTCAGGTGCGAGCTTGGCGTACACCTTCTGCGAAGGGACCACGGCCACCGCCCGGGTGAGAAACACAGGGACGGTGGTCATCGCCTGCCTCCACCCGAGAGCTCGCCGCGTACATTCCTGAGCTCGGCGCCCAAGGCCCGGATATCGCCGGGACGCCGCCTGGGATCCGGGTCAAGGGCGCGGGCCAGGGCTTCCTCCAGTCGAGGCGGAATCTCCGGCAGCACGGCGCGGAGGGGCAGCGCCGCGCCGGGCAAGCCTGAGACGGTGTGATGGATCAGGGAGGCGACCTGGTACACGTCGGTGCGTGGGCCGGGCGGGAGCGCGGCGAGTGCGGGGCGGTGCTGTTCAGGAGCCTGGTAGGGGGCGTGCCCTTCTCCGGGTACTGGCGGGAGCGCGGTCAGGCCGAGGTCTCGCGGGACGCCCTGGTGTCTGCCGCCGCGCAGGACGACGGTGTCGGGGCTGAGCGCGCGGTGCGCGTGGCCGCGACGGTGCAGCTCATGCAGCGTGTCGCAGAGTACGGCAGCAGTGGCCACCACGGCCGCGGTGCTCAGCCGGTCGAGCGGCGCGCTGCTCCCCAGCGGGGAGATCGCCGGGGAAGAGGGAGGCGTGGACGGCACAGGGCCGAACACATCGCGCCAGAGCGGACCGTCCGGGCGGGTGGTGGCCAGAGTCATCGAGCCGTCGCCGTCGCGCCGCATCTCGGCTTTGCGCGGCAGCCCGCGCGCGTTACGCAGCTCGTCGAGCAGTGCTGCTTGGGCGATCAGCCCGTCCCGTCGCGCACTCCCGGCTACCGAGTCACGAAATATCCGGACCTGCCGGAGCATCACGTGAAGTCCCGGCGGCTGAATGCGGTCAGCGGTGGCCTCACGCCACGCCCATGAGCGGTCGGCGGCCAGGATTTCTCTGGCGTCCTCGTGCAACAGGTAGCCGGCGGCGACCGCACCAGCACGCCACGCCTCGTCCTCATTCAGCAGGGCAGAGGCGACCGGCAGCTCGGGGGCTTCCGTCGCCGGGCGGTAGGGGTCGTAGTACAGGTGGCGGATGTGATCGGCCTCTGGCCGCGCCAGGAGTGAGCGCAGTTCGTTGTCGTCCCAGAGGTCGATGACGATACCGGTGGCGGCCTGCTGCCTGGCGCTCCAGTCATGCCACCACTTGACCGAGGCCGGTGGCATGTTGCGCGGGATGCAGAGCGTCCATCTGTCGATGGTGTGCCCGTGGTCGCCGGCCGCATTCAGCGCGGACTGGAAGGATTTGTTCACCTCACTTCGATGCTGAGTGGTGAAGCCGTCCATGTAGTACTTGGCCTGCCAGATCGACACGCGTCCGTTGAGGTCGCCGACGAGGGCGTCGATGCCCCAGTCGCCGCCTCTGGCCTCGGGGATGCGTGTTTGGAGGCCGGTGATGGCGTGCACCAGCAGTCCGAGCATCTGCTCGAACTCGTCACGGCCGCCTGCGTCGTTCTGGCGCAGGGCGTGCGCGCGGAAGTTGATGGGCGGCACGCCGGTCACGTCGAGCGCTCCCTCTCCTGCCGCACCTGAGCCGAGGGGCCCATCGCCTGGAACTCCGCATGCCCGGCGAGATAGTCCGGCCCGTAGAGCAGGTAGGCGAGGACCACACAGTGCCATGGCGCCCACGGGCCGGAAACGCGAAGGGGGTTCTCACCGTCGAGCAGGATCGCGAACGAGTAGCTACCCGGGGACGGCCACAGCTCCATGATGGAGTCGAGTGACCAGCTGTACCAGCGGCTGTCCAGGTGAGCCAGCACGCGGTAGTTGGTCACCAAGGTGGGAGCCCAGCCGAGCCACCGCCATTGATGCATGGCCTGCCGCTCGGCCCTCGACCGGCGGACGGAGTTGCCGATCAGGCTGGCGGCGAGCCCGACCGCCATCGCGACCGGCGGTCCGAGCGACACGCCGGTGCGCTGATATGTGACGTCCATCGCGCACCAGACCTCGTGGGCGAGTGGAGCGTTACCGTGCAACACCTCATCGGGATACAGTCGCACATTGCCGGCGGAGAACTCGGGTAGCGCGCGACCTGCGAGAACATCGCCGCGTAGGCGAGAGGCATCCTGCCAGCCTTGGGCAAACGCTTCGTCGGGGTGTGGGGGCATTCGCGCTCACCGTGTCACTAGTCGACCGAATGAAGCGGGAGACTAGCGGATATTCCGTCTCTTGGATGTGAATCAGAGAACAGTATGAGATTCTGTTTCAGCTTTGCCCGATATGCCCGCAATGTTACGACTTGAGGGTATGGGTGTAACAGATGCTGGATTGTACGCCATGGAGTCGATCGGCGGCATTCTTCACGAATACATGCATTCGACGGCTCGAACCGCACGAGGGGAATGAGGGCCTCACCGCCGCGGCCCCGGCCATGCCATACCGGCATTGAACGAGGGCGTAATCCCCCTCATACACGCACGGGCACATAGAGTCATCGGGGTGATAACGGGGAGTGCATCGATGCTGACGCACCGCCTGTCCACGCGGAGATCAGCTACGCCGACACCCGCGATGGCGCACCGCAGGACGACACCACATCACGAAGAGGGCACATGACCCACCTGCTGCATCACACCGCGACGTCCACTCGCGGCCCGGTGTCGCTCACGATCATCTCGTACGTGACCGCCATCGCCGTCCTCACCTGGGCAACGATCAACGGCCATCTGGGCGACTACACGTACGGCTGGATCCTGATGACGGTGCTGACCTTCCCGGCCTCGCTGCTCAATCTGCTCCTCGACGGTCCACTCAGGCACGCCCTCATCGGTGATGCCTCCGTCTGGAGCCATGCCGTCTTCGCCTGGCCCGGCCTGCTCATGGCCCTCGTACTGGCCTGGAGCCTGACCTCACGCCGGCCTCGCCGAGTCGTTCACCTCGCGAGCTGGGCACTCACCGCGGCCACCCTCCTGTCGGGCATCGCGATCACACTCGACCAGTGGACACCCCGCCGCCCTTACGGCTGGCCGTTCGTCCTCTGCGGCACCGGCATGGCGATCGGCCTGCTGCTGACCCGACGAGCCGAAAAGCGCACACGCTGAACGACGCGGAACCGTCATCGCCTACACGCGCTCGAGCGTCACCTTGCGACGTCGAGGCGACGAACGCGGCAAGCGGGTCGTGCTCAGGAACCGATCTGCGACGTCGGCGATCCACGCTCTACGGCTCCGGCGTCAGCTCCCTGCGCGCGCCCGCGGCGGCGGCCACCACCGCGTCCCTCTGCTCATCGGTCAGCCGCCCCGCCGCCACGAACTCCCCCGCCGTCCTGGCGACCGTGGCCACGAACGCCCCGTGGGTCACGAACGGCGCCTGATCCCAGACGACGTCGAGGAACGTCAGACCATCGGTGCCGGGCGACGGAATCCCACTGACCGGAACGTCGTACCTGGGCAGCCCGTCGTCGCGTTTCACGTTCGCAACCCCGGAGTCGATGCTCCCGAACACGATCCGCGGCTCCACCCGGCGGAAGTAGGCGGAGTGGGCCTGGGCGTCCCCGACGTACCAGGGGCGCAGGGTGAAGCCGTGCGTCGTGAAGATCGGGTCTCCTGCCGCGCTCGTGCCCGCCGGTGTGATGGCCGCCCGCGAGTAGTCGCCGTCCCGCTTGAGATGCCGGTAGAGCGACAGCTCGCGGTAGCTGCCGCCGCCGGGGTCGCCGACGATCGGCATGAGCAGCGGGCCCCACATGACGGACTGCGTGTCGGGCCGGTCGATGGCGCGCTCGATCCGGATGCTGAACGGCATCGAGACGTCGATGACGTCCCCGGGGCGCCAGACGCGACGCAGCGTCACGTACGTGCCGGGCCGCGCGGCGCGCAGCGGCGCCCTGGTTCCGTTGATCCGCACGGTGTAACCGTTGCGGGCCCATTCGGGGACCCGCAGCTTGATGGCGAGGGCGCCGCGGCCGTTGACGGTGAGCTTCGTCCTGGCCTCGCGCGGGAAGCTCGTCTCCTGCGTCACGACGAAGCCCTTCTCCGCCCAGGTCACGGCCGACGGCACGAAGAGGTTGACCCAGAGGGCCGAGCCGTCGGCGGACTTGAAGTAGACGCTTTCCTGGTACTTGGTGTGGTTCTCCAGCCCTGTCCCGCCGCAGCAGGTGCCGGTGTTGCCGTACGACCTGTTCGCGCCCGGCGTCAGGGGCTGGAAGTAGGTCACCTGCGGGTTGGCCGTGGTGGCCGTGTCGGCTCGGGAACCGGCGATCTGGTTGAGGACGGCCCGCTCGTAGTAGTCCAGGTAGGCCGGGTCCTGCGTGTGGAAGAAGAGGTTGCGGGCCAGCTTGGACACGTTGTAGATGGAGCAGGTCTCCGCGCCGCCCTGGGCGATCGCGTTGGCGATGTTGTCCCGGTTCTGGAACATCTCGATGTTGTTGTTGGAGCCCGGGTAGTTTCCGCCGGTTCCCCCGTGCGAGAACATGCGGTGCGGGACGATCATGCCGTAGAAGTTCTCAGCCGCCCGGAAGTAGTCCTGGCCGCCGCCCTGCTCGAAGATCCGCAGGTAGCCGACGAAGTTGGGGACGTGCTGGTTGACGTGCAGGCGGGCCGGGCGACGCCGTCCGAGGTCGGCGGGGTCGGTCACCACGAGGATGTCCCGGTTCTCGACGCAGGCGCCGAAGAGGGACTCCCGGTTGTCGAAGAGCTTCGCCGTGTCGAGGTGCCTGGCGTCGCCGGTCAGGGCGTGGATCTCCGGGAACACCTCGTTGGCGCCGCCGTACTCGCCGGCGATGTAGGTGTCCCACATGAGGTTGAGGTCGCTGCGCGTGATGGGTCCCTGGTACTGCGGGTGATTCTTGTCGCCGACGGTCAGGGCGAGGTGCGCCCACTCCGCCATCTTGATGACGACTTCGCGCGCCTGCTCGTTGCCGGTCAGGTAGTAGGCGTCCAGCAGACCCCGCATGATCTTGTGCTGGGTGTACCAGGGCGCCCAGACGTTCGTGTCGAGGTTGCTGCCGTAGACGGCGAACCGCGGCGGCCCCAGCCGGATCACGGCGTCCTCCGGGATTGCCCCGAGATAGCCGGGATGGGTGGGCACCCATAACGCGCCGCCTCCCTGCGTGACCGGGACGATTCCGGCGTCACGCCCGTTGGGCGACGAGTCGAGCGCGGTCGCCCCGCCTTCCTCGTCGAAGCGGTACCAGGCGATGTTCCCGCCGCCCGTGGACCCCGCGGCGGAATCCGTCAGCGACTGGATCTCTGCCGCGCTGAGTGCCCGGTCGAAGATGTGGAACTCGTCGATGGTCGCGTCGAGGAGCGGGTCTCCGTACTGGGACCGGCCGATCCAGATGTTGCCGGGGACGCCGAGGCTGGTCGGGTTGAGCGTCATGCCGGTGTTCGCCGCCACCGCCGCGCCGTTGACGTACAGCGTTCCGACCGAGCCCGCGAGTGTGACGGCGAGGTGCGTCCACTGCCCGGTCGGCAGGGCGGACGTGCCCGTGATCTGCTGCTCCTGGCCGCTGCCTCCGACGGTGATGGCGAACCGCGGCGGATTGCCGGACGCACCGGAACGGGCCGTCAGGAACATGTTCACCGTGGTGTTCTGACCGAAGTCGAAGACCCTGCTCCAGCTCTGTGCCGCGGCGAGGTTGACCCAGGCGGCGATCGTGAAGTCGGTGAGCTGGGACACCGCTTCCTGCGGAAGCCGCAGATGCTCCGCGGTGCTGCCGCCGTTGAGGCGCAACCCGTTGCCGAAGCGTCCCTCGACCCGGCCGATGACGGGCTCCTCCGGCTCGTCGCCCCCGCCGGGGGCGTCCATCCGCGCGGTGATGGCGGCCTGGCACGCGGCCAGCTCGTCGACCATCCAGTCCAGCTTGTCCTTGAAGACCTGCTCGCCCTGGTCGGCGTAGGCCTGGGCGAGGGCGCTCAGGTAGTGGCCGGCCCAGTGCCCGCTCAGCAGCCCGCCGTTCTCCCAGCCGCCGGGCAGTTGCAGGCCAGGCGGGTTCGGGCGGCCGGCCTGGTCGTTGAAGAGCATGAGGAAACGGCGTTCGTCGTACGCCTGCAGGAACGCCTTCATCCGGTCCCGCTTCTCCTGCAACAGGCCGGCGTTCAGGCGTACCTCCCGCAGCGCGAACGGCCTGACCGCGGTGTTGCTTCCCGCGCCGACGTACGGGATCGCGGCCGGCTCCTTGACCCCGGCATCCGCCGGAAGAGGCTCGGCCGTCGCGGCCACCGCCAAACCGAGGGCTGATGCTCGTACGAATGTGCGGCGGCTCACTCCCGGCTTCTCGGACGGTGTCATTGCCCGTTTTCCTTTCGCTTGTGAGCGTTGGCTCTTCGCCGGCCAGGTGACTTCATGCCGGCCGCCGAGTGTTAGCGCTAACATTCAATGGCGGACGCTCGTTCTCAGGAATGACGAATAGCGTGTCGCCGACTTCGGTGGTCGACCAGGGCAGCTCGACGAACTGTTACTGATGTGTTGCGAACCAAGCTGCGGAGTTCCGCCATTCACGGCGAGACAGTTCCGTCTGTCGTCCAGAGGGCGGAAATCTGGTTCCCCTCCATGTTGTCGACGTCCCGATCGACGGCCAGGTACCCGGCCACCCATGCCCTGCTCGTGCCCGGACGCATGGTGACCACGTCGCCGCCGGCCAGGTCTCCGGGCAGCGTGATCGGCGTCCAACGGCCGCCCGAGACGTGCGCGATCTCGTCAGGACCGTCATAGATGCCGAGCCCGGACAGCCAGACCCCGCCCCGGCCGTCGGAGCCGAGCTCCGGCATGGTGCTCAGCCGGCGCCTGCCCGGCTGCCATGACCAGGACCACGAGGAACCGTCCCAGTGCGCCAGCAGCTCCTTCGTGAACGTGAGGTCGTTGTCGCCGTCGGAGTCAAGCGGATGGACCCCGGCCGTGACGTCCAGCCAGATGTCGCGCGGGCCGAGAACCAGCAGGTCGGACACCCCAAGGGACTCGAACTCGTCGGGCCGCACGCCCGCCCTGATGTCCGGCGCGGGAGAGGGGACGGCCTGCCAGGCCCGGCCGTCCCAGTGGCTGATCATGATCTTGTCGGCGCGCGGATGCACCCCGGCCACCCACACCGAGGTGGGGCTGAGGGCCGCCACCGCCATCGGCGTCATCTTGAGCCGATGCGCGCGGCTCCCCGCGGGCGTCACCTGGGTGACGATCGGCGGCGAATCGGCCGGTCGGACGACCCAGGCCTCGTCGCCGGTGACGGCCAGGTCCTCCGGCTGAAACTCCAGCGGGTACTCCCGCCAGTCGCGGCCTGTCCAGCGGGCGACGCAGGCCGCGGTCTTCGACTCGGAAGGCGCGGACCCGGCCACCCAGAGCTCCCCGGACGCCGCGACCGCCCCGTGGGCAAGGTCTTCCGCGCAGCCGGGCCCGGCGATCTCCGCTTCGGGCCGGTCCGCGTCCTTGGCGCTGTACTTCAGGACCACGCCCTGGCGGCTGCACTCGGACCGGCCCGCCTCCGGAGCCTCGGCACGCCTGGCCTCGCGGGAGCCGATCGCCCAGAGCGTGCCGTCGCGTGTGGCCGCGATGTCGTTGATCTCCCCTTCGGGGAAGGTGCCGACCAGCCGCCAGCCGTCGCGAGCGGGCACGTGGAGCTTGTCGCGTTGCGGTGAGGTCTCGGCGGGGCAGTCGGACGCGCTCGCGGCTGCGGGGTCGGGCTGGGGCGAGGCGGGGGCGCCTGCGCCGCACGCGGATAAGACGATCATGAGGGACGTGATCAACAACCGCATGGCGGCACGATACCGGCGCGCCTGCGCCGCAGGCGATCTGCCCGGCCGGCTCGGCATCGCGCACGAGATCAGGGCCGCGCCGACGCCTGCGGTTCCCTGAGCGGGAAGTGGCACGCCGCCGAGTGCCCCGGATCGAACCCGAGCAGCACCGGCTCCTCCTCGGCACACCGCGCCCGCGCCCGCGGGCAGCGGGTACGGAAGCGGCACCCCGACGGCGGGTCGAGCGGGCTGGGCAGCTCCGAGCCGATGTCCATCGGGTCGGCGGCCTCGGCCGCGGCGGGGTCCGGCACCGGGATGGCGGCGATCAGGCTCGCGGTGTAAGGGTGCGCGGGACGGAGGTAGATGTCGTCCGCCGACCCGACTTCGACGAGCTTGCCCAGGTACATCACTCCGACGGTGTCCGCCAGATACCGCACCACGGTCAGATCGTGAGATATCACGACGTAGGTGAGATCGTGTTTGGCCTGCAGCCTCTTCATCAGGTTGAGCACCTGCGAACGGATCGACACGTCCAGCGCGCTCACCGGCTCGTCCGCCACGATCACCCGCGGGTTGACCGCCAGCGCCCGGGCCAGCGCGATGCGCTGCCGCTGACCGCCGGAGAACTCGTGCGGATGGCGTTCCAGCACGCTGTGCGGCAGCCCCACCTCGTCGAGCAGCTCCCTGATGGCCTCCAGTTGCTCATCGGCGGTCCCGATGCCCTGCGCCTCGAACGGCTCGCGCAGGATGGCGCCGACGCGCATGCGCGGGTCGAGCGCGTCGAGCGGGTCCTGGAACATCATCTGCAGGTTGCGCCGATGCCGGCGCAGGCTCCGCCCGCGCAGCTCGTTCAGCTTGCCGCCCAGGGCGGTGACGCTGCCCGAGGAGGGCCGCTCCAGCGCGACGATCATCTTGGCCAGGGTGCTCTTGCCGCAGCCGCTCTCGCCGACCAGCCCGAAGGTCTGGCCTGGCCGGACCTCGAACGACACCCCGGACACGGCCTTGACGCTGCGCGCGGGACCGAGCAGCGGAAGGCGGCGCGGCACGCCGTACTCCTTCACGAGGTCGCCGACGGCCAGCACCGGCTCCCCGGGCTGCCCATCGCGCGGCTGCTCAGCCACCGCAGGGCTGGTCACGGGCGCCAGCGGCCCTTCGACCGGATGCCAGCAGGCGAGCAGATGCCCAGGGCTCGCGTCGGCGAGCGGCGGCGCCTCGCTCCCGCACCGGCCGGTGGCGTGCGCGCAGCGGGCGGCGAACCGGCAGCCCGCCGGCGGGTCGGCCAGGTCGGGCGGGAGGCCGGGGATGGAGTACAGGGTGTGCTCGCGCTGCTGGGTCAGCCGGGGCGTGCAGGCCAGCAACGCCTGCGTGTACGGGTGCCGCATCCCCTCGAAGAGGTCGCCGGTCGGGGCACTCTCGACGATGCCGCCGGCGTACATGACGCTGACCCGGTCGGCCCAGCGCGCGATCACCCCCATGTCGTGGGTGATCAGCAGCATGGCCATCCCGAGGCGGTCCTTCAGATCGTGCAGCAGGCGCAGGACCTGGGCCTGGACGGTCACGTCGAGCGCCGTCGTCGGCTCGTCGGCGATCAGCACCTTGGGCTCGCAGGACAGGGCCATGGCGATCATCACCCGCTGCCGGAGCCCGCCCGAGAGCTGGTGCGGGTAGTCGCCGTACCTTTCGGCCGGACGGGCGATCCCGACCAGCGCCAGCATCTCCAGCGCCCGCTCGCGCGCATGCCTCGGGCTCGCGCCGCGGTGCAGCCTGACCGGCTCGGCGACCTGCTCGCCGATGGTCTTGGTGGGGTTGAGCGAGGTCATCGGATCCTGGAAGACCATGGCGATCTCGTTGCCGCGGACGCGCTGATAGTCGCGTTCGGGCAGGCCGGTCAGCTCCCGTCCGCCGAGTTTGATCGACCCTTCTGTGACCTGCCCGCCGGGCGGGAGCAGGCCCATGATCGACAGGCCGGTCATCGACTTCCCGCTGCCCGACTCGCCCACCAGGCCGAGCGTCTCGCCCCGGCGCAGGCTCAGGTCGACGGCCTTGACGGCCTCGACCGTCGACCTCCTCAGCCGGATGCCGGCGGACAGGCGCTCGATGGCCAGAACGTCACCGTCGTCGGGCATCACTCGCCCCTTTCCGTGCGGGCGGACATCAGCGCCGCCTCAGCCGTACGTCGATCGAGTCGCGCAGCGCGTCCCCGACGAAGTTGAACGCCATGACGATCAGCACCAGGCAGCCCCCGACCGGATAGATCAGCCACCAGGCGCCCTCGAACAGGTGGCTCACCCCGTCGGAGAGCTGCGTGCCCCACTCGACGTCGGGATAGTTGAGCCCGAACCCGAGGAAGCCAAGCAGCGAGACGGCGATGATCGCGTCGGCCACCTGGAAGGTGATGTTCACGATCACGACGCCCAGCGCGTTCGGGATCAGGTGCCTGACGATGATGCGCGGCCTGGTCGCGCCCATCACGGTCGCGGCGGAGACGAACCCCCGCGAGCGCAGGGAGAGCACCTCGGCCCTGACCAGCCGGGCGGGCGCCAGCCAGGAGAACGCCCCCAGGATCAGGCTGAGCGACAGGACCGAGGAGCTGAACCGGGTGGCGGCGATCAGCACGACGAACAGGAAGGGGATCGACAGCAGCGTGTCCACCACCCGCATCATGATCCCGTCCACGACGCCGCCGGCCAGGCCCGCGACGGTGCCGTACAGCGTGCCGAACGCGGTGGCGATGAGCGCCGCGAACAGCCCGATCTGCAGCGACGCCTGGCCGCCCCGCATGATCCGCCCGAGCACGTCGAAGCCCTGCGCGTCGGTGCCCAGCGGGTGC
The DNA here is from genome assembly GCF_039531895.1 of Nonomuraea monospora. Taxonomy (NCBI): domain Bacteria; kingdom Bacillati; phylum Actinomycetota; class Actinomycetes; order Streptosporangiales; family Streptosporangiaceae; genus Nonomuraea; species Nonomuraea monospora. The sequence continues at coordinate 470,786 of NZ_BAAAQX010000004.1, forward strand.
TCGGCGTCCGGCGGCAGCAGGCTGTGCACCGGGTCGACGGCGATCTGCTCGGTGACGTACAGGTGCGGGCCGACGAAGCAGAACAGCGCGAGCAGGACGATGATGCCCACGCCGGCGACGGCGAGCCGGTTCTGCGCGAAGGAGCCGAGGGCCAGGCGCCATCCGCTGGTGGCCCGCGGCGCGGCGGGTTTGGCAGCCGTCCCGGTCATGCGCGCTGCGTCCTCGGGTCGCTGACCGCGACCAGCAGGTCGGCCAGGAGGTTGCCCAGGACGGTCAGGGTCGCGGCGACCAGTGTGTAGCCGAGCAGCACCGGATAGTCCTGGTTGTTCAGGGCGTTGAAGAACAGCAGCCCGAGGCCCGGATAGTTGAAGACCGACTCGACCACGAGGTTGCCCGCGAGCAGCAGGGGGATGGTCATGCCGATCAGCGTCACCAGCGGCAGACAGGCGTTGCGCAGCAGGTGACGGGTCAGCACCAGGCGCATCGACAGTCCTTTCGCCCGCGCCACCCTGATGTAGTCCTGGGCGAGCTGGTCCAGCGCCGCTGAGCGCTGATAGCGGGAGTACAGCGCGACCGTGACGCCGGTCAGCGTCAGCACCGGCAGCAGCATGGCGCGCGGTTCGGTGAAGATCACCCAGGTCGAGCTCGACTGCGAAGCCTGCGCGGGCAGGATGCCCAGGCCCAGCGCGAACACCTGGATCAGCAGCATCGCCAGCAGGAAGACGGGCATCGAGTAGGCGATGAAGGTGAGCGTGGTCAGCACGTTGTCGCCGATGCTGTTGCGCTTGACCGCCTGGTAGACGCCCAGCGGCACCGCGACGGCGATCGCGAGGACCAGGGCCGTGCCGGCCAGCATCGCCGTCCGCCCGGCGTTCCCGGCCAGCAGCGCGTTCACGCTCTGGTTCAGCTTGTACGAGTACCCGAGGTCACCGTGCAGCAGTTGGCCCAGGTAGGTGAAGTACTGCACGATCACCGACCGGTCGTAGCCGTGCTCCCGGTCGAAGGCGGCCACCGCCTCCGCACTGGCCTGCACGCCGAGGATCGCGCGGCCGGGCGAGCCGGACATGCCGTGCAGCATGATGAAGGTGATCACCGATACGCCCAGGACCACGATGACCGACGTCGCCAGCCGTCGCAGCACGAACTGGAGCACGCTGCCCCTCCTTCCTGTCGTTGCGTGGTGCTAGCGCAGGTACCAGTACTCCGGCGTCAGCACCGTGGTGGGCAGGGCGGCGAACGTGTCCCGCGGGCCGGACAGCGTGTTCTTCCAGGCCCAGATGGTGTGCGCGGTCGGCAGCCACAGCACGGGCAGCTCGGTCCGCAGCCGCTCGATCTCGGCCTGGACGGCCTGACGGTCGTCGCCGTGCACCGAGGCGCGGATCAGCTCGTCGGTCTCCGGGTCGCTGTAGGCGCCCACGTTGCCCGACCCCTTGGAGTCGAACGTCCCGGTCATCGTCGGGTACGGGGTCGTGCTGAAGCCGCCCCAGGTGGACATGGCCCACTCGCCGGCCTTCGACGGGGCCGCCGGCACGTTGTAGTTCTGGATCAGGAAGCTGAACGTCTTCGGCGCGACCGTGATCGCGATGCCCAGCTTGCGGGCCTCCGAGGCGAACGCCGTGCTGACCGCGCTGTGCAGTTGCGGCTCGCTGCGGTAGAAGAGGTTGAACTTGATCGCCTGGCCCTGCGGGATCCCCTCCCCGCACTCCGACGGCCCGCTGCCGGGGCGTTCGCACGTCGTGGTGCCGTTCGGCACGACCTTCCACCCGTGGTCCTCCAGCAGCTTGCGCGCCGCCTGGGGGTCGTAGGGGTAGGGCGCGGTGGCGACGTCCTTCGACGCGTACGGCGAGCTCGCGGGCGCCGTGCCGTAGCTCTCCGCCGCGGCGCCGTTGTACATCCCCTTGCTGGCGATGTAGCCGGGCTGGTCGATCAGGTGCTGCAGCGCCTGCCTGACGTAGAGCTGGCCGAGGATCTTGTCGACGTTGTCGGTGGTGTCCTTGAAGTTGAGCATGATGAAGTTGAAGCCCAGCCGGGGCGCTCCGTAGACGTTGTACCCGGCCGCCTTGAGCGCCTGCACCTGGCCCACGTGGCTCTGGTCCACCGTGGCCATCGTCAGGTTGCCGCTCAGAAGCTGGTTGAACTTCGCCGTCTCGGAGGTGAACGGCCGGAAGTTGAGCGTCTTGATGCGAGGCTTCTGCGGGCCGGTGTACGCCTCGTTGGCGGTCATCGAGTAGAAGTTCGTGGTCACGTCGAAGCCGCTGAGCCGGTACGGGCCGTTCACCGTCTGCCAGAGCGGGTCGGTGGCGAAGCCGGCCGGATCGCGCGAGGCCTTGTCGAGGTAGGTGTAGATGGCCTCGGCGTTCTTCGGCTCGCCCGGGTCGAGCAGCGGCCCGTCCGCCGAGGCGCGGGCCCACTGCTTGGCGGGCAGTGGCACGACCGAGGTCAGCTCGTCAGCGGTGAACCACTCGGGGTTGTAGGCCTGCGACAGCTTCAGCGTGACGGTGTCGGCCGAGGTCGCCTTGACGCTCGTGACGTTGTCGGGGAACTGGCCGGGCGTGTAGCCGCCCCAGTTGGCGGCGTTCTTCCTCAGCGCCGCCTTCAGCAGGTCGATGAAGAAGACCACGTCGCCGGCCTCGACAGGAGAGCCGTCGGACCAGGTGTAGCCCGGCTTCAGCTTGATGGTCACCGTCCTGTCGCCGTCGGTGAACTCCGGCGGCTCGGCCAGGCTGAGAGCCGGGTTGACCTTGGGGCTGGCGCCTTCGGGGAACCAGTAGAGCGGCCGGTACATGAGCCGCTGGAACTGGTAGGTCACGTAGGTCGAGTTGAACGCGCCGGGCACGATCGGCAGCATGTAGTAGGGCCCGGCCCCGGGCTGCTGCGCGATGTCGACGGATCCGCCGTCCTTGGGCGTGCCCGACTCCGCCGGCAGCTCGCCGAACGTCTGCGAGCCCGGCTTCCCGGCGGCCTGGCCGCCGGCCGTGGCCTTGCCGTCGTCGCGTCCGCCGCCGCTGCAAGCCGCGAGCGGCAGGAGGACGGCCAGCGTCGCCGCGACGAGCGCGCGCCGGTTCCGGGACACCAGCCTCGCCGCGACGAGCGCGCGCCGGTTCCGGGACACCAGCCTCGCCGCGACGGGCGCGTGCCGGTTCCGGGAGCCGCTCATGGCCGCCTCATCGCGGCTCGATATCCGGTCAATCGGTAAGTGTCCACGTCGTCCGTTCCTGTTGCCGTCGGGGGGGTTGGGAGGAGAGGAGGCGCTGCCCAGGGGGTAGGGCGAGGGTCAGCCGCCCCAGACCGTCTCCGCGTAGGCGCGGAAGTTGCGGCCGAGGATCTTCTCGATCCTGGTCGAGGAGTAGCCGCGCTCCTCCAGCAGCCGTGCCAGCTCCCGGAACTGGTCGACCCCGCGCAGGTCGACGACGAACGGGAAGGTGTCGCTGCGCTCTCCGACGGCGGAGGCCCCGGCCTGCCGGCGCAGCGCCACATGCTCCGCGAGCCGTGCCCGGTAGGCGTCCAGGTCGTCGATGGGGGTGATCGTCCCGTCGGTGCCGATGCCCACGTGGTCCTCGCCGCACACGTTCACGGCGTGCACGATGTGGTCCACCACGTCGCGGGCGCGGGCGTGCCCGGAGGCGTTGAGGAACGGCATGAAGTAGATGCCCACGAACCCGCCCTGCGAGGCGACCAGCCGCAGCTCCTCGTCGGTCTTGTTGCGCGGCAGGTCGACCAGCGCCCGGCAGCCGGTGTGGTTGATCGAGACGGGCTGCCGGGAGAGCCGCGCGGCCTCCAGGCAGGTCCGCTCGCCGCTGTGCGACAGGTCGACCATGACGCGCTGCTCGTTGAGCGCCTCCACGACCTCCCGCCCGAGCGGCGTCAGGCCCCTGTTGCCCGGCGCCATCGAACCGTCGCCGATCTGGTTCGCCTGGTTGTAGGTGAGCTGGATGATCCGGACACCCTGGCGGGCGAAGGTGGCGACGCGTTCTGGCCGGTCCTCGACCGCGGCGGCGTTCTGGAATCCGTAGATGATGCCGATCCTGCCGGTGCGCTTGGCCTCGGCGATGTCCGCGGCCGTGTCGATCCGCATCAGGTGCTCGTGGTGGGTGGCGATGATCGCGTCCCACGTCTCGATCTCCCGCAGGGTGTGCGGGTAGGGGTCGAAGTCGCCCATGGTGTAGCCGAGGGTGACGTTGATCGCGGTCACGCCCGAGGCGTGCGCGTCGGCCAGCGTACGCGCGTCGATGGTCAGCGAGTCGCTGGTCTGGACGAGCGTGCCGGTGTCGGCGACGTTGGGGTTGTCCAGCACGCCGAGCGCGTTGACGACGATGTGATCGGTGATGTCGACGCTCATGCTCGCGTCCCTTCCTCGACGGCGCCTGCGCGAGGCAGGTCGTAATCGGCGCGGTCATGGCGCCGCCCGCGCTTGACCGTGGTGATGACGCGGCGCAGATGGCCGATGTCCTCGTACGGGTCGGCGGCGACGACGACCAGGTTGGCCAGCTTCCCGGCCTCGACGCTGCCCGTCGTGGCGCGCTGCCCCAGGGCGGCGGCTCCGCCCAGGGTCGCCGCGCGGACCACCTCCCTGGGCGGCATTCCCATGGCGTGGACGAGGTGGTCGAGCTCGTCGTGCAGCGAGGGGTAGGGGTCGTCCGGCGGGGTCTCGTAGTCGGTGCCGGCGCAGATCTCCACGCCCACGTGGCGGGCGCGGTCGATGAGCCGCCGGACCACGTCGTGCGCCATCTCGGCCGCGCCGGGCGGGCTGAGCGGGATTCTGCCGACGACGCTCGCCGTGGCGTCGAGGACGGTGCCGCGCCGCCGCATCTCGCCGAGCAGCCCGTCGATCGCGTCCACCGGCGCGTCCAGGAACCGCCGGTAGACCTGCGGAAGGTGGGCGCGCTGCCCCCGGTACGTGTCGGGCCGGACGCCCGAGAGCTCGTAGGCGAGCATGTGGACGTGGGACACCACGTCCACGCCGGCCGCCACGACGTCACCCGGCAGGGCGGGGAACACCGCCCCGTGCGCCCACACCCGCATCCCCTGCCGGTGCGCCTCGGCGGTGATCCGGGCGATCAGCGAGGCCCCGAGGTCGGCGTAGACCTTGATGGCCACGGCGCCGGTGCCGCGGGCCCGCGCGACGGCGGTGACCAGGTCGGTGTCCTCCCCGACCGCCTGCATCCACGGCGCCGTGCCGGGGATCGTGCCCTGGGTGACCTGCCACGTGCGCGGGTCGTCGAAGAAGCTCTGGCCGGCCATCAGGGCGGCGTTGTGCACGTCGGGGCCGGGGATCTCGCCGATCAGCGCGGCCCGCTCCAGGTCGGCCATCTGCCGCAGGTCGCCGGCCATCTCGCGGATCGCGGTGACGCCGCCGTAGAGCTGGCGGCGCATCGTGTCCTCGGCCCGCCGGCGGTTGGGCGGGGTGGACAGGTGCTGGTGAGTGTCGATGAGGCCCGGCAGGAGGAAGGCCCCCGCCAGGTCGACGACCTCGGCGCCGTCGAGGTCGGACGCGCCGAGCCCGGCGTCCGGCACGACCTTCGTGATCGTCGCCCCGTCGGTCACCACCGCCATCGCGCGGCGGACGGGCGCGCCCGTCCCGTCGATCAGCGACGCGTCGCGGTAGACCGTCACCTCGCCCGGCGCGGCGGGCGCGAAGGGGGTGGGCGCCGGATCGTCGCCCGCGACCGGTCGTTCGTCTCTGTCGGTCATGGGGGTCGCTCGGTCTCCGTTTCAGAGCTTCGTCGAGAGGGACATTCTCGGCGCGATCTGTTACGTACAGCGTAACAAGTGTTGCAACACTAGCAACGTCTGTTAACATGCGTCAAGCGTGGAATGATGGCTCCGACGACCGTGAAGGGGGACCTTTGCCCAAGCCGGCCAGCTCTGCCGTGGACAAAGCCCTCGACCTCATCGAGGCCGTCGTCCAGGCGAACCGCCCGTTGCGACTCAGCGAGTTGGCGAACCTGGCGGGGATGCACCGTGCCACCGCCTACCGCATCCTGGTCGACCTGGTCCGCCGCGGCTGGATCATGCGCAGCCAGGACCACTACCTGCCCGGCACGATCGTGCTGCAGTTCTCCCAGGCCGCCGCCGCCAACTCGCTCGTGGTGCTGAGCAGGCCGGTGCTCCAGTCGCTGTCCGACCAGACGGCGATGATGGTGAACCTGCAGGTCCTGGAGCCCGAGGGCGCGCGAGTGATCGACGTCGTACGCCCACCGCGGCTGGCCATGATCACCGACTTGCTGGGCGAGCTGCTGCCCATCCACAAGTTCGCGGGCCCCACGGCTCTGGTCTCCGCGCTCGACGACGCCGCGCGGGTCCCCTACCTGCGCGTCGCCGAGCAGCAGCGCGACCCCGCCGCGTTCAGGGCCGAGCTGCTGAAGGACCTCGACCAGGCCCGCCACACCGGCTTCGCCTTGGAACGCGGGCGCAACGAAGAAGTGATCGCCTCGCTCAGCCGCGCGGTGCTCACCGGCAACGGGCGCCCGATCTGCGCTCTGACGATCGTCGGCCTCGACAGCGAGTTCGACGACGCCACCCTGGCGAAGCTGAAGGACAGCCTCATCGCCGCGACGAACGAGCTGCGCGCCACCCTGAGCGGCACGACCCCCGGAGCCGACCTTGATTGACACCGCAGTGAGCGGAGTTCTCGTCCTCGACCGGGACCAGACCAGGGCGGCACTACCACCTGACGCGCTCCTCGCGGCGGTGCGCACCGCGCTGATCGCCGTCAGCCGCGGCGAGACCTCCGCCCCGCCCCGCGTCGCGGCCCGCTCCTCCCACGGGCTGCTGGGCGCGATGCCCGGTTACGTTCCCCGGCTCGGGCTGGCCGCCAAGCTCGTGACGGTCTTCTCCGCCGTCACGACGGGCGGGCACGGCGCCCACCGCGGCATCGTCGCCTACTTCGACGAGGAGAACGGCCGGCCGCTGGCGGTCATGGACGCCGAGACGATCACCGCGCTCCGCACGGCGGCCACCGCGACCGCCGCCATGACGGCGCTCGCGCGGGCCGACGCCCGTCATATCGCCGTCATCGGCACCGGCACGCAGGCTCGCGCCCAGATCGACCTCGTCGCGGCGATGGACTCCGCGCGGCTCCTGGTCGGAGCGCGTGACCGCGCCGCCGCCGAACGCCTCGCCGCGCGGGTGCCCGCCGCCAGGGCGTGCGGCATCGAGGAGGCGGTCAGGCAGGCGGACGTCGTGTTCTGCTGCACCTCCAGCCGGGAGCCCGTACTGCGCCGGTCCTGGCTCGGCGGCGGCGCACACCTCAGCTCGGTGGGCGGCTCCGACGGGCCGGAGTTCGGCGACGACACCCTGCGGGCGTCCGCACTGTTCGTGGAGTGGCGGGGCGCCGTCACCGAGCCGCCACCGGCCGGCGCCTGGGAGCTGCAGGGCATCGACCCGGGCGCGGCCCGCCTGATCGGCGCCGTGCTCGACGGCTCCGATCAGGGTCGCGGCTCAGCGGAGGAGCTGACGCTGTTCAAGTCCACCGGCCACGCCGCACTCGACGTCGCGGCGGCCTCGGTGGCCTACCGGGTGGCGCGCGAGCGCGGGCTGGGGTTCACCGTGGATCTCTAAGCCATCGGCCCTTCGGACGGCGCCGCGCTGACCGGCCGGTGGGCGAGCGGGCTGGAGAAGATCATGGTGCTCGACGGCGTCCCGTAGGCGGCCAGCCGATCGATCAGGGCCTCGAACGCCGCCATCGACGGCACCGCGATCTTGAGGATGCTGCACACGTCACCGGTGACCCGGTGGATCTCCCGGATCTCCGGCCAGTCCGCCACCCCCGGATCGCGCAGCACGCAGGTGGGCCCGTAGCAGGTGAGCTGCACGAACGCGGACACCCCCCAACCGGCCCGCGTCAGGTCCACGGCGGCGTGATAGCCGCTGATCACCCCGGTCTCCTCCAGCCGCCGCACCCGCTCGGCCACCGCGGGCGGTGACAGGTGGACGCGGCGCGACAGCTCGTTGAACGAGAGCCGGGCGTTCTCCTGGAGCTCGCGCAGCAGCTCCCAGTCCATGGCGTCCACCAGCGGATCCTTTCGCTCAAAAACCGACGTGCAGGAAATGGTTACCAGACATAAGGCATTTCGCGAAAAGGCCGTTGATCCGGCATTCCTTCCCCGCTGTCGCCGCACCATCATGAGGTGCCGCTGAACGAAAGGAGCGCCGCACATGGAGACGACAGCACGGGTACGCCCGGCCTCGGCCAGAGAACGGGCCGAACGGGCCGAGGCCGGCGGCGGCCTGCCGACCCTCGAGTTCGAGCGGGAGCTCCCCTACGACGCCTACGTCCGCACCGACATCCTGCACGGCCTGCAGCGCCCGTTGAGCGATGCTCCGGGCGAGATGTCCTTCCTGGTGATCACCCAGGTGATGGAGCTGTACTTCAAGCTCATCGCGTACGAACTGCTCTCCGTCCAGGAGGCGCTGCGGACCGACCGGCTGCCCGCCGCCCTCGACGCGCTGCGCCGCACGGCCCTGCACCTGCAGGCCCTGAACGCGAGCTGGAACGGCCTGCGCTGGATGACGCCCGCGGACTTCAACAAGTTCCGCGACCTGCTCGGGGAGGCGTCAGGGCTGCAGTCGGGCATGTACCGGCTGGTGGAGTTCCGGCTGGGACTCAAGAACGAGGCGCTGCTGCGGCCGTTCAAGGACGCGGCGGTGAGCGACGATCTGCGCCGCGCCTTCCACGAGCCCAGCGTCTGGGACGCCGCCACCGCCCTGCTCGCCAGACACGGCCACGACCTCCCGCCCGCCGTACTCGACCGGAACCACGGCTGCGAGTACGAGCCCAGCGAGGCGGTCGAGCAGGCCTGGGTGCGCGTCTACCGCGACGACCCGGAACGCGCCCGCCTCCGGGAGCTCGGGGACGCGCTGACCGAGGTCTCCGAACGGTTCGCGGAGTGGCGCTACGCGCACGTGGCGGCGGTGCGCAGATCGATGGGCGCCAAGCCGGGCAGCGGCGGGTCCAACGGCTTGGGGTGGCTCGAACGCAGCATGGCCAGGGCGGTCTTTCCCGAACTCTGGTCCGCCCGTACGCACATGTGAAGCGCCCAGCGCCGCAGGCCGGCCCGCACACGCCCACAACATGTGGATACGCCAAGGAAGATCTTTAAGTCTTCACCTGACCAACCGGCGAACGACCCACCACACTGAGGCTCGTGACACCCGATCTCGCCAATGTGCGGGACCGCCTGGTCCCCCTCCCCCGGCTGCACCAGGTGGCGACCCTACTCAACATGCCACCCCTGGACGAGACCGCCACCCACGACGACCCGCCGATCAAGCAGCAGGCGGCCCTCTATGCCAGCATCGCCGACTGGTCGTGGCTCTCCGCACAGGCGGCCGAGCAGTTCGGCGAGCCGGACGACGCGTCCGGGACCACCTGCCGCTTCGCTTACCTCGTCGAATACACCGACCAGCATGCCAGGGGCTGGTGTGGGGCTCCCGGCGAGTGCACGGATGGCATCATCATGGCCGAAAGGGCCGAAACGGTCGCGCAGACGGTGCTCACCAGCTACATCGCCCACCTGGCCGAGCATCGTGACGACTACCAGTTGTGGCTGGTGGATTCGCTGTCCTTGCGGGCGAGCGTGTGGCATGTGGGCATCGCCGAGGCGCATCGGCGTCATCGCCGCCCCAGCTGGCCCTCTTCGGCGTACACGTTCCAGGAGACCAGCGTTCCTCCGCACGCGGTCGAGATCCGCACCCCCATCCAGATCCGCCGATTCATGGATGAGCACGTCGCCGGCCAGGACGAGGCCGCCACGGGCCGCATCACCGACGTCCTCTAGGGCGGGCGACGGCCGTCCAAGAAACTGACGTTACCGCGTGTGGGCACCGATGCCGATGCGACGGTTGCGCAACGCCGCACGCCACGATCGGAGCGTAGTGGGCGGCGAATCACCGCCCCCGGATGTGAGGAGTGGTGCGGCATGTCCGCTGCGATTCTCAAGAAGGTACGCGGCCGGCGCGCGATGTGGGTGGCGGCGGTGGCGGCGCTCACCGGCATCGGCTTAACGGTCCCGGCGTCCGCCGCGGTACCCCCCGAAGTGATCATCGTCGACACGTTCGCCACCCGCACCGCGACGGGCGCCGCGAACGTGTTCTTCGACTTCAACGTCCCGGCCGGGAACTGGACGGCCGAGGCCACGATCACGGGCCGCAACAACACGGCCACCGCGTCCGGCCTGGCCTGCACGCTGCTGATCATCAGTGAGAGCAGCACCAACAACACCCGCACGGTCGCCTCGCTGGGCCCCAACGGTCAGCTCGCCAGCCTGGCGGCGGTCACGGCGCGTACCGTGAGCACGTCCGGGATCGTGCGGTTGTCGTGCAACGCGACCACGACCTCGAACATCTCGATATTCAACGTCAGCATCATGGCGACGCGCGTCAACTCCTTGACCCGCGTGAACCTCGGTTGAGCGCGGCGCCCATGAGCGAACGTCATGACGGGGACAGCGATGTCCCTGTCATGACCCGGGACGACCGAGCGGCTAGGACTCGTAGAGCTCCTTCTCACTCAGGACGGGGATGCCGTCGTCGGAGCGTCCCAAGCGGGCCGCGGACCCGAACATGGGCCCGCGAGCCCGCCGGATCCCGGCGAACCGGCCGAACCCGAGCGGCTGGGGAACGTCGTCGTAGACGGCCTCCATGCCACCCCTGGCCGAGTACGTCTCATGCCAGAAACCGGTGCCGCCCGAGTCCCGCAGGAAGTCGAGCCACCACTCCCGATGCGGCTCGGACCGGGCGAAGGCCAGCAGTGACGGCAGGTCCCGCCAGTACTGGCGCATCCCCATGTTCATCGGCAGGAACGAGTAGTACACGGGCTCATGCAGCAGCAGCCCGTCCGGCTTGCCGGCGACCGACTCACTGATCTTCCGGCCGAAGCTGAAGAAGGTGCGGATCCCGTAAAGCTGATTCACGCGCATGCCGAGGTAGAGGACGATGAGGTCCGGATAGGCGGACAGATCGACGGTCTGCCGGGTCACTCGAGTGGGCATGTGGAGTTCCTTAAGTCAGGTGTGACGCCGGGACAGGGGGCCGGGCCACGGTCACGAGGTAGAGGAGGAGCCCGGCGGTGGTGAGGACGAACCCGGCCCAGACGGTGGACAGCGTTCCCCACCCGGCCTGGAGGGTGATCGCGCCGCCGACCGCGCCCAGCGAGTTGGCCAGGTTGAGTGCGGCCAGGTTGAGCGCGCCCATCAGGGTCGGGGCGCCCGGCGCGAAGCCGGTCAGCCTGACCTGGATGGTGGGGATCGCGAACATCATGGTCGCGCCGACGCCGAACAGGCACGGCAGCAGGATCGCCAGGTTGCCGCCGGCCACGCCGATCAGCGCCAGGAGCACGAGCACGCCGCCGTACCCCCAGGTCAGGCCGCGATGCACGTGCTGGTCGGCGACGCGGCCGCCGAGGTGGTTGCCGACGGCCATGCCGAGGCCGAAGACGGCGAGCGCGACCGGGATGAGCGAGGGGTCCTGCAGCGCCGCGTCGGTGACGAACGGGCCGATGAACGTGTAGACGGCGAAGATGCTGGAGATGCCGAGCGCGGCGACGGCGCTCATCAGCCAGACGTTGATCCGGCGCAGGGCGCCCAGCTCGGCCGCGACGGAGCCGCCGCGCAGGTCATCGGTACGTGGCAGCCACGCCACCAGGGCGGCGCCGGCGAGCAGGCCGATGACGACCACCACCCAGTACATGGCACGCCAGCCGGCGCTCTGGCCGACGAACGTGCCGAGCGGCGACCCGACGATGGTGGCGACGGTCAGGCCGCCCATCACGGTGGCGAACGCCTTGCCGCCCTTGCCCGGCCCGTACATGTACGCGGCGACGACGGCGCCCGCGCCGAAGAACGCGCCCTGCACGCTTCCGGCGACGAACCGGAAGACGACGAGCAGCGAGATGTCCGGCGCCAGCGCGGAGAGCGCGTTGCCGAGCAGGAACAACGCGATCAGGCCGAGCAGCAGGGTGCGTCTGTTGACCCTCGCGGCGAGCAGAGTGATCGCCGGGGATCCGATCACCACCCCCAGTGCGTACGCGGTGATCGCGTGCGTCGCGACGGGGATCGACACGCCCAGATCGGACGCGAACAACTGGATGATGCCGTTGCTGCCGAACTCGCCGGTGCCGATCGCGAAGGTGCCCAGCGCGAGCGCGAACACCGTCGGCCTCGGGTTGCGGGCGGTCGATTCGGCGAGGGTGTGCCGGTCCTCTTCTGCGGTGCACTGGCCTTCGTAGGCACGTTGATGCATCGTTGCGTCCTCCAGACGGTCACGTCAGCGCGCGGCGCGTCTGATGAGGTCGGCGGTCACGGACGGCTGCGAGATCATCGCGACGTGCGAGGCGCCGACCTCGTGGACCCGTGAGCCGGCCCGCCGCGCCATGAACCGCTGTGCCGCGACGGGCAGCACCTGATCGTTCCTGGCGATGAGGTAGTAGGAGGGAATGGTCTTCCACGCCGGCGCGCCGGACGGCTCACCGAGCGCACGCGTGTCGGCGGGCCGCTGGCCCGCCTGCATCAGGTCGGTGGTCGCCTTGGGCACGTCCTTGGCGAAGACGTCGTGGAACGCCTCTTTCTTGATGTATCCGTCGACGAGTCCGCCGCCGTAGGGACGGAAGTCCAGCGCCGCCTCGTCGAGCTTGCTGCCCGGGTATTTCGTCTGCAGGTCCAGCAGCGACTCACCCTCGTCGGGAGCGAACGCGGCCACATAGACCAGCGCCTTGACATTCGGGTTTCCGGTCGCCGCGTTGGTGATGACGAGCCCGCCGTAGGAATGCGCGGCAAGGACGATCGGGCCACTGATGGTGGCGAGGACGGAGGCCAGGTAGGCGGAGTCGGCGGCCACGCCGCGCAGCGGGTTCGCCGGGGCGATCACCGGATGGTTCTCGCGGATGAGCCTGGCGCTCACGTCGTTCCAGCCGGAGGAGTCGGCGAACGCGCCGTGCACGAGCACCACGGTGGGCTTGGCCTTGGCCTCCTGCTGGGGCTGCGCCTGCGCCTCGGACGTTCCCAGCAGGGCGCCGGTGGCGACCGCGGCGGATCCGGCCAGCACCGCTCGGCGAGTCGTTGTCATGGTGTGGTCCTTCCAGAAAAATGCGATTGGCACCTCGATTGCAGGTCAGCGTAGATCCGGGATACTTGACGGCCACTGAATCGCGCAGGTCAGTGTTCGGGAAGTGCGTCGATCTAGCGTGCAGGCATGAAAACGAAGAAGAGCGAGGCCGCCAGGAAGTGGGGCCTACGGATTCACGTGCTGCTTTATGTCCTGTCCAATCTGGCCCAGGTGGTGGTGTGGGTTCTCTACGACCCGGGAAGCCATTTCTGGCCGCTGTGGTCAATCGTCTTCTGGGGCATCGGGCTGGTTTTCCACGTCTGGAGCGTCTACTCGCCGCCCCGGTCGCACATCGCGCACTGACCGGCCGCGGCTAAAGCTCGGCGAGGAAATTCGCGGCGCGGCGGGCGAACAAATGAGAACCGCGTTCGCTGGACCGGTCGCGCGCCTCTTCGGCAGCCGCGCGTACCATCTCGGCGGGCTCGCCGCGGGCGTGCAGCAGGCGCGCCCGCAGCAGCAGGACCAGCCCTTCGGCGTAACGCTGGCCGTAGGCCTCCAGGGCCTGGTCCGCCCGGTCGAGCGAGATGCCCGCCTCGTCCGGCTTCCCGGCGGCCAGCCACATCTCGGCGCTCAGCGCGTGGTGGTAGGCGACGCCCCACCGCGGCGGGTCGACCAGCGTCCCGGCCAGGATCTCGTCGGTCTCCGCCGCGATGCGGGCCGGGTCGTCGCCGACGAGGGCGCGGGCCCAGTGCCAGATCAACCGGATGTAGTGCTCCTGCTGGACGGCGGCGCGGCCGGTGCCCACGGTCATCCACCGGTCGATCGTGCGCAGCACCCAGTCCGCGTCACCGGCCATCGACGCGATGATGGCCGTGTAGTACGCCCAGGTCGCGACCGCGTAGGAGTCGTCGGGGCCGTTCCACTTGTCGATGATGGTCTGCGCCGTCCCGACGTCACCGTGCAGTGCCGTGACGACGGCATGCCAGCCGGGCCACTCGCCTGAGACGTCACGCCGGATCGGGGTCTCGCTGTGCGGGGAGACGACGCCGTCGAGCAGGCCGGGGTTGTTCTCGCTGAAGCACCGCAGGGCCTCGCCGATGTGGCCGGTGTCCCACTGGTGCAGGCCCCAGGCCTGCCGCCCGTACACCTGGACGACCGGATCGCTGGACGCCTCCCCCTGCTCGTACAGCCGGCGGACCAGCCGGACGCGGTCCCACTCCAGGAAGGTGTAGGCGCCGAAGAGGCGAGCGAAGAGCAGGCCCGCGGCCTCGACCTCACGGCCGAGCTGGCGGGCCAGCTGTTCCGCACGTTCCAGCAGGTCGAACGTGGTGCCGCCGAATCCGGCCTGCCGGCGCGGGGCGATGGCCAGCAGCGAGAGGGCGGAGAGTTCGAGCTCCGGGAGCCCGGCGTGCCGCGCGATCTGGGCGGCCGTCTCCAAGTGCCGGTCGGCGGCGGCGAACGCGAGCTTGGTCGTCGCGCGACGACCGGCGCGCTTCAGCGCCTCCACGGTACGGACCGGCTCGGCGAGCGGACCGGCCGCACACAGGTGGAAGGCGAGACGTTCGGTGACGGACTCGTCGTCCGCGTGGCCTTCTTCGAGCGCGTCCGCGACGCGCAGGTGCAGCCGGACGGCCCGGAGCTGTTCCGTGGTCTCGGTGACGGATTCGCGCACCAGGTCGTGCGCGAATCGCCACGTGAACGGGTCCTCCGGCCCTGTTTCGAGCAGGCCGAGCGCGTGCAGCGGTTCGAGGCGTTCGAGGCAGTCCGCGACGTCGATGCCGGCGGCGCGGGCGAGCAGGCCCAGCTCGACGTCACGGCCGATCAGCGCGGCGACCCGCAGCAGGTCGCGAGTGCTGTCGTCGAGTCCCGCCAGCCGATCGCGAACGACGTCCCGCACGGTGGACGGCACCCCGGCGCGGGCCGACGCGTCGCCGTCGCCGAGCGCGCCGCGGTCGCTGAGGAGCCGCGACAGCTCGCGGACGAAGAAGGGATTGCCGGCGGTGCGAACGTGGATGTTGCGGGCGATGTCCGCGCCGGGCTCGCGGCCGGTCTCGCGGCGGATGAGCTCGGCCACGTCGGTCAGGCTGAGCGGGCCGAGGTGGATCCTGCGGTGGCTGGGCAGCCGGCTGGCGGCGGCCAGGGCCCGCGAAAGGTCAGGGCCTGGGGTGGGTGCGCGGTCGCGGAGGGCGCCGATGATCGCGGTGCCGGCGGGTAACCGGTGCGCCAGGTGGTTGAAGAGCTGGAGCGAGGTGGCGTCGATCCATTGCAGGTCGTCCATGACGAGCAGCGTCGGCCGTTCCGCCGACGCTTGGCCGATGAACGTGACGACCTGCTCGAACAGGCGGAACTGGGCGCGTCCGCCGGAAAGCGGCGGCGCGGCGTCGTCGTCCCGCGATTCGAGGAGGCGGCCGAGCTCGCCGGCCAGCCACTTCTCGCGCGCCGGCGCGGGCAGGCTGTCGAGGACGACGGTGAGCGCCTGCTCCCATGGCCACATCGACGGCATTCCATCGCCTTCCAGGCAGGAGGCCCAGACGACGAGCGCGCCACGCCGGTCCGCGGCGACGGCCTCTTCCAGGAGGCGGGTCTTGCCCGAGCCCGGCTCGCCTTCGACGATGGCGAGCCCGGTGCGGCCGGTGAGCGCCGCCTCGACGGCCTGACGCAGCACGCCGAGCTCCTCGCCCCGGCCGACCAGACCGGGCGCCTGCCTCGCCGGTGCGCGGTCGCTCGCGCTCGTCACCGCGGGCGGCGCCGGGGTCTGTGTCAGCACCCGCAGGTGCGCGGCCTGCAGCGCCGGGCCGGGGTCGATGCCGAGTTCCTCGGCGAGGCGGTCGCGGACCGCGTGGAACGCCGACAGCGCCTCCGCCTGCCGTCCAGCGGCGCCGAGCGCGGTGATGAGACCGGCGTGTACGGGCTCGTGGAACGGCGCCATCGACGCGGCCAGTTGCAACGGCGGGATCACCAGCTCCGGCCGGCGTGACGACACGGCCAGGTCGGCCGCCGCCGCGCAGGCGGCGTAGAACTCGTCGTCGAGGGCGGCCAGGATCGGCATCGCGGTCAGTCCATGGGACAGCCCGTCGCCCGCGGGGCCACGCCAGAGGCCGATCGCCTGGACGTAGTGGCCGAGCGCCACGTCGTGAGCGTCCTGGGCGAGTGCGGCCCGCGCGGCTTGGAGAAGTTCACGGAACGTGACAAGATCCAGCGTGCCGGGGCCCGCGTCGAACACGTACGCGTTGCCGCGGCGGTGCAGGTACGTCCCGGCCGCCCGGGCGGCGACCTCGGGTTCGAGCACCCGCCGCAAGGCTCCGACGTACTTCTGGATGAGGTTGAGCGCACTGGCGGGGGCGTCGTCCGCCCAGATCAGGTCGATCAGTTCGCGCGTACTGATCGGATGGCCCACCCGCGCCAGGAGCAGGGCCAGCAACTGCGCCTGCTGCCGTGGGCCGGCGTCCAGCTCGGCGCCGTCACGCCACAGCCGCAGCGGACCGAGGATCTGGAGACGCAGCGAACCGGCGCCGGTCGGCGGGTCTTCGCCGCCGGGCCGAACGGGGTGAGCGGGCCCAGTCACGCCGACTCCTGGATGGACAGGACACATTGGTCCGCTTGCGACCCGCGGCGGGCCGCGGCGTGCACCGAGTATACGGGCCCAAGACCTGGTCATTGGAGGGTGTTGCGCTGCGGTTCAAGCGGTCATCCGGCGGGAACCGGCCTCCGGGCGCCACGGCTGATCAACCAGCCGAACGCGGTCGCCGTGAAGAACATGACGATGCCGTACACCGCGCCGGGGATGGCGATCTCGGCGCTGTTCAGCAGCGTCGGGCTCAACGCGACCGTGATGGCGAGAGCGGTGTTGTGGATGCCGATCTCGAACCCGGCCGCGGTCGCCGCGCGATGGTCGACACCGGCCAGGCGCGGCACGCCGTAGCCGATCAGCAGGCTCACGACGTTGAAGGCCAGCGCGGCCAGCCCGACCGAGACGAAATAGCCGACGAGGTTCTCCCGCTCCGAGTACAGCACGGCGTAGATGACCCCGAGCAGCACCACGACCGACAGCACCCGGACGGGGAGGTTGAGCCGCCGCCCCACCTCCGGCGCCCGCCCGCGCACGAGCATCCCGATCGCGACCGGCCCGATCACCATCAGGAAGACCTGCGTGATCTTGTCGAACTGCAGCCCGAGGGCGGCCCCATCGGGCAAGAAGTACCCGGCCGAGAGGTTCACCACGATCGGCAGCGCGACCACGGCCAGCACGGAGTTGACCGCGGTGAGCGTGACGTTCAGCGCGACGTTCCCGCCGAACAGGTGGCTGAACAGGTTGGCCGTGGGGCCGCCGGGCGACGCCGCGACCAGCAACATCCCGACGGCCAGCTCCGGCGGGAGGCCGAAGGCGAGCACCAGGCCGAAGCAGATGGCCGGCAGCAGCACGATCTGGCACAGCAGCGCTACCACGGCCGCCTTCGGATACTGGCCTACCCGCCGGAAGTCGTCCAGGGTCAGGCTGAGGCCCAGGCCGAGCATGACGATGCCGATGGCGAAAGGGAGGCTGGCTAAGATCGAGGAAGAACCCATGGCGGACATTCTGGGGCATTTCCCCACGTACCGATAGGGTTCAGAGCTTTACCCGGCGTCGGAGTTCCTGCCGGATCAGCGGACGGCGGCGTTCTCCGCGACTCCGGTCTCCGGCTGAAGTGGTGCGGTGTTCTTCGGGCCGCGCAGAGCGACGTAGAGGAGCAGAGCGGCCATGACGGCGGCGCCGGCCCACATGGCCTGCTGCCAGCCTTCGACGAAGGACTGCTGTGCCGCGCGGATCAGGTCCTGGGCGTGACCGCCGGTTCCGGGCGCGACCTCGATGGCGTTGGCGACGCCTTCGCGAGCGGTCTGCGCGGCCTCCGCGGGGATGCCGTCGAGCCTGCCGTCGATGGCGCCGCGGTAGCCGCCGGCCAGGAGCGCGCCGAGCATGGCGACACCGAGTGCGGTGCCGAACTCGCGGGTGACATCGTTGAGCGCGGAGGCGACGCCCTGCTTGGCGCGGGGCAGCGAGCCGGTGATCGCCTCGGTGGAGGGCGTCATCGACAGCCCCATGCCGAGGCCCATGGCGAGCATGCCGGCCAGGATGGACAGGTAACCGCCGTCCACGGACACGAACAGGGCCATCAGGGTCAGGCCGAGGGTGGCCAGCGCGACGCCGGCGGACATGGTGGAGCGGGCGCCGATCCTGGCGGCCAGCTTCGGGGCCAGGGCCGAGGTCATCATCATCATGACGGCCATCGGCATCATCGCCACCGTGGACAGCAGCCCGGACCAGCCGAGCACGGCCTGGAAGAACGGGAAGAGAACGACGGCGATGCCGGCCTGGACGCCGAAGACGACCAGCAGGGTGACGGAGCCGGAGGCCAGGCCCCGCTCGCGGAAGAGGCGTACGTCCAGGAGAGCAGCGTCGCGGCGGTGCAGCTCCCAGGCCACGAAGGCGATCGCGGCGACGACCCCGGCGGCCAGGCTGATCAGCGTGATGGGGGCGGTCCAGCCGTGTTCGGGGCCTTCCTGCAGGACGAAGATGAGACCGGTCACGGCGATCGTGGAGACCAGCGCGCCGACGGTGTCGAAGGAGTGGGCGGAGCGTTCGCGGGAGTCAGGCACTGATCTCAGCGTCATCGCCAGCGCGATGACGACCAGCACCACGGGCAGCACGAACAGCCGGCGCCAGTCGGCGACGTCGACCAGCAGGGCGGACAGGAACATGCCCAGGATGCCGCCGCCTCCCGCGACGCCGGTCCACACGCCGATCGCCTTGCCGCGTTCCCGCTCGGGGAAGGTGGAGGTGATGACGGCCAGGGTGATCGGCATGATCATCGCAGCGCTGACCCCGGCGGCCAGGCGGGCGCCGATCATCACCGCGGCCGACGGGGCGAACCCCGCGACGGCGCTGGCGGCGCCGAAGACGATCAGACCGGTGATCAGCATGGGCTTGCGGCCCAGACGGTCGCCGATCGCGCCGAGCGGCAGCAGCAGTGCGGCCAGGGCGAGGGTGTAGACGTTGATGATCCACAGGACGGTGGTCTGGGAGGCGTTGAACTCGACGGCCATGTGGGTCTGGGCGACGTTCAGGCCGGACACCGAGGCGATGACCGCCATCAGGGCGATCGAGACGGCGATCAGGATGGTGCGCAGCTGACGCGCGTCCGGCTCGGCCGCGGGCTGAGGAGGCTGGTTGGTACTCATTGATTTCCTTCCGAAAAGGGCATGCGAAATGAGGGCCTGTCGCCCAGGTCAGTGAGGTTGGGGTCTGCTCACCGCGCGGCTCTTCAGCAGCGGGCAGGGCGTTGATGGGGGACCGTCTGGATGCGACGTTAGGCCGTGGTTGCATCTGTGGCATACCATGTTGCCTATGACGCAAGAAGATGAGCGGCTGGACAGCCTCGTACGCAAACGAATCCGCGCACTGCGCGTCGCACAAGGCTTGTCGCTGGAGGAACTGGCCACGCGCGCCAACCTCAGCCAGTCGTCACTGAGCCGCATCGAGAACGGCCGGCGCCGCCTCGCCCTGGACCAGCTGGTCACCCTCGCCCGCGCGCTGGACACCACCTTGGACCAGCTCGTCGAGAACGCCGCCGACGACGTCGTCACCAGCCCGATGATCGACGGCGCGCACGGCCTGATGCGGTGGTCCGTGAAGGGCGACCCCGGCATGAGCGTGGTGCGTCAGCGGATGACCGACCCGCCGCCCGACAACCCCGCCCGCATGCGCGCCCACCCCGGCCGCGAATGGCTGGTGGTGCTGTCCGGCACCGCCGTCCTCATGCTCGGCCACCGGCGCTTCCGCATCGAGACCAACCAGGCCGCGGAGTTCCCCACCATGATGCCGCACGCCATCGGCGCCGAGGGCGGGCCGTGCGAGATCATGGGCATCTTCGACCGCGATGCCCGCCGCGGCCACCAGAAGGACGCCGCCGCCGAATAGCGGATCACCGTATTGCGCGACGGGCAGCACATCGAGCCACCTCCTTGCGCATTCGGCAAGGGATTGTGCGGCATGCGCATGACGGGCTTACCTTGACGCCATGCCTCCAACGCATCAGCACACTTCTGACCACGACCATGACGGTCAGGCGGAGATCCTTGAGCTGGACGCCGAAGTGCTCGCCGAGCACCTGGCGTCCATCACCGCCTGGCTGCCCCTGAAAGGCGAGCCGCGCCACATCGTGGACCTCGGCTGCGGCACCGGCGCGGGTACCTTCGCGCTCCTCGACCGCTTCCCCGACGCGCACGTCACCGCCGTCGACACCTCGGCCGGGCACCTCCAGCTCCTGCGCCAGAAGGCCTGCGCCCGCCGGGTCGACGGGCGCGTACGGACCGTGCAGGCCGACCTCGACACCGACCACTGGCCCGACCTCGGCACGCCGGATCTGGTGTGGGCCTCCGCCTCGATGCACCACCTCGCCGACCCCGGCCGCGCCCTGCGGAGCGTCCGCGAGCTGCTCGCCCCCGATGGCCTGTTCGCCGTCGTCGAGCTCTCGGGATTCCCCCGCTTCCTGCCCGCCCACGCCCCCGAGAGCCGGCCCGGCCTCGAAGATCGCGTGCACGCCGCGACCGACGCCTTCCACGCCGAGCACGTTCCGCACCGCGGCGCCGACTGGGGCCCGATGCTGACGGCCGCCGGCTTCACCGTGGAGGACCAGCGCACCGTCACCGTCAACATCGAAGGCGCGCGAAGCGAAGCGATCGGCCGCTACGCCTACGGCAGCCTGCGGCGCATTCGCACCGTCGCCGCACCCGTCCTCAGCCCCGAGGACCTCGCCGCACTCGACGAGCTCCTGGACACCGGCAGCCCGAACGGCCTTCTGCGCCGCGAGGACCTCGCCGTACGCACCGAGCGCACCGTCTGGGCCGCCCGGCGCAACTTCATCCCCGCCGACGCCCGAGGCAGCGGGTGACGTCGGCGGCCCGGACCGCACGGGTGCCGAGGCCCCTTCACCGTCAGTGCGGCATGTCCAGACCCGCGCTGTGAGCCGCGTTCATCGCCGCGGTGACGAACTGCTCGTACGTCCCCATGCCGTTCTTCAGCCCGAAGAGGTCGGTCTCCCGGTACTCCACGACCACGTGCGACGCCCCGTGCGGCGTCGTCTTCTGCCCCATGGAGTACGTGAACCACTCCGCCGGCCGCCCGGCGATGGGCTCGTGCGCGGGGTAGCCGCGAGGCGGGGACAGCGCGTCGTAGGCGATGCCGCGCGGACCGTCGCCGCTCATGTGAACGGCCAGCGTCTCATCGCCGTGGCCGGGGTCGCCGGCCTGGATCGACCGCAGCCACCAGAAGAGGGTGAGCGGATTGTCGTACGTCTGCCGCCCCCCGAGTCCGTACGGCCGGGGACACACCCGGGCATCCTTGTCGCCGCTGGGCAGGGCGTTGACCATGGCGTCGAACTCGGACCGTTCCATCTCCGTCAGCACGTTCATGTAGACGGAGCGCAGGTTGGTCCGCGGCAGCAGCGCGAAGCCCGCCTTCGGCCCGTCGCCGGAGGTGAGGTTCTGATGGGCGAAGACCCACAGCATGTACTGGATCAGTGTGACGAGCCCGATGAGGTTGCCCGTCTTCTGGCGCCCCTCCAGCCAGGCCATCACCCGGCCACTCGGATCGAAGCCGAACACCTCCAGCCGGACGGGCAGCTCCGACAGCGGCACGTCCACCGTGGCCTGGACCGTGCCATGGACGTTGCCCCTGGCAGCGGTCAAGGCCAGTACGTCGCCCGCCGCGTAGACGGTCCTCATCACCGGATCGCCGGCGGAGTCGAACTCGCACCTCTTGATGGGCGCCGCCAGTGCGACGGTGATGATGTTGCCCACGTTGGTGTCCGGCACGAAGCGCAGCTCATCGGCCGCCTGGACGTCGTCGTGGGCCCTCAGGTGTCCCTCGGCCGCCCGCACGGCCTGCACTTTGCCGCTCGTCCTGGCCCTGCTCGACCGCCTGGGGCCGGTCGTCGCGTCGCCCTCCTGCTCGCCGGTCCGCAGGAACGCGGGCGGAAGCGCGGCGGCGTCGTGCGAACGGCCCGTCAGCAGGGTCAGCAGTTCGCCGATGAAGACGAGTTGGCGGCGCAGAGCCGCCCACGTCGTCACCGAGTCGGTGATGATCTCGACGTCGCCGCTGTCGGACTCGATCGCCACCCCGGGGTCCTGCCAGTAGCGAACCCGGCCCTTGGACGGCAGGGAGTCCTCGGCCTGCCAGCCGTCCTTGGAATCCGCCAGAAACCTCAGCTCATCGCGCTGAAACTGCCATTCGAACCCGATCCTGGGCATGGACGCCTCCTGGGGTGTGTACGACCGCCCCTCCCGAGAGTGCCCGGCCTCCCCCAGATACGTGCCCGACGAAAAGCCGAGAACCGCACGGCGACCCCAAGCAGACGCCGTAATCGTCACGTAAGAGCGAACCGGCTGCCCGTGTGGTGCCCTGGAAGCATGATGAGACAGCTGGTGACCATGCCGCGGCTGTTGGCCGTCGCCGGCGTGGGCGTCGTGGTATTGGCCGTCGCCATGTACCTGTTCCAGCCATGGCGACTGTTCACGACCGTCGTGGTGAACGAGCCCCCGCCCACGGTGTCGTCAGCCCCGCGAGACCAGGCAGATGCCCCGCTGCCCGCCACCCCATCCGCGCAGCCGGCGAGTACGCCCGCCGAACGGATCGAGAAGCTCGCCCGTGGCACGTTCGTCTCCCACGAGCACAGCACCACGGGCACGGCGGAAGTGCTGAGGCTTCCGGACGGATCGCGGGTCCTGCGTCTGGTGAACCTGAACACCTCGGACGGCCCTGACCTGCGGGTCTGGTTGAGCGACCAGCCGGTCACCCGGGACTGGTTCGCCTTCGACGACGGACGTCACCTTGAGCTGGGCCACCTCAAAGGCAACCAGGGCAACGCCAACTACGCCATCCCCTCCGAGGCCGATCTGAGCGTCCTGCGGAGCGTGACCATCTGGTGCAAGCGGTTCAGCGTCTCGTTCGGTGCGGCGCCACTGCTGTGATCAGTCCCGTCCGGGTGCACAAGCAGTACAGCCGGGGGGCGGGCTGATAATGGGCCGATGAAGGTACGCATCGGGATAGCGCCGCCACCTGGAGACACCCCCGCCCATCTCGCCGGGCTCGCGGAGCGGGCCGAGTCCCTCGGGATCGACTCCCTGTGGCTGTCGGAGATCGTCCACGGGCCGTCCGTCGAGCCCGTCGTCGGCATGGCCTACACGCTGGCCACCACCCACAGGCTGAAGGTCGGCACGGGAGTGGCGATCCTGCCGGGCCGCCACCCGGTGCGGGTGGCCAAGCAACTCGCCTCCCTGGCCGCGCTCGCCCCCAGACGCGTGCTGCCCGTTTTCGGGCTGACCCCGGCCAGGCCCGCCGAACGGGAGGTGTTCCCCGTTCCGGGGCCGCGCGGCGCGGTGTTCGACGAGTCGCTCGAACTGCTCAGGCTGCTCCTGCGGCAGGAGAAGGTGACCTTCCACGGCGAGTTCTACACGGTGGAGAACGCCGGGGTCGGCCCCCTGCCGTCCAGGCCGCTCGACATCTGGGTCGGCGGCAGCGGGGAGCGCGCCCTGCACCGCGCGGGGCGGCTCGCCGACGGCTGGCTGGCCAGTTTCCTCACCCCCGGCCAGGCCGCCGCCGGCCGTACGGCGATCGCGGCGCACGCGGCCGAGGCCGGGCGCGAGATCGAGGCCGACCACTACGGCACCAGCCTCGCGGTGGCCGCGACCGAGATCCCCGCCACCGCGATCGACGCCATCGCCCGGCGCAACCCCGGCGCCGACCCCGCCGAGATCGTCCCGGTCGGCTGGGCCGCCGCCCGCGACCTGATCGAGCGCTTCGTCGAGGCCGGGATCACCAAGTTCGTCGTACGGCCCGCCGCGCCCGTGTCGTCGGCCGAGCGCTGGCTCGACGAGTTCGCCGACCACCTCATGCCGCTGCAGAACTGAGCGTGCAGGTGCAACCGATCTCGCACCAGACGCCCGTGTGGTCGGGCTTGTGAGTGATGCCCCAGCCTCGGGACAGGTGATCCACGAGGAACAGCCCGCGCCCCCGAGTGGCCTCCGCCCCTGCCACACCAGCCCGCGGCCTGCCCGCGCCACCGTGATCGTGCACCTCGACCCGCACGGCGTCGGCCAGGTGGGTGATGCGCACCTCGAAGCTGTCGTCACGCGTGGCGGCGGAGTGCTCGACGGCGTTGGCGGCCAGCTCGGAGACGGCCAGGATCACATCATCCTCAGCGGGGTGACCGGCCACGACGCCACCGACGAACCGGCGCACGTGCCCGAGCTCTTCGAGCAGGGACGGGAACTCTCGCCTCTTGGTGCCGGTCATGTCCATCGCCTCCGCAGGTGCATCGGCTCGTTTCGCCCTGATACCTCCAAGGATGTCGATTCCGCTTGCCGATTCCCTACCGCTCGCTTGCTACTCACTGTCGGGAGCTGATGCGCGTACTTCTCACTTACGCGGCCGCCCTTGATCGCGCATGATGGACGTGCACCCAGGTCTCTTGTCACGATAAGGAGGGCATCATGCCCCCTGCCATCGTCGGGCACGACGGCCCCCTCACCGACCGGCAGTTCCTGCTCGGCGACACGCCGACCACCTTCGGCCGCAGGCAGGACTCCACCGTGGTGCTCACCAGCGAACGAGCGTCGCGCCGCCACGCCGAGATACGTCACGAGTCAGGGCGTCACGTCCTGCACGACCTGGGGAGCCGCAACGGAACGCTGGTCAACGGCAGGCGCGTCACCTCGCACGTCCTCCAGCAGGGCGACCTGATCACGATCGGCGACGAGCAGTTCCGCTTCCTCCCCTCCGACGACGCCGCGACGATCCACAGCGCGTCCCCGCTGCCCCAGACACCGGAACCGGTGCTCCGGGTGGCCGTCTCCGGCGGCGGACCCGTCGGGCTGAGCTTCGCGCTTTTGCTGGAGCACCTCATGGGCTCACGGGTGGTCGTCACCGTCTATGACGGCCGCTGGGCCCAGGAGGGCGCCCGGGTGGTGTGGAAGGGACAAGATCAGGGCAATGTACGGCGCCAGCAGGTCGTCACCGTGCAGAGCCGCCAGTACCTGAACCTCCCCGGCCCGGTGCAGGCCCGGCTGTTCGAACCCGGGGCGTACTCGGAGATGTGGCCGCCCGGCCCCGACTCCATCAAGGGACACGCCCCGCGCAACCTCCGCATCTCCTACATCGAGGACACGCTCCTGGAGATGGCAGGCGAGAAGCCCGACCGCATCAGGCTCGTCCCCGCCCGCTTCGATCCCGACAGCGCGAAACAGGACCATGTGCTCGCCATCTGCGAGGGCGGCCGTTCGCGCACGCGGGAGCGTTTCACCGGCAAGTTCGGCACCGCCGACAGCTCGATCTACTCCCTGGACGGCAAGCACCTGCAGGATGTCGTGCTGGGTTTACGCGTCAAGTCCGACCTGCCCGACGCCATGTCGGTCCTGCTGACCGTGGCCCAGAACCGCTACCTGCTCAACGCCCTGGGCGGTGAGGGCTTCCTCAACATGCGGCTCACCGACGAGGAGGCCGAGGAGGTCGTCGGCATCGACCCCGTCCGTCGCGTGTTCGAGGAGTGCGTCGCCGCCAGCCCGTGCATGATGGGCCGCACCGGCGACGGCGACTTCCACTGCTCCACTCACGGCACCTTGTTCCTGCCCGCCCTGATCAAGGGGTCCGCTCTGTGGCGGCGGGTGCGGGAAGGGCTGGCGATGTTCGGCGTGGCCGAGCACAACCTCAGCGCCGTCACCGCCTTCCGGCTCGACATGGTGCAGCGGCCGCGGTTCACCGCTCGTCTGTACGCCCCGACGTCCAGCGCTCCGGGCACCTACGGCTTCCTGCTCGGCGACGCCGCCAACGCCATCCACTTCTGGCCGGGCCGCGGGCTCAACAGCGGGCTGGCCTCGGCGATCTCCCTGGCCCGGTCGCTCAACCAGGCCTGGCGCGGGCGGGCCTTCCGTGACGCGGACTTCATCCGCCACGAGGCGGCGATGGCGATGCTCCAGTACCGGCACAAGAGCCGTGCCTGGCAGGCGATGGTCACGACCGACGCGGACGGCGTGACCCACGCCATCAAGGACAACATCGCCAGGGGCTGCGCTTCCACGCCCGCCGCTCCGAGTTCCGACGCGCAGGTCACGGCGGACCTCGACACCCTGATGGACCGGCTCGCGAGCATCCGGGGCCGGCTGTCGCAGCGCGTCTCCGGCCTCCCCGACGACGCCGCCCTGCGTGCCCACCTCGCCCGGCTGTCGGCCGAGACCCTGCGCGTCCTGGTCATCAGCGACGCATGGGACACCGTGGTCATGGGCGGCGAAGAGGTCGACATCGACATCTTCTACCGGGAGGAGCCCGCGTCCGCTCCGGCTGGAGAGCCTGTGTGGGCTCCACGACTGGCCAGCGAGCGCGAACAGCACACCAGACTGATCTCCAGGTCGGCGGCCCGATCGCCGCAACCCACGGCGCCGGCTCCCCGATAGGCGTGGCCCGGGCGCTACGCCTTCGTCCAGAGCTGGCTAGGCTCCGAGCCATGGCCTCGATTGACATGACCCGGTGAGCACCACCCGCCTGCTGGTCCTCGGAGCCGATGCGGCAGGGATGAGCGCGGCGCACCAGGCGATCCGGGCGGCCGGCACCAACCTGGCTGTGACCGCGCTGGAGGCGACCGGCGATACGTCGTACTCCGCCTGCGGCATCCCGTACTGGGTCGCCGGAGACGTGTCCAGCAGCGACTCCCTGGTGGCCCGCACCGCCGAGCAGCACCGGAAGGCCGGGATCGACCTGCGGCTCGGCGCCACCGCGACGGGGATCGACCGGCGGGCCCGCACCGTCACCTACCGGGATGCCGGCGGCGAGCAGGTGCTGGGCTACGACGAGCTGGTGATCGCGACCGGCGCGTCGGCCATGGTGCCTGACTGGGCCGTCGACCCCGACACCGGGCAGCGGTATGCCGGGGTCGCGCCGGTCAAGACGCTCACCGACGGCGCCGTCTGGCTGGACCTGCTCGCCGGACTGCCCGGAGGCGGTGGTCGGGTGGTCGTCGCCGGCGGCGGCTACATCGGCGTCGAGATGGCCGAGGCCGCCAGGAGGCGTGGCCACACGGTCACCGTGATCACCCGCACGCGGGTGATGAGCTCCCTGGACCCGGACATGTCCGCTCGGATCGAGAAGGGCCTGCACGAGGCGGGGGTGCGGGTCCTGACCGGCTCACCGGTCGTGCGGCTGGACGTGGCGGACGGACGGGTGCGGGGCGCGTACACGGTGGACGGCGAGCGCCACCCGGCGGACCTGGTCGTGCTCGCGCTGGGGGTCACCCCGAACACCGCTTTCCTCGATCTCGCCGAGTTGCCGAGCGGCCCAGGCGGCGGCCTGCGGCCCGAGCCGGACGGAAGCCTGGCCGACGGCATCTGGGCCGCCGGCGACTGCTGCGAGACCCGGCATCGGCTCACCGGCACGTGGACCTACCTGCCGCTCGGCACCCATGCCAACAAACAGGGGCGGATCGTCGGCACCAACCTCGTCACACCAGGCGTGCTGCGCTTCGGCGGCGTCCTCGGCACCGCGATCACCCGCTTCGCCGTGGGCACGACGTACCTGGAGATCGCCCGCACCGGCCTGAGCGAGCACGAGGCGGCCGCCGCCGGCATCGAGGTGCAATCCCTGATCACAGAAGGCAGCACGGCCAGCGGCTACATGAGCGAGGCCGATCCGATCACGGTGAAGTTGCTGGCAGCGCGGTCGGATCGGCGGCTGATGGGCGCGCAGATCGTCGGCGGGCGCGGCGCGGGCAAACGCATCGACGCCGCCGCCACCGCCTTGTGGCACGGCGCGACCGTTGACGACCTGGCCTGGTCCGACCTGTCCTACGCGCCGCCGTTCGCCACCGCGTGGGAGATCGTCCAGGTCGCGGCCCGGCGGCTGGCCGACAGGCTGTGACTCGGCTCGGCACGTCGGTTGGCGCTGAGATCGCTCTCAGCGCCAACCACTGATCACGCGGTGTTGGTGATCCGCAAGTCGTCGAGGAACACGCTGTCGTTCGCCGTGCCCGAGCTTCCGTAGAACTCAAGCTGCACAGTCGCTGTCCCGTCGGGAGCCGTGACGTTGCCGGTCGCCTGCTGCCAACTGGCGGTCAACCCGTTCAGAGGCACCAGATCGGTCCTCAACAGCGCTTGCCCGGCGTCGAACCACTTCAACCGGAGGGTCACCCCCGTGACGGCGCCGGCTCCCTGCCGCCCCCAGTAGCTGATGCGCTTGCCACCGGCCTCGGCGGTGAAGCCCGGCCAGTTGGACAGGGAGATCCCCCAGCCCGAACCACTGGAAATCGTGACGCACAGGCTGCCGGCGCCGGAATGGGCCTCCTGGGTGGACACGGCCACGTCGGCGGAGTACCAGGACTTCCAGTTCCCCACCGTCGGCCCCTCCCCGGCGGTGTCGGCGTCCACGAGGTTGGGTCCGTCCGGGGGCGGAGTGTCGGACGGCGGGCCGACCGTGAAGTCGTCCAGGTACAGCGAGTCGCCCGTGCTTCCGGTGCCGTGCAGCGTGATCAAGGCCGTGGCGGTCCCGGCCGGCGCGTCGACGAGCTCGGACGCCTCCTGCCAGGTGTCAGTGAGCACGGGAAGCCTGACGTCATCGGTCTGCAGGATCTCCTCGGCGCGATTCAGCCACTTGACCCTCATGAACGGCTGGAGATTCGTGCCCGATCCGAGCTTGCCCCACAGGCCGATCTTCTTGGGGCCCGGGGTCGTCCGGAAGCCCGGGTGGTTGCTGGTCCCCACTCCCCACCCGGACCCACTGGTCACCTCGACCCGGAGACCGTACTTCCCGCCATGGGCCGCGTCGGTGGACAGCGTGGCCTTCTCCGAGTACCAGTCCTGCCACTTGCCCAGCGACGTCCACAGCCGGGAGGTGTCCTCGTCCAGGTCGCTGTACCCGATCGGCGCTCCGCCCGCGTCACCGTCGAAGGTGCTGCCGGCGTCCTGGTTGAACGGCGCGCCCCGCCACGAGTTGAAGGAGACCGCGTCGCCGTACCCCTTCGCGAACCGCCAGTCGCCGTGGTACTCGTTGTCGTGGAACTTGTTGTTGTTTCTATACATGACGTCGTTCAGCACGCCCGCGGCGGTGTAGGGCGACCACGGAATGTCGTCGACGCCGGCGGCGATCAGCGCCTGCGCGCCGCAGAACGGGCCGGCGCACGGTACGACGGTCTTGTCGAAGCGGAACTCGTTGTTCCGAACGTCGATGTTCTTCGCGTGCCAGCGGCAGTCGGTCAGGTACGGCTCGTTCTTGATGTCGGTGTAGCAGGGGTGGCTGCTGTTGATCGGGTTGGCGTGGGTCTTGTCGTACGGCTGCGGAATGCGCGTCGGCTTGACCAGCGGCGTGCAGTAACCCGAGCTGGTGTTGCCGTTGGAGTTGCAGAAGCGGTCGGCGTTCTCGAATATCGACACGCCGGAGAAGTTGTCCTTGATCAGGTTGTCGTAGACCCGGATGGCGGCGGCGCCGCTCACCGTGCTGGCCAGGCGAGAGTCGCCCCCGGACTCCGACAGGTAGATGGCCGGGCCGGGCGAGCCCTGGTTGCGCCGGCCGCTCACCCACGCGTTGCGGGTGATGGTGTTGTTGCGCATCGTGGCGTTGTAGCTGATCTCGTACCAGAGGCCTTCACCGTCGTTGTGGTCGATGAAGTTGCCCTCGAAGAGGAAGTCGATGTTGTTGGTGTCCGCCCACAGGCCGGGACCCTTGTTGTCGTGCACGTAGTTGTTGGTGACCCGTGCGCCGTTGACGTCCCAGAACTTGCCGCCGCCGGTGCAACCGCACCCCGGGACCCGGCTCTCCCAGTCGTCGGTGTTGTTGCCGACGATCTCGTTGTGGTCGAGGACGAGGTTCTTCTGGGACGAGTCGCTCTCCACCTGCGGGCGGTAACCGCCGAAACCGGTCTGCCCGTTGTCCTTCAGGCAGTTGTACGACACGACGTTGTTGCTGCCGATGTAGATGCCGGCGCCGTCGTTGTTGGAGATGGTGTTGTACGAGATCGTCCAGTTCGGGGCGGTGTCGTGGTTGACGACTCCCTGATCGAAGTTGCGGTTCTCGAGAGGGTCGTCCGAGCCGAAGTTCTTGATGGTCAGGTACTTGATGGTCACGTTCGGGACGTCGCCGACGAACGCGTACTTGTTGAGCCTGCGACCGTCCAGGATCGCGCCAGGCCCGCCGATGAAAGTGGTGTTCTCCACCACGTTGACGTGGCCGTATCTGTCGTTGCCGAACGTGTGCACTCCGGGCTCGAACCAGTACGTCGCACCGGACTGGCCGAAGCTGAATTTCTCGTTGTCCCCGGCCGGAACCGTGATGGCCCCCGCGGGCGGGGTGGACGGCCCGGTCAAGACGTCCTCATTACCGCAGATCATGGCGGGCGGCGAGGTCGGCCATGGCGGATCCGCCGCAGCGGCGGCGGCATGGCCGGGGGATAACAGGATCGCACCCGCGACCGGCAGTGCCGTCAGCACCGCCAGCACGGTCCGAGCAGAGATGGGGCGTGCTCTCACTTCTTGCCTTTCAAGCTTGGAGTCTCCACCGCAGACATCGCTACGCTGCGGCGGAAGGGACCAGGCCGTCGGTCTCTTCGTCGCCGTACGCGACTGTGGCTGCGAGAACCGATCGGCGAGCAGCGACCGGCGAGACGAGCGCAGCTCGACGCGCTCCTTGCGGAGACGGCCTGGAAGCAGAACGGATCTTGCAATCGGGCGCGAACTATACACTCGGCGATTTACTCGTGTCGATCAGGACAGTTCGCCCCGCCAGCGGATCCCTCATCGCACACCCGGCCCGCCTGCAGACGCGGCGCGGCTCGATGACGTCCATGAACTCGGCCTGGCCGCATCGCCGGTTTCCTGCACCTTGGCGGGCTTCGTTCAGCGGGGCGACGTCATGAGGCCGGCGATCGCGGTGTGGACCAACGCCTTCTCCTCGCCGGTCAGATCCATGGGGCGGTGCGTGAAGGCGTTGTCCTTGTGGACGTGGGCTTCATGGCCCGACGCCCTGGCGCCGGCGAGCAGGAGGTCGGTGAAGGCGAGCAGGAGGGAGGCCGCCTCGGTGGCGGAGTCCACATCCTGATGCTTGTCGAACTCCGCTGCGAGGCCACGCAGGCCCTCCGCGAGGTCCGGCTCCGGCACGGTGAGGGCCCCGGCGACCCGGCGGGCCTGCTCGGCTGACCGGTCCTGCCAGTCCGACCAGTGCCAGCCAGGCCACCCCTGGCCCATGCTCCGCAGGGCGCCGCGCAACGTGGAGGTGGTCCAGACGCCGGCGCTCTGCTCATCAAGGTCGAGGTGGACGCCGGCGACGACCTTGCCGGGGCAGGAGGTGATCGCCGGCCAGGCGGAGCGGTGGTCGTCCAGGCTCCTCGCCCCGCTGCGGATGACCGCCTCGGCCGAGTCGACGAGGTGGGCCCGCGTCTGACCCCGGTGAATCACGGTGACCAGCACGTCGCACCATGATTTACCCGCCTGTGGATCACGAGGGCCTGTCCCGGCGAGGTCGGCGGCGTGGCCGGCCGCCGCCTTGATCTGCTGAAAGCCGTCATAGGCCCACTCCACCCGCCAGCCGGGCCAGGTACGGGCGAGCGTCGCCAAGGCCGCGAGCCGGTAGCTCTGATCGGCGCCGCAGTGACAGAACAGCAGCAGCCGCCGTTCGTCATGGTCGATCAGACACGCGCCCTCGCAGTCGAGCTCCCCCATCCATGAGCTCACCTCCCGCTGGCGGCGAGCGAACCGGGTTGCGGGGTTCTGGGCCGGGCAGGAGGTCAAGTTCGAGCTGGTAGGCGCTTTCCGGTGATCGCGCTGTCCCTGCTCAGAAGCTCTCGCTGCTCACAGCAGATCTGCCCCAGGCAGATCGTGTCGACGCCGGTCCGGATCGCCTCACAAGATGGACGCATGAGCGAAGAATCGAACCTTCCGCTGTTCAACCCACGCATGAGACGCGAGCTCTACGAGCAGCGTGTTCTCGTCCTCGACGGCCCTCTCGACGACGACAACGGGACGCTGCTGGCCACCCAGCTGATGGCACTCGCCACGCAGGACGCGTCGTCCGACATCGCCCTGTGGATTCACTCCCCAGGCGGCTCGGTCCCGTCGATGCTGGCGATCCGCGACATCATGCGCCTCATCCCCTGTGACGTGTCGACCCTCGTCCTGGGCATCGCCTACAGCGCCGGGCAGTTCCTGCTGTCGTCGGGGGCCCGTGGGAAGCGCCGCGCTCTGCCGCACTCGCGAGTCCTGATGCACCAAGGCTCGGCGGGGATCGGTGGCACCGCGGTCGACATCGAACTGCAGGCCGGCGACCTTCGGCATACGCGCGACACGGTGCTCGGCCTGATCGCCGAGGACACAGGCCAGCCTGTCGAGCGCATATTCGAGGATTCTCTGCACGACCGCTGGTACACGGCACAGGAAGCGCTGGACTACGGCTTCATCGACGCCATCGTGCAGAACTTCGACGAGATCGCGCCACAGAACCGCGCACGGCTCGGATTCGGCGTCACCCAAGGAGTCGG
Source organism: Nonomuraea monospora (assembly GCF_039531895.1). NCBI lineage: Bacteria > Bacillati > Actinomycetota > Actinomycetes > Streptosporangiales > Streptosporangiaceae > Nonomuraea > Nonomuraea monospora. Next base: position 503,368 of record NZ_BAAAQX010000004.1, read on the forward strand.
CCAGTGACCTCATACACGATCCCGAACGTCATCGCCTCGAACCCTCGCGGCGAGCGGATCATGGATGTCTACTCGCACCTGCTCACCGAGCGGATCGTCTACCTGGGCACCGCGATCGACGCGGGCGTCGCCAACGCTCTCATCGCGCAGCTGATCTTTCTGGAATCGGACAACCCCGACGCGGAGATCCAGTTCTACATCAACTGCGAAGGCGGAGACCCGAGCGCGATGCTCGCGATCTACGACACCATGCGCCACATCCGCCCGCGGGTCTCGACGACCTGTGTGGGACAGGCCGTCGCGGTGGGCGCCGTGCTTCTCGCCGCGGGCGCCGAAGGCAAGCGTGCCGCTCTCCCGCACGCACGGATCATCCTGCACCAGCCGGCGGCCCAGGGGCGCGGAGCGATCCCCGATCTCATCCTGCAGGCCGACGAGGTCGTACGTGTCCGGGCGGACATCGAGCGCATCCTTTCACGGCACACCGGCCAGACGGTCGAGACCCTGCGCGCCGACACCGATCACGATCGCGTGTTCACCGCTACCGCGGCCATGGAGTACGGGCTCATCGATCAGATCATCGAGGAGCGTTCATAGCCCGTGGACGACCCCGGCAAGCCGCGCTACGCGGCCAGAGCGTACGCCGCCGAGCAGGTGGCGCCTCTCGACGCGCCCTGCTGAGCAGGCCGCAAACTCTCGGCGACGGCGAGGGTCAGATCGACCAGGGTCACATCCAGCGCCCCGGCGACCGCGGCGATCATCTCGCTCGACGGCTCCTTGACGCCTCGTTCGATCTCGGAGAGATATTGCGGCGAGACTCCGGCGCGGCTTGCCGTCTCGCTCAGCTTCTCGCCCCGCTCATGGCGAAGCCCTCTCAAGCACTCACCGAGCACCTGCCGCCACAGCGGCTCGCGAGCCGGGGACGGCTCGGGGGCGGTCCGGTTGATCGCTGGACGCGACGACAGGGATGAGGCCATACCTCACCATAGGTCGATGGCGCGTTCGAGTTCTGTCGGCTTCGCGCAGAGCGGAACCGTCTCTGCCCAGCCTCAGGCCATTCGCGCGCTCACCGAGCGGTCGTCGCGGCGGCGACCGCTCGGTGACGTACGTCTGGTGGCGGTTCGTACCGTCTCCACGCCTTCTGCGTGATGTGGCCGTGCGCTCTTTCCCGAACGGCTCCACGGCAGAAAGCGGTGCGAGCGAGCGGCTGGGGCGGCTGCTGGGCGGCCACGCGACCGCCTGGCTGGTCGACCGGGCACGCCGCCGCCTGGAACAGGGCAAACCGCTGACAGGAACGGTGACGCTCGCGACGGCGACCCCCGCACAGCGCCGCGCGGCCGAGGTGCTGCTCGGCCGCCGCGCGGGGGCCGGGTCCTCCCTGTCGGTCTCCTTGGACGAGGTGGATCGCATCTGGTGAGTGGGCGGCATCGCCGCGGACGGGCTGCGCGAGGCCGTCATCCGGCTGCGTGGCCCGATCCGGGACCTGACGGGGGAGAAGGCCGCACAGGCAGCGGACTGGAGACGGGCCTTCGCCAAGCTCGACGCCCTCATCTCCCAGCGGCCCGAACTGTCCGGGTGGCGATCGTGGCTGGAGTCCACCGGCCTGGTCAGAAGGCTCGCGGCCACGTCCGGCTCGCCGCCGAGACCTGCGCGGACGCCCACGCGCTGGACGAAGGACGCCCGCTGGCGACCCTCGCCCTGTCCGCGGCGCGCGCTCTGTCCGGCCTGCCGTACGCGGGCGAAGGCGGCGCGGACGCCCGCCGCTCGGCCTGGGCCGCGGTCGGCGTGCACCTCGACGACCTGTCCTCCCTCGTGCTCTGCCTGGGGCTGGCTGGTGACGACCACTCCCCTACCGGACGCATGCTCAGCGCGGCCAGGGCGGCGGGCGAGCCATGCGTGCTGACCCTGCGCCAGCTTCTCCGCCACGAAGCACCACTGCGCTCGAACCTGGTCAGGATCTGCGAGAACCCGGTGGTAGTCGCGGCCGGTGGTGCGACGTTCGCCTACCACGGGGACTTCGGCTGGGGCGGGATCGCCATCGCCTTCGCGGTCCATGAACGGGCCGACCCCCTGGGATCCGGAGCTGTCCGTGGTGATGGCGCGACGGGGTGTGCGGGTCGAGGAGGAGCTCGTACTCGGTGAGCTGATGGCTGACCTGAAGTCGCGGACTTCCTTGTGATCATCGAGGTAGTCTCGACGCTCGGCCCGCATGTTCCCCGATCTACCGGACGGGGAAGCAATCGAATGTCCGTGGGCCGGTAACCGAACAAGCCCGGAGAAGAAACGGCGCCGTCATGGACGTCATGGAGCAGGCCGCGGCCCTCAAGGGTCAGCTGATCGACTTCGCCCTGTCACCCCGGCTCGCCCGCGAGCTCAACGAGGCCTTCGAGCAGAGCGACCCAGAAGGTCTCGCCGACGGCGAGGCAGCCGCGAGCATGATCATCGACCACTTCGTCCTGCAGCGGCGGCTGGCCTCCGGCGACACGGTCATCGACCGCTTCCTGCGCGCCCATCCCCGCCTGAGCCCGCAGGAGCGGGAGATGATCCTCGGCTGGAGGGACGTGGTCGAAGGCATCTTCGAGGTCCGGGGCAAGGACCAGGACGCCGTGATCCTGTTCAACCTCATCGACGAGCTCACCTACCGCGTCCGGTCCAACATGGGCGAGTCCGCCTTCCGTCCCGTCAAAGAGGGCATGTTCCTCATCTGCCGGCTGGTGCCGCTCGGCGAGGACTGGCTGGTCAGCGCGAACATCAGCCTCTTCCCCGCCGACGCCCGCGACCGACTTCTCACTCAGGCGGCGGAGCTCGGCCTGCGCAACCCCAAGCTGGTCTTCCGCAACCCGGACAAGCTCGCCACCGCACGCCGCTTGCTCACCGAACAGCGAGAGGTCTTCATCGACCTGTACGGCGCCGAATACATCGTCGTCCCGGGAGCGGACGTGGCCTCGCGATACGACGCCTTCATGCGGGCCTGCACGGATCGGGCCCAGCCCGGCAACACCTCCCCGTTGCCCGCTTACACCCTTCCCGGTGACATGCTGGACGCCGAAACGGTGGCCATCCATTTCGACCCGGAAACCGGCATCAGCTTCTACCTCGAGTTCGGTCTCCTGCAGGAACTCTTCGCCGACCCCAGCCTGATCAACCGGCGCCGCTACCGCGAAACCCTGACCTCCTACCTCCGCGGCGACGACATCTCCCCCGCCGCCATCAAACTCCTGACCGACCCCGACCCGGACAACGCCGGCGTCGTCTTCGGCAAACTCCTCAAGAAGAAGCACTTCTCCTGGCCCGAGCACGGGGAGTCACTGCTGCGCCGGTACAAGGCCCGCTACTTCGACGAGCCCCAACTGCCCACCACCGTCCCGGTCAGCGACATGATGGCCAGGCGCCTGCGCGAGGAGCCGTGATCAGTGCGCACAACCGCCGGCGAACGAGAAGCTGAAGACCGCTGAAAGCCGCTCAGGGTAACCGGGACGGACAGGACGGTCCGGGGCCTTGGAGGTCCGGGGCTTGGGCCGGGCTCAGGGCGTGCGCGTCCGGGTGGAGTGCCCGGGCGCACAGCGTGAGCGTCTCCGCGAGTGCCACCCGGTCCGGACCGCCGACCTCGGCGAGCATGACGGCTTCGATGTCGTCGAGGGAGCGGTCGCATCGCCGCAGAACGTTCAGCCCTGCCG